>NZ_BAAGXS010000078.1:0-98656 GCF_054779715.1 Actinophytocola sediminis | reverse complement strand
GTGCGGTGGGCCGTTCCCGGCCTGCTCTGCGAAGGACTGGAACCTCTTGGCGGGTGCGCCGTTGATCACCCCCTCTTTGGTACAGCCTCTTGTTCTCTCTCTGCCACGGTGACCCTGTGACACAGAATTAGAGTGGGCGATCTTGAACTGATCGCGGTGTCACTGCCCTGTCACAGCTATTTCCCCAGGTCAGGGCACGTGGAGTGACACTGTGACAGGTGTGACACCTAGGACAGGTCCAGCACGTGTCACCGGCCCGGTAGGAACGCTTCCGCGCAGCCGGTTGAGGGCAGACGGTAAGGTCTTCGGCTATGGCAACGACGTTCGCTGACCTTGAGGCACGGGTACGTGGCCTGGAGTCACGCGCCCAGCGCACCGAGGAAGACGTCACCGCGATCGTTACCACCGTGGTTGAGGTCCGCGACGATGTGAAGTGGTTGAGGCGCGCTGTTGAGGCGCTGCTCGCCGACCGGAACCTCTCGATCCCGGAGGACGAGTCCGAGGACTGATCCGCGCTTCTGCGCACCCCGAGGTTGTCACTGTCCCGTCACAGCTGTTTCCGCAGGTCAGGGCGTGTGGAGTAACGCTGTGACAGGTGTGACACCCGAGACAGATTCTTGAGGTGTCACCGACCCGGCCGGCACGCTGGTCCTCAAGGGCGAGGCAGCGCCATCCGCAGGGTGATGGGGCCACCAATGCCGGCAAACACGGTGATCAGTAGCGCCAGCGGGTCGAACCCATGGCGCTCCAGAGAGCCGATAACGGTGAATCCCGCAATCGTGCCCACGGCAGCCACGAACAGCCACCGAAGACGATGCCAGTCTCGGCCCTGGCCCCGGTGGCAATCGCGGCGGAGCAGCAGCACAGCCGCCACTGCCACAGCGTGCAGCACCAGCGGCCACACGAATCCGCCAACCACGGCGTACAGACCGCCGAGTGGCGCCATAGCCCACTGGAAAGGCAGCACGGTCAACACAGCCGACGCAGCCTCCGTCAACACAGCCAAAACGATGACAACGACCGTCAGCACCCGAGTGCTCGGCTGAGCTGACTGGTTGTCCACGAGGTAATCATCGGCGGTGCCGCCGCAGCGGTGGAGCCGCCGTCCGAGTGGGGTTGCAGTCGCTCAGGAACGTGAGCACTGGGGGGTTCCGGCGCCGGGACACCTCACCTCAGCGTCGTCGACCTCGGTGACATAGGCTCCGTACTCTTGGCCAGCGGGGGTGTCACACACCTGTCACAGCTGTTTCCCCAGTTCAGGGCGTGTGGAGTGACACTGTGACAGCTGTGACGGCCAGGACAGGTAAGGCGGCTGTCACAGCTGCCCCGGCTGCTGTCGAGCCGTTCACCGCCAGCTGGCATCCGAACCAAGTACGACCAGGCACCCAAGACACTGCTGAGCCTGCCCGGCGTACACGGTCGAGGCTTGGGCGACGTGTTGGCACAGGGCCGTAACGGAGACCTCCCTGCGGAACTGCTCCCGCCCGAACGCGTGCATGCGGTCGTCCCAGGAGACCAACCATCGCAGCTGCGCAGAAGGTGGCACGGTTGAGTCTGCATCCATGCAGGTCAGCGTAATACCTCTTAAGACCTTATGGGACCTCTCATATTGTTTCCGCAGGTCGTAGTGTGTCTACATTGCACATCGTGTCCTGGTCGTCCCGCGCTGAGCGCATCCAACATGACTCAGCCGTGTTGGTGTGGCGTCAGGTCGCCGACGACCTCGTGGCCGGCATCCAGTCGGGCGACCTGCCGCCAGGTTCGCGGTTGCCATCGGAGCTGGAGCTGGCCGAGATCTACGGCGTGGCCCGAGTTACTGTTCGGCGAGCTGTCGCGGAGTTGCGCCAAGACAACCTGGTTGTCGTGGTGCACGGCCGGGGCACCTTCGTGCGCGAACGGTGATCGCTGCCGCGTCAAGGCTGGCTCAACTCGACCACCTTCGGACCCCGACAGAGTTGCATGTGCGCCGGTCGTTGGAAGCAAGCGCCGGACCCGGTCGGGTCGGCAACAACCCGCACCAGTTCGAATCCGCGATCGAGGTAGTAGTTCCAGAGCCCTTGATTGTTGCGCCACGCGTCGAGTCGAATCCAACTCAGTTTGTCGGCCATCGCCCGTCGTCCTGCCCAGTCCATTAGTGCCGACCCGAGTTCTTGGCCGGCTATGCGTGGTTTCGTGACCATTCGGTGAAGGTAGAGAGAGTCCTGTGGTTTATCCTCTGGGTACCACAAACCGGCCTCTGCATTTCTGTCCACGGTAATAGTTCCAATAATGCCCCCGAATGAGTCGGTGGCTAGCCAGCATGTACCGGCGTCGACAGCAGCTTGAACATTGTGCACCTTTACTGGATATTGCCATTGGTCAAGACCGCGTTTCGCCAGTCGCTTTGCTGCCTCAGACCACATATCGACCACGGCTCGAACGTCGTCCTTGCCCTGTGCTCGCCGCAGGTGCCCTGTGGTCACGTTGTGTCATCCTGTGAAGGATGCTCACGCTCGTAAACGATGATGTGCCGGTCTCCCGGTAGGACATATTTTTCAACTCGGCTAATATGATCGTCCGCCGTAAAGCCCGTGAGGTAATGCACAGCGACTGGTGTACCTGTCGACAGTGCGAGTCGTTCTGATTCCTCCGGCTTTGGCATTCGAATATAGTATTCGTCCAGCGCTCGGACCTCTCGACCTATCAGGCGAGTGATTACGGCATTGGAGCCCTCTGGAATATCAGTGGGACTCATAATGGGCGTGTCTTTAACCATGTCCAATAGGTAATAGGTGTCGTTGATGTTGAACGGCTCACCGTCGATGCTACGCACTCGCTTGCGTACCGCCATGGATGTCCCTTGCGGCACGCCGTATCGATCGGCGACGAGCTTGTCGGCACTCTCAATTTGTACTTCAATGGACTGTGTAGGTTTTCGACCTTCCTCGGTGAGTGATGCCATAAAGCGGTCCATCGTCTTGGATCGCCGGGGCTCTTCATCCGCTTGTGGTCGGTAGACCATGTCGCGGCGTTCACGCACTACGCGTCCCCGGCCTGCTCGAGCGGCGACCAGACCTTCCTGTTCCAACGTGAGCAGCGCGCGACGGACGGTCACGCGGCTCACGCCGTACTTCGCTTCGAGCTGAGCCTCGGACGGCAGGGCCTGACCTGGTTCGTACTTGCCTTCGCTGATGGATCTCCGCAGGTCGGCGGCGACGGTGCTGTGGAGCGGTTCGCTGGCCATTGCTCCCTCTGGGTGGATGTGAGGCCGGGTGTTGACACCCATCATGCCTGTAGCTACATTCATGACCGAACCTGTAGTAACAAGTACTACAAGCATCACTGCAACGACAGGAGGATATCAGGTGAAGCGCCTGCCTACTGACATGAACAGGCCCGCTGAGCTGGGGAACTACGCGTCTGACCAAGCTCTCGCCGACGACGCGGATTTGTCTGACCTGGAGCTTTTGGCTACGGCGACGCAGGACGCGATGGACGCGCACCAGGTGGGTGTGATCGTCGGTCCGGCGCTGGACACCGTGGCGTTGGCCCGTGCGGCGCGTCGGGCGCGTCGTCGGGATGCGTCGCGGTTGCTCAGGGCGAACGTGCTGTGTGCCGGTCTGCTGGGTTCGGGGAAGTCGAACGTGGTGGCCGGTACCACGGGTGGTGTGGCGTGACGGGGCGGGCTGTTCGCCCTCGTGCCAACCGGGCTGGTGGCCGGGGCCGGCCGGATTCGCTGTGGGCGTTGTTCGACCTTGGTGACCGGTCCGGTACGGACTGGATCCGGCGCGGGGTGTGTGCGCAGACCGATCCGGAGGCGTTTTTTCCGGAGGACGGCGCCAACGCGCGTGCGGCGAAGGCGGTGTGCCGGTCCTGTCCGGTGGTCGCTGAGTGCTTGCGGTACGCGGTGGCGCGGCCGGCGCTGACGGGTGTGTGGGGCGCGACGAGTTCGCTGGAGCGTCAGCAGCTGCGTCGCGTCGCGAACCGGCGTGCGGATGTTGCCGGGGAGGCGGCGGCATGAGCACGGCGCTTCCTGATGGTTTGAGTACGACGCGTGAGCAGGCGGACGACGCGGCGCGGCGGGCGGATACCAAGGCGACGACGTTGCTGTCGTTGACGGGTGTCGGTCTGGCGGGTGTGATCGCGTTGTCCACGCGTCAGGACGTGACCGGTGCCGGCGCCGTCCTGTTGTGGGTGTCGCTGACGCAGGTGTTCGCGAGTGTGGTGTTGCTGCTGCTCGCGATCCGGCCCCGGCTGAACCGGCACCCGGTGCCTGGTTCGTGGTTGTACGCGGCGACGGTGGGTCCGTCCACGTTGCTGCGGGCTTACGGCGACGACGCGCCTCGTGTGGTGAGCGCGGCGGACGAGCTGTGTGTGGTGGCGCGGATCGCGCGGGCGAAGTATCGGCGGGTCGGTGTCGCGGTGGTGCTGCTGCTGACCGGTTTGGCCACGCTCGTGTTGTCGCTGCTGGCAACGGCGGTGTCGGCATGAGCGCGACGATCACGTTGGATGACACGCTTTACGCGATCGTGCAGTTGACCCACGAACAGGGTCTGCCGTTGCACGGCGTGGACGTTCGCGCTGGGGCTGTGACGGTACGCACCGAGACGGCGGACGCCCGTTGGTGGGTGCGGTGGCTCACGGACTCGGTGTCGACCGGGGTGCGCCCGGTGGTGTGGGACGTTGAGGACGGTTCCGCGGTGCAGGTGGTGTACGCGACTCGTGCGGGCATCGAATGGTGCGTTGTCGAGCGCGTGCCGACTGAGGTCGCCGGCCGAGTGCTCGCCGCACACGGCATGACGCTCAGCACCAAGCACCAGTTTCTTCCGGCCGCCGTTGCCGTGGCGCTCGCGGACGAGCTGGCTGCGGATGCGCTGGCGGTGGCGTCGTGACCGCGGTTGGAGTGGTGAGGCTGCCGTGGTCGGGGGAGTGGTGGCCGGGCCGGGTCGAGAACGGACTGCCGACGTTCGGGTTTCGTGACGCGCCACCGGGTTTGGCGACGCGGCGCCAGCTGCGGACGGCCGGGCTGTGTCCGGGCCGGCAGTCCGTTGCCGCACAACTGGTGTGGCGGCAGGGTCGCCGGTGGGCGGCGCTGTATCGGCGTGAACTCGCGGTGGCGTCGCCTGGCGCGACCACCGGCCAACTGGCTGCGCTGCGCCGCGCGGAGCACGTGTTGCGCACCTGCGCCAACTGCGGGCGGCGCTGGGAGTTCCGGCTGCCTCCGTCGTTCGGTCGCCGTTGCTGGCCCTGCGTGTCTGCCGCCGAGGCGAACCCTACTGAGTACGGGGAGATTGCTGCATGAGTACGTACATCAAGATGGATGGCTATGTCGCCGTGGCGCGTCCCGGTGGCGTGCTTGTCACCACGCTGACTCTGATCATCGCTCTGCCCAATGGATCCACGGTCGAGTTCCCGGCCCTGTTGCTCCCGATCGGTGCTGGTCTCGCGATCACACCAGCGATCCGCACCGGCGTGGACGGTGAGGTGTGTTTGGACTTCACCCGGTGGTCACCGGCCCGGGTGGACGGGGACCTGTCCGTGCGGTTTCCAGTGGTCTGCGCCGACCAGGCCACGGCGGTGGCGGTGGCCCGCGCGTTTGACGCTGACCCGGCCACGTCGTGGCGTGACCCGGTGACGGTGATGGTCGAGTGGGCCAACCGGTTCGCGATGTCGGGCGGTGCGGCATGACCACTGTGGACTTGACGGCGGATGTGGTGCTGTTCGCTCCCGACGATGCCGGTCTTCTGCATGTGCTGGTGATCCAGCGCGGTGAGGGCAGTGACGCGTACCCGGGATGGTGGGCGCTTCCCGGCGGCTACGTCGATGAGGGTGAGACGTTCAAGCAGGCCGCGCGGCGTGAGTTGGCTGAGGAGACCGGATTGCTTGCGCCTGCTCGGTTGGGGTTGGTGGGTGTGTACGACGCGCCGGGTCGGGACCCGCGGGGGCGGGTGGTGTCGGTGCCGTTCGTTGGTGTGTTCGCACGCATGGTCCCGGCTCGTGCTGGGGATGACGCCCGTGCCGTGCGGTGGGTACCGGTCAGTGAGGTGCGGTCCGGTGCGCTGTCGTTGGCGTTCGACCACCGGCAGATCGTCGTCAACGCCGCCAACCGGTACGCCGCCAAGAGTGCCCATCACGAGCAGGTGGCGCCCGCGTTCCGCAACGCAGCGGATGAGCGGACGCGCCGATGAGCGGGACGGTTTCGTTGTGGGCCAGCGTGGTCGCTGTCGCGGGCACGCTGTTGGGTGGCCTGTTGGCCGGTGTGGTGCAGGCCCGGACGGCTCGGGTGGCGCGGCGTGAAACCCGTGAGGCGGACCGGCGTTCGGAAGCGTTGGGCGCGGTGACCGCGTTGTTGTCGGCGCTGGCCGATCACCGCGGCGCGATGCGGGATCGGGAAGACCTGCGGTTGTCCGGTGCGGATGAGGACGCTCTGCGGGACGCTCGGGCCGTTGTCCGGGTGACCCGTGCGGCGATCACGGCTCCGTTGTCCACGGTCGCGATCCTGCTCCCGGACCTGGCCAAGTGGGCAGACGCGGCGGTGCAGGCCACCTACGCGCTGCGGAAGGCGCCCGATCACACAGTTCTCGAACACTTGCGTCTTGTGTCGGTGGGTTTGGAGCGGGTGTTGCGGCAGGCCGCGTCCCGCGCGCTCGCCGCGGAGCGTCCCCGCTCCCGCCGTGCCCGCCGGGGGCCGGCGCTTGCGGACGAGGGGCTGCCGGTCCGGCTGGACCACCTTGCGGTGATGGTCGCGGACCTCGTCTCCGAGCGCTCCGCGTTGCCGCAGGAGCAGCTGGACGCGGAGCGGGACGCCGCGGTCGACGCGATGAATGAACTGCTTCGGCAGCGCGCGACGCGTGCTGATCAGGCCGGTGATCACCGTGGCTGACGGACTGGTGTCGAGCACCCCCGACCCGGCGGTGAATCCCGCCAAGAACCCCCGCCGGGTCGGGGTTCCCAACCACCACCAGAGCACTGGAAGTGGAGAGAACCTCATGGTAGTCAAGAAACCCGAACCGAGCAGGCCCACGGTGGCCCCGGTGTCGGTCGATGCGGTGCAGGCGCTGCTCACGAGCCGTAGCCACCGGTTCCTGTCGTTCGACGGCCAGGGGCGGCTGATGGTCCGGCTGGACCATCTCGCGGTGCTGGTCGCGGAGATCGTCACCGAGCACACCGCCGCCCTGGCGGAGCAGCTGGCCGCGGAGCGGGACGCCGCGGACGACGCGATCAACGAGCTGCTCCGCCAGGTGGACGAGGCGCGCACCGACCGGGACCCGGCGGACACGGCGACGGTCTACGAGTCCACGGAGGCGTTCCTGGCTCTGACAAACCCCGGGACGGTGTCGTGATGAGCGCGACGAAGGAACTCGGCCACCTGGGCACGCGGAGCTGGTGGGACGGGACCTTCCGCACCTTGTGCGGGCAGACGTTCCGTACGTCGCGCTCCGCGACGTGGAAGACCGAGAAGTGCGCGGCGTGCACGGCGGCCAAGAAGGCGGGTCGGCGATGAGCGCGACGGATGTGTTGGCGCGGTTCGGGACGTGGGCGCTGCTGCGGTTCACGCTGGCGTTGCTGGTGTTCGTGCTGCTGCACCTCGTGCGGTTGCCGGTGCTGCTGCTGACGGCGGTGCTGGACGGCGCTATGTCGCGTGTGGATCGTGCGGTGACGTCGGCTGTGTCCGGGCCGGGGCCAGGACCTGTTGGTGGGGAAGGAATGCGATGAACGAGCACGCAAAGAACACCGTGGACAACACCGACGCCTTGGACACCGAGGCCGTGGAGAACGAGACCGTGGCGCGGGTGGTGGGTTCGGAGTTGGTGATGCGTCGGGTCGCGCCGGTGGCGACGCCGGTGCCGGATCGGGCCACGCGGGTGGCCTCGTGGCTCGGATGGCATCTGCCGGAGATCACGGGTGTGGCGGTCCCGGCCGCGGTGGCGGTGTCGGTGTCGCCGTGGTTGTGGCTGGTGTCGGCCGCGGTCGGTGCGGGCTGGTCGGTGCAGGCGGTTCGCACGGCCCGTGAGCAGGCCGCGATCCGCGCCGGCAGCACCACCGCGGCGGGGACCGACACCGCGTCCGGTGAGCGGGACTCGGTGCCGGAGTCGGGTGTGGACGGAACTGCTCGGGTGAAGGGAGATCACTGACATGGACGTGTGTGTCTCATGTCTAGAGGGCGGTACCTGCAACGCCCACTGGGCCGAGGTTCTGGAGAAGGTCCGCGAGTTGAACGAGCAGGACCAGAAGGCCGGCCAGCAGCCGAAGGGGGCGTCATGACCGGGGTTGGGTCCAGTGTGATCGCGGTCGCCGGCACGCTGGCGGGTGGTGTGCTGGCCACCGTGGCGCAGGTGTTGATTGCTCGGGTGCAACGCCGGGAGTCGCGGCGGGAAACCCGCCGGGATGAGGCGTTGACGGCGGTGACCGCGCTGGCGGTGGCGTTGGCCGCGCACCGCCGGTCGACGTGGGTCGCGCGTCGCCAACAGCTCACGATGGACGATGAGCGAACGGTGTCGGACGCGGTGGCGGTGGCGCACGAGACGTGGTCGGTGGTGTCCGCTCGGCTGGTGACGGTCAAGATCCTGGCACCGAGGTTCACCGCCGCGGCGGAGGCGGTGACGGAGGCGATCTGGGCGATGCAGGCCGCCGGAGACGACTCCATGTTGGAGACCCGCCGCGCTGACGCGGTCGCCGCACTTGATGCCCTGATGGTGCAGGCGGCCGAGGTCTTCACCAGGAACGAATGGTCCCGTGTGGACGGTCGACCGGTCGGGGGTGCACGGTGACCTGGCAAGAACAGCGGCGCCTCAACGACGCCGCCAAGGCTGAGCAAGCACGTCAGGACCGGGTCGCGGCGGCTCAGGTCGAGGCGATCCGTACCCAGACCCAGGTGGACGCGGCGCGGGCGATGGGTGAGCAGCGGGATGCTGCGGAACGCGCTCACCGGGCCGACCAGGAGCAGCGCAACACCGAAGCGCGGGTCCGGCGCGCGGCGCGTCGTGCGCGCCTGCTCGGGTGGTGTGGTGCGCATGTGGTGGATCTGCTGATCTACCCGCTGGCGGTGGTGTCGGCGGTGATGGCGGTTCCGGCGATGGCCGCGTTCGGGCACGAGGTGTACGGCACGGCGGCCGGCTACGCCCTGCCGATCATCACCGAGTTGGGGATGTGGGCGTTCGCGATCGCGGTGCACCTGGTTCGGCACCGCAACGCGCAGGACGGCGGGGATCGTCCGGTGTGGGCGTTGCAGCTTGGAGTGTGGTCGTTCGCCACGGTCGCCGCCGGGCTGAACTTCTTGCATGGCGCCGTCACCGGCCCGTTGGGCGCTGGGGTGACGGCGGGTGTGGTGATGGCGGTCGCGTCGGTGGCGGGTGTGGCGGCCCACCAGTTGGTGACCGCCGCGCCGCGCCGATCCCGCGTCGCCAGGCACACGGCCCGAATCCAGCGGCGCACGGCCGCGACGGTGACCCGGGTTCGGCGGGCTGCGCTTCGGGCCACGGTCGCCGACATCGACCAGACCGGCGAACCGCGGCTGCTGTTCCGGCCTGGCCAGTACCGGCTCACCCGGTCCCGACTGGCGCCGTGGCGCGCACCCCGCCTCGCCCCGATCTCGACACCCGATCCCCAGGACATGCCGTCCCGGGAGTTGGATGCCCTGGACCACGAGCTGGCCGCACTGCTGAACACCGTCGACCCCTATCCGGCCGCCGGGTCGACCCGCGCGACCGAGGACGCCGGGGGCGGGATCGGTACGCTAGACCACCCCAACCGCGACACCGGTCCCGACTCCGATCGTGGGGCCGATCGGCCGGCCGGCCAGCGGAAATCGACCCGATCGAATCGCGCGACGTCGGATCGGAAGACGCCCCGATCGGCGCGCCGGGAAGCGAAGCGGGAACCGTCGCGGGCGGCTCGATCGATCGAGGATCTGCGCACCGAGCTGTACGCCGCGATCGAGGCCGACCCGTCCTCGATTGACCCGACGTCGGCGGAGTCGATTCGCCGTGCTCTGCACTGCTCCCCGACGCGTGCTCGTGAGCTTCGTGACTCCTACCGCCCGAACCATTGATCGAGGTGACACCAGCCATGAGCAACGACCCGAATCACCCCGGCAACAGCGACGGCGACGCAGAGGTGTCGAACGTGCGGTTCCTGCCCGCCCGGCGGCTCGATCGACCGACCGCGATCGAGGTGTCGCAGTCGAGGTCGGTTGAGCCTGCGGACCAGGTGCTGGAAGGTGAGATCGTCACCGCGCAGGAGTACAACGCGCGGCAGAAGGCCGCCGCGATCGAGCGGTACAAGGGGTACCGGCGCGACGCGGTCACCGTGTACCGGGGCGCGAAGACAGTGTTCACCCATGCCCGCACGAAGACCGCGGTTCGGCACGTGCTCGCCTACCCGGTGGCCGGGGCGGGGATCGTGTGGCACCGGTGGCGCGACGCGCACGGTGTCGGCCGCTACGAACGGCAGATGCGCGCCGCCGAAGCCGCAGGCGACCAGGAAGCGATGCGGTACTGGCAGGAAGCCGACACGGCCGAGAAGCAGCGTCGCCACGATCGCGTGATGGCGTGGATGGCCTTCCTCAACCCGTGGTTGTGGATCAAGTACGGCACCCTGGCCATCGTCGGTCTCGCGCTGTTCTTGCTGGTCATTGGTGTGATCACCGCGATCAACACCGGTGAGTTCGCCGACGTCATCGGCCCCATCTCCGCGGTGCTGGACGCGGTCGCGTTCGCGGTGTGGTTCGTCACCGCCTACGGCATGTTCCTCATCCTCGGTGGCACCGCCGCGACCCTGTTTTACCTGTACAGCCAGGGCCGTAAGCATGCGGAGGTGCCGGCCTGGTTGTCGGTCCCCGACCCCGGTGCGGGGAACGTGATGGACGCGCTGCCCGACGAGAACACCATCGTCAACGCCCTGAAGAACCTGAACATCCCCGGCTTCCAGCGTGCGCTCAAGGAAGGGTGGCGGGTCCGGTTCCGCATGCCCCCGGTGATCGACGGGAAGGGGTGGCGCGCGCAGCTCGATCTGCCCCCGGCGTGCACGGTCGAGGAGATCGTGAAACGCAAGAACATGTTGGCCCACAACCTGGTTCGGTTCCCGAACGAGGTGTGGCCCACCGAACCGCAACCGTCCATGTTGGACCTGTGGGTAGCCAAACCCGGTGCTCTGTCCGGGCCGGTGGACCCGTGGCCGCTGCTCGCCGACCTGGGGACCGACGCCGCGACCTGCGACTACTTCACCGGTGTGCCGGTCGGGGTGACGGTAAAAGGCGACGTGGTCAAGGCCCGGCTGTTCGAGGCGAACTACGTGCTGGGCGGCATGATGGGCTCTGGGAAGTCCACTATGGCCATCACCATCCTGCTTGGTGCGATGCTGGACCCGCTGGTGGACATCGACGTCGTGGTGATGGCCGAGAACGCCGACTACGAGCCCATGGAACGACGTCTGCGGTCGCTGACCACCGGTGTCGACGACGACACCGTGGACGCCTGCCTGACCCTGCTCGGTGCCCTGTACGAGGAGATCTCCGTGCGGGGCCAGGCACTCAAGGAACACGACGCACGTGCCGTGACCAGGGACCTCGCCGAGAAAGACGCCCGGCTGCGCCCTCGGGTGCTGGTCGTCGACGAGTGCCAGAACCTGTTCATCGGCAAGCACGGCGCGGCCGCGATCGAGGTCGCCTCGAAGCTGATGTCCAGTGCCCGCAAGTACGCCATCACCCTGCTATTCCTCACCCCCGAACCCAGCAAGGATGCGTTGCCACGCAAGCTCATCTCCATCGCCTCGAACAAGGCCTGCTACGCCATCGGTGACCACCAGGCCAACGACGCCGTACTTGGCTCTGGCTCCTACCGCGCCGGGATCTCCGCCGTGGGATTGACCCCGAAGACCGACGAAGGCCCCGGTGACGTCGGCACGTGCATGCAGCGGGGTTTCACCGCAAAACCCGGGTTGTTGCGGACGTTCTACGTGGGCCAGGCCGACGCGCACCGCGTCACCGATCGCGCGATGCAGCTGCGTGACCAGCGCGGCATCGCCACGGTCGACGTCGACCGGGAACCGCCGCGGGACCCGCTCATCGACATTGCCGCGGTGCTGGGTGACGCGACCCGTATGAAGACGATGGACGTGCTGCAACGCCTGGTCGAACAGCACCGGTCCACCTACCAGGACTGGAACGCCCGCACTCTCACGGCCTACCTCACCGACCACGAAGCGGCCCCCTACAAAAGCGACGGCGCCATGCAGATCAGCGCTGCCCGCATCCACGAAGCGATCACCGTCCGTGACGAAATCGCGGGTGAGGAGAGCTGAGAAAGGGTAGGGAGGAAGCCAGGGAGGCACCGAAAGTCAGGGAGTTTTCCCTGACCACCTCCCTGCCCCTGCCTCCCTGGACCTGAGCAGCACGAACCAGCCGTCAGGGAGGCAGGGACCCGCACCCCGCTGACCACCCATAACACCCACAAACCAGGGAATTCGAGGCGCCCCGTGCCTCCCTCCCTGTCTTCACCACACCCAACAACAGTCACAGATAGTAGTCATTTGGAGGTCTTGTGACCCGCACCAATCAGACCCGCGCTGCCGCGCTGACCATCGCCGTGATTGCGGCGCTGGCGGTGGCCTGCCTGCCCGCGACCACCGCACAGACCGCCCCGGCCCTGTCCGGTGACCCGGTCCCGGCGTTGGCCGCGCTGCCGATTCGTCCCGAGGACACCACCGCCGTCTACGAACGGGACCAGTGGGGCGACTGGGCCACCCACGGCGATGGCTGCGACACCCGCGAACTGGTACTCACCGACCAGGGCACCGGAACCACACCCGGCCCGGACTGCCGCCCGGTCTGCCCCGACGCGCCGGTTGGGCCGGCGTGCTGGGTCGGTCCCTACGACGGCGCCGAGTTGCGGGACCCGTCGCGGGTGCACATCGACCACCGCGTACCGCTCGCCGAAGCCGCCCGGTCCGGGGCGGCCGGCTGGACCGGGCGGCAGCGGGAGCAGTTCTACAACGACACGAACAACCTCGTGGCCGCGTCCGCCGAGTCCAACACCAGCAAGGGCGACGACGACCCCGGGCGGTGGCAGCCACCCAACCGCGCGGTGTGGTGCGACTACGCCACCCGCTACGTGACCACAAAGGACACCTACGGCCTGTCGGTCGACCCGGCCGAACGGGCCGCGCTCGCCGAGATGCTCGCCACCTGCGATCGGCGGACGTCCTGATGTTTCTTCACCACACCTGCATCACGGTGCAGTGCGACACGTGCTGGTCCGACCTCGAGCTTGATGGCGTCGGTGGCCTGCACTTCGAGAACATCGCCGACGCGACCGCGTGCTTTGGTGATCTCGGATGGGACGTCCGTCCGGACGGTCACGCCCGTTGTGATCAGTGCGTCGCCCGCGAGGCTTGTGCCACCGAGGGATGCGACTGGCGGGGGTGGATCCGCTGCGGGTGTCGTGGCGCCGTGGCCAGTCATCGGGCACTGGCTATGACCCCTGCGGCAGTTGCCGCCGGTCGCTGCGCGTGTGAGACCCGGTGGTGCGAGCGGTGTAGCGCCTACGAAACCCGCATCCCGGGCACCAACGGTGAGGAACCCCCGGCGCTCTGACATCCACTGTGGACAGTGAGAAAGGGAGAAGCTATGTGTCGCTCATCAGGTGAGGGCGGACGTCGGTGTCCCAGTCACGGCTCACGCGACCGTGCGTCGGCTCAGCGTGCTGTGCAGCGCGCTGCCGCTGAACTGCGGGCAGCTACCTACGCCCAGGACCCGGAGCGCATCAGGAACGCGAAACAGCGCGTGGCCGCCGCGGCCGAGCGCCTGGCTCGGGTTTCCACCGATCAGGCGGGGGACACGACACACCAGCACGGCCCAGACACCGTGCCGGGGATGGTCAACGTCAACAGTGCGGGGGCGGGCGCCACGGTCGGCGAACAACACGGTGTGATCCGGTCCAGCGACACCACCGTTGAGGACGGCGTCCACGACGCCGTCATGCGTGCGGCTCGGTGGGCGGATCGCGCGGCGCGCATGGCGCGCGACCACGGCGACACGGCGGGACACGACACGCCGCGACAGGGTGGCACGCACCGCCGCAACGTCGCCAGCGGGAACGAGCACGTCTCCGCCCAGATCGGTTTCGTCTTCCGCTCACCGGCCGACCAGCAACCCGAAGACGGGGACGGGACGCCCAGCAGCAAGCGGCGGGCCGCCGGTCGTGATGGTGGGGTCGGGCCGGTGAGCGGTGAAGACAACCTCACCCTTGTCTCTCCGCAGGGTCCGGTGCACATCTCCACCTCCAGCCCAGACGGCAACCCCGGGGTTGTGGGGGACGTGACGTCCGACGAACCCCGTCCACGCCCCGAGAACCGGGGCCGCGGCGCGGCTGCGAGCCGGGCTCGGGCGCGAGCAGCGCGCGACGCGCAACGTCGCGCTGCCCGGCGTCGCAGGGATACCGGGCCGGTCGACGTCATCGGCGACGGCCGCATCGTCATTGACGGCAGGGACGTGACGCCGCGCCGCACCGCGCGGGACGAGCGGGGTGATGCCTGATGACCGCGACCCGTGAGGTGTTCGCACTGGACGCCACGAAGACCAGCCACCGGTGGGCCGAGGTCCCGGGGAACTGGGACAAGCTCAACCTTCGTGCTGTGTTCGAGTCGGACAACCTGTGGGGGATCCCGGCCCTGCCGGCCGCCCGGTGGGTGCCTGCTCGGTTGGTGGCCTACAACGACCGGGCCGGGGTCGAGCGCTGGTCGGATGACCCGTGGGCCACCGTAGATCCGCGCACCGCCGTGCACTTCTTCCTGGACGACTACCGGTTCGAAACCGTCTGGTCGAAACCAGAGCGCGGGCTGTCCCGGTGCCAACGGGTCGGTGGCGCCCTGACGCCGGACTTCTCGCTGTGGACGACGATGCCGCTGGCGATGCAGCTCTGGCAGGTCTACCGGTCCCGCTGGTGTGGCGCCTGGCTGCTTCACCACGGCGTCGCCGTCATCCCCACCGTCAGTTGGTCCACACCGGATTCGTTCGCGTTCGCGTTCGCCGGCATCCCAACCCGGTCGACGGTGGCCGTGTCCACCGTGGGCATTGCCCGCGCGGACACCGACACCCGCGCGCGGTTCGTCGACGGCTACACCGCGATGCTCCACCACCTCGACCCGGCCACCGTGCTGGTGTACGGACGCGAACTCCCCAACACCGCCACCGCGCTGACGCCGGCCGGCACCGAGGTCCGCTACTACCCGACCCGGTGGGCCAACCACGAAACCCAACGAGCGCGCAAACGGGCCGGTGCCCGAACCGAGCAGGCGGGCGGCGCGGGGGGTGGTGCGTGATGGGCGGACGAGGCAGTGCTGGCAGCTCGCGGCAGATAATCCGCGTGCAGGACACGTTCCTGCCGGACCCGGCCGAAGCGCAAGCCGCGGACCCGGACGTGGTGTCGCCCGAACTCCCGGAGCAGCCGCCACCAACCGAGCAGGACCACGACCAGGCGGACGCGGTCACCGAGCCTGAGCTGAGTCCGGAGGAGACGCCGTCACCGTCTCCGGTGTCCGGTGCGATGTCGGACGCGCCGCTGCTGGACAACAAGTGGGGCGGATTCGACGACGCCGCGCCGGTCGCCTATCACGAGGACGGGGTGATCGGGTCCGCGCTGGCCAGGATGGGGACCGACACGCGGATGGAGGTCGACGGACAACCCCTCGCCAACGTGCTCGGTGGCCTGGCCACCGACGTGGTTCGCCGCAAGCTCACCGCACAGGAAGGACTGGACGCCTACAAGCAGGTGCGGGACCGGCTACCCGAGGACAGCCAAGCCAGGCGCAGCCTGGACGTGGCGATCATGCGGATGGACGCACCCGCCACCCCAGCACCGCAACTTCCCGCCAGCACACCGGAACCGTTGCGGCAGCTCGCCAACGACCTGCACAAGATCCCCATGGTGCGCGCGGACCCCACCGAACTGGACCGCATCAGGGATCTCGCCGAAGGCGTCGCCGCGGGTCGTGTCCGCGCCAGCTTCCTGCCCGACGAAGTTCGACGCATCCGGTCCATGCGCCACGAAAGCACCGGCGACACCGGCTACTTCGAGATCCGCGACGCCGTCCAGCGCGCAACCGACGCCCTCAACACCCGACGCACATGACCGAACAACCCGGGCGCCTGCCCGGCCCGTGCCTGCTCGGTTCACGTACTGACTCCACTGTGGAGGGACACGCCATGACCACGGCAACCCTGGTCGCCACACCCGATCCCGTACCGGCCCCTCGTGACCGGAGTACCGATCTGCTCACTGCCGCGCTGCAAGCCGCGTCACGCGGCTGGCACGTGTTCCCGTTGCGGTCAGGCACGAAGCTGCCGGCGCTGCACCGGGTCGACCGGTGCCCGCGAACCGGCGCGTGCGTGGCCGGGCACGCCGGGTGGGAGCAGCGCGCCACCACCGACCCCGATCGCATCCGGGCTGCCTGGTCGGCCGGCCCGTTCAACGTCGGTATCGCGACCGGCCCATCGGGTCTGGTCGTGGTGGACCTCGACACCGCCAAAGGCGAACTGCCCCCGGACCCGTGGAACGTGCCCGGGGTGCGGGACGGACAAGACGTGCTCGCGGTGCTCGCCGACCGCCACGGCCAACCCGTGCCGTGGGACACCTTCACCGCCGCCACCCCGTCCGGCGGGGTGCACCTGTACTTCCAAGCGCCCGTCGGGGTGCAGTTGCGGAACACCGAGGGCGACAAGGGCAACGGGATCGGGTGGCGGGTCGACACCCGCGCGCACGGCGGCTACATCGTGGCCCCTGGTTCCATCGTGGACGGAGCCATCTACACCGTCACCGCTGACCGGGACCCGGCGCCGCTCCCGAGGTGGCTCACCGACCTGTTGCGGCCGGCGCCGCTCCCCGCGCCACCCGAACATCCGGTGGTGGCGAGGGTTGGTCGGTCCCGCTACCTGGATGCCGCGATCCGGATGGAGTGCGAACGCGTCCATACCGCGCCCAAGGGGCAGCGCAACGCCTGCCTGTTTGTCGCGTCGTCCGCGCTTGGACAGCTCGTTGCCGGTGGCGCCCTAACCGAGCAGGAGCACGAGGCCGTGTTGCTCACCGCGGCCGGTCGGCATCTCGCGGTCGGTGCCTACACCGAACAGCAAGCGAGAGCCACCATCCGATCCGGACTTGCCAAGGGCCGTAACCGGCCCCGGCAGGTGGCCTGATGGTGGCGTTCCTGTTGGGCACCCATCAGCCGGGCTGGTTGGCGCGGGCGGGTGTGCCGTTGTTCGTGTCGGACGTGCGCCTGCGGGCCTACAAGACGCTGCCGCGGGCAGTGGCGTCGTGGGCATTGGACTCGGGTGGGTTTTCCGAGTTGCAGTACCACGGCCGGTGGACGGTCACCCCAGAGGAGTATGTGGCGCGGGTGCGTCGCTATCGCGACGAGATCGGCCACCTGTTGTGGGCAGCGCCGCAGGACTCGATGTGTGAGCCGCCGATCATTTACGGCGGCCAGTACGGACGCGAGAAGTTCGTGGGCACCCGCCAGTTCCTTGACCCGGGCCGGCGGTTGAGCCACGAGGACCTGATCCGGCTGCACCTGATGATGACGGTCGCGAACTACGCGACCTTGGTGCGACTGGACCCGACATTGCCCTGGGTGCCGGTTGTGCAGGGCTGGAGAGTGAAGCACTACCTGCTCTGCGTTGACCTGTACCGGGAACTCGCTGGCATCGACCTGGCCACCATGCCACTGGTGGGAGTCGGCAGTGTGTGTCGCCGGCAGAACACCAGCGAGGCAGGCGAGATCCTCGCCGCACTCCGCGATCGTGGCCTGACCCGGCTACACGGGTTTGGGTTCAAGCTCCAAGGGCTCGAGCAGCACCGGCGACTGTTGGCATCGGCGGACTCGATGGCATGGTCGGACACAGCGCGCAAACACCACCGTCGCGCCATCAAGCTCGAACTCGCGCATGGCCTGATGCCCGGCTGTGAGCCTGGGCCGCATCACCCGGCCCAGAACTGCGCCAACTGCCTGCCCTTCAGTCTGCGGTGGCGCACCACCGCACGCGCAGCTGCGGCAGCTACCCGAACAGGCCGGTCCGCGAGCCAACCCCAGAGCCGTGACGTTCGGCAGTTGGCGCTGTGGAACACCACAGGAGATGCCGCATGACCGCCACACCCGGACGGGGCCTGCATCCGGTGACGCCGCAACCGAGCAGGCGGACACGATGGACCGACACCGAACTCATGCGCGAGGAGTTCCCGCCCGTGCGGTGGGCCGTTCCCGGCCTGCTCTGCGAAGGACTGAACCTCTTGGCGGGTGCGCCGAAGCTCGGCAAATCCTGGCTGTCGCTGGGGATCGGCGCGGACATCGCCAACGGCGATGCCGCGCTGGGCTCCATCGACGTCGAACGTGGCCCTGTCCTGTACTGCGCACTGGAAGACACCGGACGGCGCCTTCAACGCCGCAGGCGGCAAATGCTGGCCGCCGGGGGCCGTGCGGCGTCGTTGCTCACCCTGGAAACCGCCTGCCCCACCATGACCGCGGGCGGGGACGCGCTCATCGTGGACTGGCTCGAACAGAGCCCAGGGGCCCGGCTGGTCATCATCGACACCTACGAGAAAATGCGGGGCCGGGACGCACCCGGCGTGTCCGCCTACGGCGGGGACTACGCCGCCGCGACCAGGTTCAAGGTCATCGCCGACACCTACGGCGTCCCGATCCTGCTCATCCACCACGTCCGCAAACAAGGCGCCGACGACTGGCAAGACCTCGTGTCCGGCACCAACGGCCTGATGGGCGCCGTAGACGCCACGTTGGTGTTGGAACGCTCACGCGGCCAAGCAGACGGCGTTCTGCACGTCACCGGCCGCGACGTCGAAGAAGCCGACTACGCCATGAGCTTCGACCCCCAATCCGGTGCCTGGACCAAACTCGACGGCCCCGCCTCCGACTACGAAGTCAGCGAAACCCGCGGCCTGCTCCTCCGCCTGATCCGCGACTACCCCGGCAGCAAACCCGTCGAACTCGCCAAAGCCCTACCCGACATACCGGCGTCGACGATCCGCAAAACCCTCGCCCGCATGGCAGAAAAAGGCCAGGTCAAAGCCACCCCCGGCGGCGCCTACCACCCGATCGACCAGGCCAGTGACACCCACCAGGACGTCACCGCTGTCACACCTGTCACACCGTCACTCCACACCCTCTGACCAGGGAGAACACCTGTGACACCCCCAGTGACACCCACCAGGACCAGTCACTCTGACCTTCCGGTCCTGTACACCACCGATGAGGCTGCGGACATCCTCAGGGTGCGCAAAAGCTGGCTCGAACGGCAAGCAGCTGCACGGAAGGTCCCATTCACCCTGCTCGGTGGCAGCTACCGCTTCTCAGTCGCCCATCTCCACGAAATCGTGCACATTTTCGAGCCTGATCCGAGCACGGTGGTGATAAGCACACCACGTATAGCGATGCGTCGGGGAACCCAGCCCACAGGCAAGAAAGCGACTCCGCTCCAGGCGCGTCACCGGACACGGGCCGCCTGATCGGTCGACGAAAGGAACGTATCAACCGTGGCATACGCGGAAAAGCGCGGAAATGCGTGGCGCGCTCGCTGGCGCTCGCCGGACGGCACGCTTGACGGCCTGTCGGGCTTCGAGAGCAAGAAAGATGCCGTCAACTACGGACAGGATCGTGAAGCAGAGATCCGGAATGGCACCTATGTTGACCCGCGCGCTGGCAATATCGCGCTGGCGACGTGGGTCAACGAGTGGTTTCCGTCGTTGGACCTAGAGCCTACAACGTTGAGCAACTACCGCTACATGATCGAGTATCACATCTTGCCAGAGTTCGGTGGTCGCGCGTTGAACTCGCTCACCGCCCAGGAGGTTGCGAAGTGGGAGAAGGCGCTCAGGGCAAGTGGCCTTTCGCAACGAACGGCGGCAGGTGCGCGTTCAACGCTCACGACGGTTCTCGCGGACGCAATCCCCCGTCACATTCCGAGTAACCCTGCGGAACGACAACGAGGTAAGGGGAGGAAGGGGCGGAGTCGCATAGCGCGGCTCGAAAAGCAGGAGAAGGCTTGGCCATCACCATTTCAGGCGCTAATCCTCGCCGAGCGCGCTGCCGCGCTGACCGGAAACGATCTGGACTTCGTCCTGTCCATCACGATCGCATACACCGGAATGCGATGGAGTGAAGCTATCGGGCTTGCTCCCAACTGTGTTCGGGGAGACGTGCTCGGCATCGACTGGAAGCTCTACGAGCTGGACGGACAATTCTACTCAGGTCGTCCCAAGGATGGGTCCATGCGCACTGTCGACTTGCCAACGTTCCTGAGTAAGCTTCTGGCTGCTCACCTTGGAACAACGACAGGTTCCAGCTGTACGTGTCAGCTCCCCAACGGTGCGGACCCGGATATCCAATGGTGCACCGGGGCCGAGTTCGTCTTTCTTGGCACGAGAGGCGGACACTTGCGACGGTCGAACTACGGTGCGCGCGTCTTTCGCCCTGCGGCTGACGGCTACTACCCGGAAAGGAATGGGCGCCGGAAGCGGGACAAGATGCCGGTACTCGTCGACTACGCGCACCCATGGCCGGGCAAGCTGGTACCGCCGTGGCCGTTCGCTGACGCGCGTGAGCCGACCTACCAGCCACCTGTTGGCCGGGGGAGACCACGTCCGGCAGATGCGACCAGCTTCGCGTCATGGCTTGCCATCCGGCCGGGCTTGACACCCCATGGGCTGCGTCACGGGCATCAGACCTGGATGGACGAGACAGGCGTTCCCTACCCGCTCCAAGCAGAACGGATGGGGCACGAGGTGTCCGGAATGCGGGGCGTGTACAGCCACGTCAGCGAGAGCATGCGGGCGATGCTCAAGGACGTGCTACAGGCGCTGTGGGAGCAGTCTCTCACCGAACGGCTGCGGATCTCGCCACGTTCATCGGTGCCCGTCCTGGACAGGCTTCTGCGCGATCACCAAGGAGCCTGATCCGGGGAGCCCGCTCCCATTTCGCTCCCAGAATCGGACACCTCAAGGTCAGGGTCTCCCTGCTCAACTGAGCGGAGAGGCCCTGACCTGGTGTTTTCTTGGGGTGAGTGACGGGACTTGAACCCGCGACATCCTGGACCACAACCAGGTGCTCTACCAGCTGAGCTACACCCACCATCGCCGCCGGGAAACAGCGGCGGACAACATCGTAACGTGCGCCCCACCCGGCCCCGCAATCGGTTACTGGTTGGCCCCGCTGAGCCCGTCGGCCACGGCCTTGGCCTGCTCACTGCTCGGCCCGGGCAGCGGCACGAACGCGGTACCCCGGTAGTAGCGCAGCTCCCGGATCGACTCCCGGATGTCGGCCAGCGCCCGGTGGGTCAGCCCCTTGTCCGGCTGCGCGTAGTACACCCTCGGGTACCAGCGCCGACACAGCTCCTTGATCGAGGACACGTCGATCATCCGATAGTGCAGGTGGGTGTCCAGCGCCGGCATGTCCCTGGCGATGAACCCCCGGTCGGTGGCGATGGAGTTCCCGCACAGCGGCGCGGTCCCCGCCTCCGGCACGTGCCGGCGGACGTAGTCGAGCACCTGCTTCTCCGCCTCGGCGAGGCTCACGGTCGACTGGCGCACCACTTCGGTGAGTCCGGACCTGGCATGCATGTCTCGCACGACATCGGGCATCCCCTCGAGTACCGCGTCCTCGGCGTGGATGACCACGTCGACTCCGTCGTCCAGGATGTTCAGCTCGGAGTCGGTGACGAGTACGGCGATCTCGATCAGGGCATCCCTGCCGAGGTCGAGGCCCGTCATCTCGCAGTCAATCCAGACCAGGTTGTCCGTCACACCGAGGGAGCTTAGCCCGGGTACGCTCGTTTGATCTCGGAACCGGAGGCGAGGCCGATGGGCAAGGATGTCGAGCGGACCGAGTTCACCCGTGCGGACCGGCAGCAGTTCCGCCAGAAGGTCCGTCAGTGTCTTGACGTGTTCGCCCAGATGCTGGCCGAGGCGCGGTTCGACACCGAACGCCCGATGTCCGGCCTCGAGGTGGAGCTGAACCTGGTCGACCCCGCCGGCGACCCGGCGATGCGCAACGCCGACGTGCTCGCCGCGATCGCCGACCCGGCCTTCCAGACCGAGCTTGGCCGGTTCAACATCGAGATCAACCTGCCGCCGAAGGAGCTCGGCCCGTCCGGCCTTGCCGACTTCGAGACCAGCCTGCGCGACAGCCTCAACGCCGCCGAGCGCAAGGCCGAGCTGTCCGGCTCGAACATCGTGATGATCGGCATCCTGCCCACGCTCCAGGACGAGCACATGGGCCCGGAGACCCTCTCCGAGAACCAGCGCTACAAGCTGCTCGACCAGCAGATCTTCGCCGCGAGAGGCGAGGATCTGGAGATCGACATCGCCGGCCAGGAGCGGCTGGTCACCCAGGCCGACACGATCGCGCCGGAGAGCGCGTGCACCAGCGTCCAGTACCACCTGCAGGTGGCGCCGGACACGTTCGCCAAGTACTGGAACGCGAGCCAGATCGTCGCCGGCGTCCAGGTGGCGCTCGGCGCCAACTCGCCGTTCCTCTACGGCAAGCAGCTGTGGGCGGAGAGCCGGATCACCCTGTTCGAGCAGAGCACCGACACCCGCTCCGAGGAGCTCAAGGCCCAGGGTGTGCGCCCTCGGGTCTGGTTCGGCGACGGGTGGATCACCTCGATCTTCGACCTGTTCGAGGAGAACGTCCGCTACTACCCGGCCCTGCTCCCGCTGTGCGACGACGAGGACCCGGCGGAGGTGCTCGCGCGGGGCGAGACGCCGACGTTGAGCGAGTTGCGGCTGCACAACGGCACGGTCTACCGGTGGAACCGGCCGATCTACGACGTGGTGGACGGCTGGCCACACCTTCGGGTGGAGAACCGGGTGCTGCCGGCCGGCCCGACCGTGGTCGACGTGATGGCGAACGCGGCGCTCTACTTCGGCCTGGTCAGGGGGCTCGCCGACCAGGATCGTCCACTGTGGACGCAGATGAGCTTCTCCGCCGCCGAGGAGAACTTCCACGCCGCCGCCAGGGAGGGCATCGGCGCGCGGATCTACTGGCCGGGGGTGGGCGAGGTGCCGGTGACCGAGCTGGTGTTGCGCAGGCTGCTACCCCTGGCGCACGCCGGCCTGGACGCGTGGGGCGTCGCCGCGGCCGACCGGGACCGGCTGCTCGGCGTGATCGAGCAGCGGTGCATCAGCGGCCGCAACGGCGCCACCTGGCAGGTCGACACCGTGCACGCGCTGGAGCAGACGACCTCGGTCGACCGCAGACCGGCGTTGCGCGAGATGACCAGGCGCTACGCCACCCACATGCACAGCAACGAACCCGTGCACACCTGGCCGGGGGTGTGACCGGTCAGCTGGTTGTCTTCGACGCCTCGAGCACGGCGTCGCGCAACACGGCGCGCAACCGGCCGACGTCCAGCGCCGCGAGCACGGCGGTTTCCCCTGGTGGCGTGACCAGCACGACCCTTCCCTGCCGGACGAACACCGTCAGGTCCCGGCGCCGTCCGGCGACGTCGCGACAGGCGATCGACCACTCCCTGTGGTTGTTCACTATCCCCATCCTCGGGCCGTTACTGAACTACGCCACCGTTGGCGCCGTATACCCACAAGGGACGCGACCGCGGTGGCTACGTGACGGCAGTTCGTCCAGACAATCGTGAGAACGACGCAAACTTCTCGAAAGGCATGATTCACATGGCCGATCCGAACCGTATCGTGATCGTCGGCACAGGTCTCGCCGGTGCCACCGCGGCGGGCGAGCTGCGCGCCCAGGGCTACTCCGGACACCTGACCCTGCTCGGCCAGGACGCCGACCGGCCCTATGAACTGCCGCCGCTGTCCAAGGGCATCCTCCTTGGCGACACGACCGACCCGGACTGGGTGCACGACGAGGCGTTCTACGCCGACAAGGACATCGACCTGCGACTGTCCACCCTGGTCAGCGAGGTGCGCCTGGGTGACCAGGAGGTCGTCGAGGCCGGCGGCACCAGCCACCGGTTCGACCGGCTGCTGCTGGCCACCGGCTCGACCCCGCGCACGCTCGACCGGCTTCCCGGCGCCGACCTCGACGGCCTGCGCACGCTGCGCACCCTGGCGGACTCGCGGTCGCTGCGCGCGGAGCTGACCGAGGGCCGCCGGGTGGTGATCATCGGCGCCGGCTGGATCGGCTGCGAGGTCGCCGCCGCCGCGCGCGCCCACGGCGCCGAGGTGACCGTGGTCGACCAGCAGCCGTTGCCGCTGCACGCCGTGCTCGGCGACACCGTCGCCGGCGCGTTCCACGACCTGCACGCCGGCCACGGCGTGACCTGGCGGCTTGGCATCGGCGTGGCCGGGTTCACCGGCGACGGCACCGTCTCCGGGGTGACCCTGGCCGACGGCACGACCCTGCCGGCCGACCTGGTGCTGGTCGCGATCGGCGCCGCGCCGAGGGTGGAGCTCGCCAGGGCGATGGGCCTCGAGCTGGCCGAGTCGGGCGGGGTGGCCGTCGACGAGGGCCTGCGCACCTCGACCGAGCACGTGTACGCCGTCGGCGACATCGCCGCCCACCGGCACCCGCGCTACCCGGACCGGGTGCGGGTCGAGCACTGGGCCAACGCCAAGGACCAGGGCGCGCACGTCGCCCGCAACCTGCTCGGCGCGCACGAGCCCTACCAGGCGAGCCCGTTCTTCTTCTCCGACCAGTACGACCTCGGCCTGGAGTACCGCGGCCTGGCCGACCCGAACGCCGACGAGCTGGTCGTGCGCGGCGACCTGGCCGCCCGCGAGTTCATCGCATTCTGGCTGCGCGACGGCGCGGTGCGCGCGGCGCTGAACGTCAACATGTGGGACGACGGCGACGCGCTCGGCGCGCTGGTCGACAACGGCGTCCGGGTGGAGCCGGCGAAGCTCGTCGCCGCCGAACTCGCCAACATGCTGGGGTGAGCCGGAGCACACCATGACGGGGTCACTCGAGTCGGTACTGGTCAGAGCCGACCAACTGGCCGCACAGGGCCGTCCGCACTCGGCGATCGCCATGCTGGTCCCGGCGATCGCCGAGTTCCCGGAGCATCCCGGCTCGTGGTGCCGGCTGGCCGCGGCCCACCTGGACGCGGGGCAGCCGGGCGAGTCGCTGGACGCGGCCAAGCAGGCGATCGTGCTCGGCGAGCGGTCCTGGGCACACCGGGTGGCCAGCCTCGCGCTGGTGGAGCTCGGCCGGCACGACGAGGCCGTGGTCTCGGCGCGCGAGGCGGTGCGCCGCGAGCCCGAGGACTGGCGTTGTCACGTGGCGCTGGCCGAGGCGCTGGCCAACGACACGCCCGCGGACGCGATGCGCTCGGCTGGCGCGGCGGTGGCGCTGGCGCCGGAGCAGGCGCGGACCCACGAGATCCTCGGCGACGCGGCCACCCGCGCGCACGACTGGCTGGCCGCCGAGCGGGCCTACCAGCAGGCGCGCCGGCTGGACCCGGACAACGAGGACGTGGTGGCCAAGCTCGCCCGGTTGGCCGCCCGCCCGCCCGCGGATCCGCGCCGGCCCGCGCGGCCGGCCATCCGGGCGCCTGCCCGCCGCGCGACGGGCAGGCTGGGCCGGGCCGAGCGGATCGGCCTGCTGTTGCTGGTGCGCCGGAGCGCGGCGTGGCTGGTGGTCGGGTCGCTGGCGTTGCTGGTGGCCGGGCAGCCGGCGCCGAGCCGGATGCTCGCCTGGTTCGGGCTCGGGACGGTGGTGTTCGTGGCGGCGCTGGCCGGGCACGGGTGGCGCGGGTTACCCGCGCCAGTGCGGGTTTCACCGCGTGAACTGTCCACACGGGAGCCCGCGATCGCGGTGTCGGTAGGGTTGGCCATGTTGTCGGTACTGGCGATCCTCAGCTGGATTGTGTTGCTGGTACTGGGATCGGGGTCACTCACCGCGTTGCTGCTCGCGCTCGGTGGTTGCTCGGTCGCAGCCGCAAACAGTTGGTTCGGACTGTGGCGGATTTGGGCAGGTAGAGGCTAGGGTGCGCGAATTGGCGCGGGGATAGGGGACGATCGTGTTGGTCAGGCTAGGTGGTTTGCTCGCGTTCTTCGGTCTTGGCTCGGTGGCGCTGTACTCCTTCGACATGCAGTTCAAGATCCTGTCGTGGGCCGAGCCGGCGCAGCCGTGGCTCGGTGTCGGGCTCGCGTTGGCCGGAGCCGCCGTACTGGCGGTGAAATTCTTGGTGAACAACAACGACACGCCGGCCCCGGCGAGCGCGCCGGGCGCACCGGGCGCACCGCAGTTCTCGCCGCCGCCGGGCGGGTACGCCCCGCCGCCGAACGTGCAGCGCGGCCAGAACTTCGGCCCACCGCAGGGTTTCCCGCCCGGCCAACAGTTCCAGCAGGGTCCCGGCCAGCAGCCGGGTGGCCCCGGGTTCCCGCCGGGTCACGGGCAGCCCCATGGCGGTTCCGGGTTCGGCCAGCCGCGCGGGCCGGAGCCGGTGCTCGGCCGCCCTCAGTTCGCGCCGCAGGTGGCCACGCCGCCCCCGCCCGGCCAGCCACGGCAGGCGCCGCCGGCCGGGTTGCCGCAGTTCCCGCCGCGCCAGCAGCCGCCGCAGCAGCAGCCGGAACCGGTGCCCCAGGACCAGTTCGGCCCGCAGGGTGGGCAGCCCTTCGGCCACCAGGGCTGACCGCGGCGGCATGACGACCTTCGGCGGTTACCAGAACGAGCTGTACCTGCAGGGTCTCGGTGGCCAGGTGCCGATGTTCACCACCAACGGCACCGCGCTCGAGGCGGCCGCGCGCGCCCACCTCGCCGACGATCCGTTCGGTTACGTGGTCGGTGGTGCCGGTGCCGGCACCACCGTGGCGGCCAACCGGGAGGCGTTCGACCGGTGGCGGATCGTCCCCCGGATGCTGACCGACGCGACCAGGCGGGACCTGTCGACCACGGTGCTGGACACCGCGATGCCGGCGCCGGTGATGCTCGCTCCCGTTGGCGTGCAGTCGATCGTGCATCCGGACGGGGAGCTGGCCACCGCGCGGGCGGCGGCCGCGCTCGGGGTGCCGATGATGCTCTCGACGGCGTCGTCGTACGCCATCGAGGAGGTCGCGGAATCCAATGGGGACGGTCCGCGCTGGTTCCAGCTGTACTGGCCCAACGACAACGACGTGACGATCAGCATCCTGTCGCGGGCCAAGGCCGCCGGGTTCTCGGTGCTGGTGGTGACGCTGGATACGTGGACGCTGGCCTGGCGCACCACGGACCTGGACGCGGGGTACCTGCCGTTCCTGCGTGGCATCGGCACCGCGATCCCGTTCTCCGACCCGGCCTTCCGCGCCGGCCTCGCGAAGTCGCCGGAGGAGGACCAGACCTCGGCGATCCTGCACTGGATCCCGATGTTCACCGGCACGGACAAGCGCTGGGACCAGCTGCCGTTCCTGCGGGAGCACTGGGACGGGCCGATCGTGCTGAAAGGCATCCAGCACGTCGACGACGCGCGCCGGGCAGGTGACGCCGGGATGGACGGCATCGTGGTGTCCAACCACGGCGGTCGCCAGGTCGACGGGGCGATCGGGTCGCTGGACGCGCTGCCGGAGATCGCCGCCGCGGTCGGCGACCGGCTGGCGGTGCTGTTCGACTCCGGCATCCGCACCGGCGCGGACATCGTGAAGGCACTGGCGCTGGGCGCACGGGCGGTGCTGCTCGGCCGCCCCTATGTCTACGGCCTGGGCCTGGCCGGCGAGGCCGGCGTCCGCCACGTCCTCCGCAGCATCCTGGCCGACCTGGACCTGACGATGGCCCTGTCCGGCCACCGCACCCCCACCGACCTCACCCCCGACACCCTCCGCCGCACCTGAGTTGACTACTTCGCGTCGGCGTAGGTGGTGACGGTGGTGGCCTGGAGGGGGAACAGGACTGGGGTGTCCGGGAAGACCAGGCGGGTGGCTTCGGCGGCGGACGCGGTGATGGCGTCGGTGACGTGGGGGGCCTGGGCGGTCGGGCAGTGGACCAGGACCTCGTCGTGCTGGAAGAAGACCAGTTGGGCCTCGGTGCCGGCGAGGTGGCCGCGCAGCAGGGCGAGCACGGTGAGCGCCCAGTCCGACGCGCTGGCCTGGACCACGAAGTTGCGGGTGAACCGGCCCCACTCCCTGGCCGCCTGCCGGGAGCGGCGCTCGGCGCCCTCGTCGTCGGCGGCCGCGCCGATCAGGTCGCGCCAGGCCTCGCTCGGCGGCGGGCTGGTGCGCCCAAGCCGCGACCGGACCAGCTGTCCCTGCTCGCCCGCGCGGGCCGCCCGCTCCACGTAGTCCACCGCCTGCGGGAACCGTTTGCGCAACGTGGCCAGCAGCGCCGCCGCGCCCCCCGCGGTGCCGCCGTACATCGCCGAGAGCATGGCGATCTTCGCGTGGTCCCGGTCGCCGTCGAAGGCGTCGGCCGCCAGCCGCGAGTACAGGTCGACCCCACTGGACACCGACGCGAGCCCGTGGTCGCCCGACAGCGCGGCCAGCACCCTGGGCTCCAGCTGCGCGGCGTCGGCCACCACGAGCGACCAGCCGGGATCGGCCCGCACCGCCGTGCGCAGCGCCCTTGGCAGCTGTAGCGCGGCTCCACCCCTGGTCGCCCAGCGGCCGGACACCACCCCGCCGACCACGTACTCCGGCCGGAACCGGCCGCCGCGCACCCACGAGTCGAGCCAGGTCCAGCCGTTGGCCACCCACAGCCGCGCCAGTTCCTTGTAGCGCAGCAACGGCTCCACCGCGGGATGGTCGACCTCGCGCAGCACGTGTGCCCTGGTCGACGTCACGTCGATGCCCGCGCGGCCGAACGCGCGGAGCACGCTCGCCGGGTTGTCCGGGTTGACCTGCCGGCTCTCCGGCACGCCGACCAGACCGAACGCCGTGGTGATCTCCTCGGCCAGGCCGGCGAGCACGGCCGGGCGCGCGCCGGGTGACGGCCGGGGACCGAGCAGGTCGGTGAGCAGCGCGTCGTGCACGTCGGCCCGCCAGGGCAGCCCGTGGTGGCGCATCTCGGCGGCGGCCAGCGCGCCCGCCGACTCCGCGGCCACCAGCAGGCGTAACGGCGCCGCCTCGGCCATCCGCCGCACCTGGTCGGCGTGCACGGCCACCGCCGCGGCCAGCGGGTCGGCGTCGGGCGGCAGCCGGGAGCGGTCCGGCTCGAACAGCGTCGGCTGCTCGTCGCGGGACACCGGCCGAGGGTCGGCCGGCTCGGGCAGGCCACGCAGTCGCGCCCACGCCGCGGCCGGGTTGCGCGGCCGGCCGGGCGTGCCGGCGTGGGCCAGCAGGATGCCCTCGGTCAGCGTCAGGTCGTGGCAGCGGCCGAGCCGCACGCCGGCCGCGAGCAGGTCGGGGTAGAGCGCGTCGGCCGATGGCAGCACCCAGCGCGGCGCGTGCTCGGCCTCGGTGCCGGCGATCCAGCCGGCGAGGTCGGGCACGACCGTGTCGGTGCCGCCGGGGAGCACGCGCACCCGGCCGGCGCCATCGGCCTCCGGTGCCACTACGACCTGCATACTCGGCATTGTGCGCGCTGCCACCGACAGTTCCACGGTGGACCGCTAGTTAACTCCCTAGTAGGTTCGAGCACAGCCGACGAGGAGGTCAGAGTTGACTCGGGTCAGGCACGCGGTCGCACAGGTTCCGGTTCTGGTACGCGGGCTCAACGTCATCCGCCGGTCGGGCCTGGTGCCCTTCACCCGCCCGGACCGGGCGCTGGTCTCGCTGCTTCGGTTACGCCAGCTCGGCCCGATCGCCGGCGCGGCCAGGGTCGCCGCCGGCCGCGACCGCACCGCCGTCGGCCTGGTCGACGAGCGCGGCCCGCTCACCTACGCCGAGCTCGACGCCCGGTCCAACGCGCTGGCCAGGGCGTTCGCCGCGCGCGGACTCGGGCCGGACTCGGTGATCGCGCTGCTGGCCCGCGACCACCGCGGCGCGGTGCTGACCATGATCGCCGCCGGCAAGCTCGGCGCCCGGCTGCTGCTGATGAACACCGGCTTCGCCAAGCCCCAGTTCGTGGACGTCGCCCGGCGCGAGCGGGTCTCGGCGATCGTGCACGACCAGGAGTTCACCGACCTGGTCGACGCGGTCGACCTGCCGGCGTTCCTGGCCTGGGTCGACGACCCCACCACCGGCGAGACCCTCGAGGACCTCGTCGCGGGGGTGGACGACAGCCAGTTGCCCAACCCGCGGCGCCCCGGCGGGCTGGTGCTGCTCACCAGCGGCACCACCGGCACCCCCAAGGGGGCGCCCCGGCAGGTGAAGTCGCCGCTGGCCATCGCCCAGTTCCTCGACCGCGTGCCGCTGCGCGTCGGCGAGGCCACGATGCTCGCCGCGCCGCTGTTCCACGGCACCGGGCTGTCCCAGTTCCTGCTGTCCTTCGGCCTCGGGTCGACGGTCGTGCTGCGCCGCCGGTTCGACCCGGAGGAGACGCTGCGCGCGATCCAGGACAACCGGGTCACCGCGCTGGTGGTGGTGCCGACGATGTTGCGGCGCATCCTCGACCTCGGCCCCGATGTGCTGGCCAGGTACGACACCTCGAGCCTGCGGATCGTGTTCACCGCGGGCTCGGCGCTGCCCCCCGAGCTCGGCAACCGGGCCACCGCGGCGTTTGGCGAGGTCGTGCACAACCTGTACGGGTCGACCGAGGTCGCGGTGGCGACCGTGGCCACGCCGAGTGACTGGCGGGAGGCGCCGGGCACCGTCGGCCGGTCCCCGGTCGGTTGCACGGTCGCGCTCTACGACGAGGACGGTCGCCGGATCACCGCCAACGAGGTGGTCGGCCGGGTTTTCGTGGGCAGCGTGCTGGCCTTCGAGGGCTACACCGACGGCCGGCACAAGGACGTCATCGACGGCCTGCTGGCCACCGGCGACCTCGGCCACTTCGACGAGCAGGGCAGGCTGTTCATCGACGGCCGGGACGACGACATGATCGTCTCCGGTGGGGAGAACGTGTTCCCCGGCGAGATCGAGAACCTGCTGCTGGAGCACGAGGCGGTGGCCGAGGCCGCGGTGACCGGCGTGCCGGACGAGGAGTTCGGCCAGCGGCTCAAGGCCTATCTGGTGCTCCGGCCGGGCGCGCGCCTGGACGTCGAGGCGGCCAGGGAGTACGTGCGGGCGAACCTGGCCAGGTACAAGGTGCCGCGCGAGGTGGTCTTCGTCGGCGAACTGCCCCGCAACGCGACCGGCAAGCTGCTGCGCGAGCGGCTGGCCGAGCTGGCCTGATATCACATCAAATTTCTCGGGGCAAGACCCCATAGTTGGGGATCATGGCGAAAAATGGGTGGAACTCGAAAGGTGGAAATCTAAATTTCATTTCCGCATCGAATATCCGCGGGATTGTCCGGAATAGTCACCCGATAGCAGTGTTTGCGCAGGTGGCGACACGTGTGCGGCGGAGTGTACCGGTGGTCATCCAATTTCGCGGCCGTTGACACTGCTGGACTGTCTGCAGTAGAACGATTACGCCGTTCAGTCCAGAACGGGCAAGTGGCAAGCATTGCCCGAAGTTCAATCGAAAGGGTTGCATGAGATTGGGTTACCGGCATTCTTCAAGAAATGCGGGTGGCCACATCGTCGGGGACAGAAAGGGCAAAATCGTCATGACGCGCAATCGTCGGGGCCGGCTCATCGCCGGCGTGGGGCTCGCGGCAGCGGCAGTGGTGGTCACCACTGCCGTCGCGATTCCCGCACAGGCGCAGGAAGGCACGATCCGTCTCGCGGACTCCGAGGCGGCCGTGACCGACAGCTACATCGTGGTGCTGGAGGACAACCTCCCGGCCGCGGTGGACACCGCGGTCAACACGCTGGCCTCGCAGTACGGGGTCCAGGTCGAATTCACCTACACCACCGCACTGCAGGGCTTCTCGATCACCGCGTCGGCCGACCAGGCCAAGCGGCTGGCCGCGGACGACTCGGTGGCCTACGTCCAGCAGAACCAGCAGTTCAGCATCAACGACACCCAGCCCGACCCGCCGTCCTGGGGTCTGGACCGCATCGACCAGCCCGACCTGCCGCTGGACAGCTCCTACACCTACGCCACCAGGGGCGCGGGCGTCACCGCCTACGTCGTCGACACCGGCGTGATGATCGAGCACCCCACCTTCGAGGGCCGGGCGACCGGCGGCTTCGACGCGATCGACGGTGACAGCGACGTGACCGATGGCCACGGCCACGGCACGCACGTCGCCGGGACCGTCGGCGGCGCGGAGTACGGCGTCGCGAAGGGCGTCAGCATCGTCGGCGTCCGGGTGCTCGACGACAGCGGCTCCGGCACGACCGCCCAGGTGGCGGCCGGCATCGACTGGGTGGCGCAGAACGCGAGCGGCCCCTCGGTTGCCAACATGAGCCTCGGCGGTCCGGCCGACGACGTGCTCGACGCGGCCACCGCCGGCGCGATCGACGCCGGGGTCACCTTCGCCGTCGCGGCCGGGAACTCCTCGGCCGACGCGGCCGGCTTCTCGCCGGCCAGGGTCGAGACGGCGCTGACCGTCGCCGCGTCCGACGACGCCGACTCGCAGGCCTCGTTCTCCAACTACGGCTCGCTGGTGGACCTCTACGCCCCGGGCGTGGACATCACCTCCTCCTGGAACGACGGCGCCACGGACACGATCAGCGGCACGTCGATGGCCTCCCCGCACGTCGCGGGCGCGGCCGCGCTGTACCTGGAGGCCAATCCGGACGCCGCCCCGGCGGACGTGGCCACCGGCCTGACCACGGCGGCCTCCGCCGACAAGATCACCAACCCGACCGAGGGCACCGCCAACCTGCTCCTCTACGTGGGCGAGTGACGTCGAGCGGGTAACCGCAGCGAAGGGTCCCTTCACCGCGCTCAGCGCAGTGAAGGGACCCTTCGCTGCTTGTGCGGCCAGCCCAAGGTCCAATCGGGGGTCTCCCGGACGGGTGGTTTTGGCCTACTGTCCATGAGGTGGACTTCTCGCACTCGGCCTCGGCGGCCGACTACCTGCAGCGTGTCGGCGACTTCCTCCGCACGGAGATCGAGCCGGTGGAGGCCGAATACCACCGGACACTCCAGGAGAGCAAGGACCCCTGGGTGGTCCTGCCGATCATCGACGAGCTCAAGGGCAAGGCCCGCGCGCAGGGCCTGTGGAACCTCTTCCTGCCGGAGAAGGAACATGGCGGCGCCGGGCTGTCCAATGTGGAGTACGCGCCGCTGGCCGAGCTGATGGGCCGCTCCACGATCGCGCCGGTGATCTTCAACTGCAACGCCCCGGACACCGGCAACGCCGAGGTGCTGGTCAAGTACGGCACCGACGAGCAGCGCGCGCGTTGGCTGGAGCCGTTGCTGCGCGGGGAGATCCGCTCCGCGTTCTGTATGACCGAGCCGGAGGTGGCCTCCTCGGACGCCACCAACATGGCGGCCACCGCGGTGGTCGACGGCGACGAGATCGTCCTCAACGGACGGAAGTGGTGGAGCACCGGCGTCGGTCACCCGGAGTGCGCGTTCGTGATCTTCATGGGCCTGACCGATCCCGACGCGCACCGTTACCGCCGTCACTCGATGGTGCTGGTGCCGATCGACGCCCCCGGTGTCCGGGTGGAACGGTTGCTGTCGGTGTTCGGTCATCGGGACGAGCCGTTCGGCCACGGCGAGGTCAGCTTCACCGACGTGCGGGTGCCGCTCTCGTCGGTGATCGCCGGGCCGGGCCGGGGCTTCGAGATCGCCCAGGGCAGGCTCGGCCCCGGCCGGATCCACCACTGCATGCGCTCGATCGGCCTGGCGGAGAAGGCGTTGGAGCTGGCCTGCGCGCGGGCCACCGAGCGGGTCGCCTTCGGCAAGCCGCTGGCCGGCCTCGGCGGCAACCGGGAGCGGATCGCCAAGGCCAGGATCGCGATCAACCAGGCGCGCCTGCTGGTGCTGCACACCGCGTGGCTGCTGGACACCGTCGGCCTGGACGGGGCGCGCAGCGAGGTGTCGCAGATCAAGGTCGCGGTGCCGAACATGGCACTCGAGGTGATCGACATGGCCATCCAGCTCCACGGCGCGGCCGGCCTGTCCGACGACTTCCCCCTGGCCGCCGCCTACACCGGCGCCCGCTCACTGCGCCTGGCCGACGGCCCCGACGAGGTCCACCTCGGCCTGATCTCCCGCTACGAACTGGCCGGCTACCAGCCAGAGGTGGGCCGCCAGTGAGCGAGCTTCAGGATCGGCCTGGGCGGGTCAGGGACGAGGACGCGTTCGACACCGAGGCGGTCACCGCCTGGCTTCGCTCCACTGTGGACGATCTGGGCGCGCTGACCGAGGTGTGCCAGTACCCCGGCGGCGCGTCGAACCTGACCTACCTGCTGCGCTTCGGCGACCGAGAGCTGATCCTGCGTCGCCCGCCGGCCGGCCAGAAGGCCCGGTCCGCGCACGACATGCGGCGCGAGTACCGGGTCCAGCGCCAGCTGCGCCCGGTCTACCCCTATGTGCCCGAAGTGCTCGCGCTCTGCGAGGACCCCGAGGTGCTCGGCTCGGACTTCTACGTCATGGAGCGGCTGACCGGCATCATCCTGCGCGGCGACCTGCCGCCGGGCATGACGCTGCCCGCGGCCGAGGCGCGGGCGCTGGCCTACCGGGTGTTCGACCGGCTGATCGAGCTGCACCAGGTCGACCCGGAGGCCGCGGGCCTCGCCGATCTCGGCAAGGGCGCCGGCTACGTCGACCGGCAGGTGCGCGGCTGGTCGGACCGCTACGTCCGGGCCCGCACCGACGACTCGCCCGACTGCGCCGAGGTCATGGCCTGGCTGGCCGAGAACCGGCCAGACGACGTGGGCATCTGCGTGATCCACAACGACTTCCGGTTCGACAACGTGGTGCTCGACGACCAGTCGACACTGGACGTCGTGGGCGTGCTCGACTGGGAGATGGCCACCCTCGGCGACCCGCTGATGGACCTCGCGGGCAGCGTGGCCTACTGGATCCAGGCCGACGACGACGAGACCGCGCAGGTGCTGCGCCGCCAGCCGACCCACCTGCCCGGTATGCCGACCCGCGCCGAGCTGGTCGACCACTACTGCGCCAGTACCGGCCTCTCCGCGGCGAACTGGACCTTCTACGAGGTGTTCGGCCAGTTCCGGCTGCTGGTGATCATGCAGCAGATCTACTACCGCTACCGCGCCGGCCAGACCAACAACCCGGCGTTCCAGCACTTCGGCACGTTCGTCAGCTACCTCGACCAGCGCTGCCGCGCGGCGATCGGTCGCTGATGGCCGCCATCTACCTGCTGCGCCACGGCCAGGCCAGCTTCGGCACCGCCGACTACGACGTGCTGTCCTCGGTCGGCGAGCTGCAGGCCAAGGTCCTGGGCGACGAGCTGCGCCGCCGGGAGGTCCAGGTGCACGCCGTGTGGTCGGGCACCCTGCGCCGCCAGGTGGCCACCGCCGCGGCCTGCCTGCCGGCCGCCGGCGTCGACCTGGAGATCCGCCAGGACCCGAGGTGGAACGAGTACGACCACCTCGGGCTCGTGCCGGAGGGCCAGGCGAGCGACCCGGCGGATCTGGCCGCGTCCGCGCGGCACTTCCAGGCCGCCCTGGACGACGCGTTGTCCCGGTGGCTCACCGGCGGCGGCCCGGCCGGCACCAGCGGCACCTGGGAGCGGTTCCGCGACGGCGCGTTCGCCGCCGCCACGGACGTGTTCGCCGGCCTGCCCAAGGGCGGCGCCGCGCTGGTGTTCACCTCGGCCGGCCTGATCAGCGCGTTGTGCACGCGCCTGTTGGACCTGCCGCCGAAGGGCTTCCTCGCGCTCAACCGCACGATGGCCAACGCCTCGGTCACCAAGCTGGTCAGCGGCCGGTCCGGGGTGAGCCTGCTGTCCTACAACGAGCACGGCCATTTCGAGGGCCAGCACCGGGAACTGCTCACCTATCGGTGAGTTGCCCGCTCACCGAGCGGTGCGGTAGGCAGAGACCATGCGACGCCCCCGGATCGAGCCGGTCACCTGGCAGCCGCCCAAGACCGACCGGGCCGACCGGCCGGCGAAGGGCAGCCTGCCGCCGCTGGACATCCTCCCGGTCAACGGCCGAGGCCCGGAGGACGTGCTGATCGACCGGGGACACGTGTTCACCGGCGTCGAGGACGGCCGCATCCTGCGGCTCACCGCCGACGGCCGCCGGCTGGACACCATCGCCGACACCGGCGGCCGGCCGCTGGGCATCGAGCTGTACCCCGACGGGCGGCTGCTGGTCTGTGACGCCGCGCGCGGCCTGCTGCTGGTCGACCGTGGCAGCGGGGAGATCGAGGTGCTCGTCGCGCGCGGTCCTGACCTGCGGGTGTGCAACAACGCCGCGGTGGCCGGCGACGGCACGGTGTACTTCACCGACTCCACCACGCGCTTCGACCTCGAGCACTGGAAGGCCGACCTGCTCGAACACCGGGGCACCGGCCGGCTGCTGCGCCGCGATCCGGACGGCACGGTGACCACCGTGCTGGCCGGGCTGCACTTCGCCAACGGCGTCGCGCTCGCCGCCGACGAGTCCTCGGTGATCGTCGCGCAGACCGGGGCCTACCGGCTGGACAAGGTGCACCTCACCGGCGACCGGCAGGGCATGAGCGAGCCGTTCGTCGACGGGCTGCCCGCCTTCCCGGACAACATCGCCACCGGCTCGGACGGTCTGGTGTGGATCGCCATGGCCAGCCCCCGGGTGCTCGCCCTCGACCTGATCAGCCGGCGGCACCCGGTGCTGCGCAAGGCCATCTGGGCGCTGCCGGCGCCGTTGCAGGTCAAGGAGAAGCGGGTGGTCTGGGTGCGCGCGCTGGACGGCGTCACCGGTGCCACGGTGCACGACTTCCACGGCGTCCGGCCCGACTACCACATGGTCACCGGCGTGCGGGAGAGCGCGGGCACGGTGTACCTGGGCAGTCTCGACGAACGGGCCGTCGGCCGGTTCACCATCCCGGCGCCGGCCGACCAGGGACGCGATTAACCCCCGTTCACCGGTATACGGCGATGCGGTTTTGTTGCCGAACAGCAACCATGCCAGGCGTCCCCGGGTTTCTCGGACATCGAAACGCTGCCATGGCGGTATTTTCGTGCGTTCGCGCGGGTGAATACGGCCGTACGGGGGTTGACGTGAAAGCTTGTGCTGGTCCAGGCTTGTCCGCCATTAACCGATCAAGTCTGGCTTAGTGCCAACGGATTACGCGGCCGTGACCAGCCGATCCGAAATGGACTAGGCGGTCAAACTGGTGCGGTTCGGTAAGTCCGGATTGACAGGAGTATGGGATGAGTGCTGGAGCAAGGGTGCGCGGTGCGGCCTTCCTTGCCGTGGCGGCGGTGGTGCTGGCGGGATGCGGCGACAGCGGTGACAGTGGTGGGGACGGCGGCGGGCAGCAGGGCGGTGAGCCGGTCGCGCTGGAAGGTCGCGGCCCGATCACGTTCGCGACCGGCAAGGACACCTCACGCAACATGCAGGACCTCGTCGACGAGTGGAACGGCGCGCATCCCGACGAGAAGGTGACGATCACCGAACTGCCGGACTCCGCGGACGAACAGCGCAACCAGATGATCCAGAACGCCCAGGTGGAGTCCGAGGAGTTCACCGTGCTCAACCTGGACGTCATCTGGACCGCGGAGTTCGCGGCCAACCGCTGGGTCGTCGAGCTTCCGCGCGACGAGTTCGACCTGGAGAACTTCCTCGAGCCGGCGGTCGACACCGCGATCTACCGCGACAAGATGTACGCGATGCCGGTCTACTCCGACGGTGGCCTGCTCTACTACCGCAAGGACCTGCTCGACAAGGCCGGCCTGAAGGCTCCCGAGACCTGGGACGAGATGTTCGCCGCCTGCGAGGCGGTCAAGGCGCTGCCAGAGGCCAAGAGCATCGGCTGCTACGCGGGCCAGTTCGACAAGTACGAGGGCCTCACGGTGAACTTCTCCGAGGCCGTGCTGTCCGCCGGTGGTGACATCGTCGACGAGAGCGGCAAGCCGGCCGTCGACACCGCGGCGGCCAAGGATGGCCTGAACTTCCTGGTCGACGCCAAGAAGAACGGGCAGATCCCGGACGCCGCCATCACCTACCAGGAGGAGAACGGGCGCCGCGCGTTCCAGGACGGCCAGCTGCTCTTCCACCGGCAGTGGCCGTACCAGTGGGTGCTGGCCAACGCCACCGACGGTTCGTCCAAAGTGGCCGGCAAGTTCGACGTCGCGCCGTTGCCCGGCAAGGACGGCCCCGGCACGTCCAGCCTCGGCGGGCACAACTTCGCGATCTCGGCGTTCGCGCCGAACAAGGCGACCGCGTTGGACTTCATCAAGTTCTTCGCCAGCGAGGAAGCCCAGCGGTCCAACCTGCTCGCCACCTCCCAGGCACCGACGCGCTCCGCGCTCTACGACGACGCGGAACTGGTCAAGAAGTTCCCCTACCTGCCAAGCCTGCGGGCCTCCATCGACAACGCCGCGCCACGACCCCGGGTCGTGAAGTACGGCGCGGTCACCGCGGCCATCCAGGAGGCCGCCTACGGCGCGCTCACCGGTGAGAAGTCCACCGACGACGCACTCGCCGACCTGCAGGCAGAGCTGGCGGAGCTGACCAAGCAGTAGGCGTCGCACGGTGCCGGCCGGGCGGACCGCCCGGCCGGCACCGTCGACCCGTGTGAACGGGAGATCGTCGTGACCGTGCCCAACAACAACCCGCAGCGCCACGGCCGGCTTGCCGTGCTGCTGCTCTCGCCGACGTTCGTCGTGCTGGGGCTGGTGATCGCCTATCCGCTGGTTTCCGCGTTCCGGGAATCGTTGTACCGCAGGGAAGAAGGCCTTGACGAGAGCGGGTTCGTCGTCGAGGGCGATCGCTTCGTCGGTATCGACAACTTCACCGCGATCTTCTCCGGCGACGCGGCCGACCGGTTCTGGAACGCCTTCTACAACACCACGTTCTTCACCATCGTCGGCGTGACGATCGAGGTGCTGCTCGGCGTGGCGATGGCACTGGTGATGCACCACGCGCTGCGCGGGCGCGGGGTGGTGCGGGCCAGCATCCTCGTCCCGTGGGCGGTGCCGACCGCGATGTCCGCGCTGTTGTGGCAGTGGATCTTCCAGGCGGACGGCGTCGCGAACGAGATCCTCAACGCCGAGATCCTGTGGACCGCGGACGGGTTCGAGGCGAAGATCGCGGTGTTGCTCGCGGACACCTGGAAGACCGCGCCGTTCGTCGGCCTGTTGGTACTGGCCGGGTTGCAGATCATCCCCAACGACGTGTACGAAGCGGCCAGAGTGGACGGTGCGACCGGCTGGTTGCAGTTCTGGCGGATCACCCTGCCGTTGGTCAAGCCGGCGCTGCTGGTCGCGGTGTTGTTCCGGGTGATGGACGTGTTGCGGATCTTCGATCTGCCCTATGTCCTCATCGGACCGCGAAAGGCGTCGGTGGAGACGTTGTCCATGTTGGCCTTCGAGGAGGCGAGACAGATCCGCTTCGGGCCGGCCGCGACCTACGCGATCATCCTGTTCCTCTACGTCGCGATCGTCGCCTACGTCTTCGTGAAGCTGCTTGGCGCGGACCTGATCGGTGAGGCGAGAGTGCGCGAGCGAGAGCGCACCAAACGCGGCCCGGCCGCGCGTGAGCCAGAGGCGGTGTCGGTATGAGCGCGAAGGGCGGGATTCCGCGCGGCCGGCGCTGGTTGCTCCAGCTGGGCATCGTGCTCATCGTCGGCTACTGTCTCGTGCCGTTCTACTGGATGGTGGTGTCGGCCTTCCGCCGGCCGACCGACCAGGGCGACAACACGATCCTGCCGAGCCCGTGGTCGACGGCGAACTTCGAGGCGGTGTTCGGCGCCGGCACCGGGTTCGGCCGGTCGCTGGTGAACAGCGTGGTCGTGGCCGGGGCCACCACGATCCTCACGCTCATCATCGGCACGTTCGCGGCCTACACGTTGGCGCGGCTGAACTTCCGGTTCAAGAACCTCGTCGCCGGGATCATCATCGCCTGCTCGATGTTCCCCAGCATCTCGCTGGTGGTGCCGCTGCTCAAGCTGTTCACCGAGATCGGCTGGATCAACACCTACCAGGCGATGGTCGTGCCCAGCCTGTCGTTCGCGCTGCCGCTCGCGGTGTGGACGCTGGCCATGTTCTTCCGGCAGATGCCGAAGGAGCTGGAGGAGGCGGCCATGGTGGACGGTCTGACCAGAGGGCAGGCGTTCCGCCGGGTCATCATCCCGCTGGCCGCGCCGGGCATGTTCACCACCGCGATCATCACGTTCATCGCGGCGTGGAACGAGTTCATCCTCGCGCTGTCCATGGTGAACGACAAGGAGATGAAGACCGCGACGGTGGCGATCTCCCAGTTCACCGGCTTCTCCGAGTTCGACACGCCGTTCGGCACCAAGATGGCGGCCGGCGTGATCGTGACCGTGCCGTTGGTGGTCCTGGTCCTGGTCTTCCAGCGCCGGATCATCGCCGGGCTGACCGCCGGCGGCGTCAAGTGACGGTCGCCGGCGGCCAACGCGGTCAGGCCGGGCGGGGATGTGCCTCGAGATCGGCGCCGGTGTCGATGTCGGGGATCTCGACGTCCGGCACGGCCTCGATGCGGTGGCCGGCCTCGCCTGCGCACCGGATCAGCTGTCGTGCCGTGTCCGGCACGCTCATCGGCACGTCGGCCAGCTCGTCGAACGGCCTGCTGGCCGACAGGGCGGCGTAGCCGCCGTCCGGCGCCAGCAGCAGACCGAGGTCGCCTGCCGCGGCGATGTCCTGGCAGGCGACCAGGTTGGCCGCGGTCAGGCCGACGAGATCGGAGCCGACGACGGTGACCACCCGGTGGCCCCGGGCCAGCCCGGTGCGCAGCTCGTTGGCCTGCCGGGCGGCGAAGGTGTCGCCGACCTGCCGGTGAGCCGGCGGTGTTGGCCGCACCCGGGGGAGTGCGGCCAACAGTTCCTCCGGTGAGCCGTGGACCGCGAGCCGGACCGTGGCCGTGGTGTCCAGCGCGGCGCGGATCACCGAGATCAGGCACTCCGTGTAGACCCGCTCGGCGTCCAGGTCACCGATGTCGCGGCGCAGGCGGGTCTTGGCGTGCTTGGCCGTCGGTGGCTTGCACAGCACGACGACCAGGTCGCCAGCCGGTCGCGTGGTCACCGTCAGACCCGGGCCGCGTCCGTCGATGTTGGCTTCGCCAGCGTGGCCGGGTCCGTCGAGTGGATCTCCACCAGCGTGGCCGGCGTGACGTTCAGCTGCTCGACCAGGTTGCCCTGGTTCAGCCCGAACGACAGGTTTCCCCGGCTGTTCAGGTATGCCAGTCGCTGGCCATGGTCGACCTCCGAGAAGGTGTCGCGCAGCGGCCACCGGCCGCGGTCGCCGCCGATCGTGACCTCCAGCTCGACGTGGCCGTCGCCGTTGGTCGCGATCCGCAGGTCGTCCACGGCGGTCGCCGGGATGTTGGTCCACACGTTGCCGAACGCCTTGTCGATCCTGGTGACCTGACCGAGCAGGCCCGACTCGTGCGCGACCGCCCGCACCGCCGGCAGCCGCACCAGGTCCGCCGGCTCGACGCGCGCGCCCACCTCGTCGATGGGCCGTCCGTTGGCCAGATGCGCCGCGCACGCGACCACGACATCCCGGCCGTACCAGGTCGGCGTGGCCGGGTAGTTGATCACCTCGGGGTTCTCCACGCGATAGGCGTGGGTGGCCGGTGACGTCTCCAGCGCCCAGGTGAGCAGCCCGTTGTCGGGTGCCACCAGGATCTGGCCCTTGTCGTTGCGGACCGCGACGGTCGGGGTCGCCGAGCCGGTCTCCGGGTACACATAGGCGCAGATCACCGTGTCCGAGGGGAAGAAGTCGGGCACGTCGCCGAGCATGTGCGATCCCTCGACGACATCGAACGCTGGCACCTGGTGAGTGATGTCGATGATCTCGGCGCTGGGGCAGATCTGCAGAATCAATCCCTTGCACAGACTGGTGGCCTCGTCGTGAATTCCGACGTCGGAAAGAAAAGCGATGATGCTGCGCTGTGAATTCTCCATGGCTGCTCCGGTCGGTAGGAGATGTCGGGGAATCGCTGTCTCCAACGTACAAACGGAAAGCACCATGGACATCCGTCGTGGGTTGTCGGCCCGAGGTCCGCTCGGTGCCGGTGGGTGTTACCCGGGGTGGCGGGCTGTGGGGCCACAGTTGCGGTCACCATCTACCACGGGAGGTTTCGGGTTGCGGCTCGGTATTCCTAACGTCGACCTCACCGCGATCCGACCTAACCCGAGACGGGGACGATGCCTGTGCGATGTCACCTGGTGGTCCCCTCCGTCGTGCACGTGGAGGTGGGCCTTGGCGGGTTGAACCACTACCGGGGCACGGCCATGGCGCTGGCCACGCTGATGCCGACCACGGTGCACCAGCCGAAGCTGCCTCTCGCGCGGCGCACGGAGTGGAACTCGGCGAAGGTGCCGGTGCTGGCCTGGTCCACCGTCGACGACGTCGTCGACCACCTGCTGCGGCACACCTCGGCAGGCGACCTCATCGTCAAGTATGCCGGCGCGTTCGGTGTGCAGACCGACATCGCGCTCGACCGTGCCCTGCTGGAGTTGCGGCGGCGCACCGGGTGCGTGCTGGTGTACGCCGATCCGGACGCACCCCACCGGCTGCCGCTGTTCGGTCCGCGCAGCGACCTCCCGTTCGCCGCCGCCGACGGGGTCTGGTGCTTCCAGGGCGGCGAGCGCGCGGTGCGGGAGTACGCGCGGATGCTGGGCGACCGGGATGACCTCGTCCGGGTCGCGCCCTTCGGGGTGTCCGCGTTGCCGGCGCTGGCCGCGGTCGTCCCGCCGGCGCCGGATCGCCGGTTCGACCTGGTCACCACTATCGGCGCGGTGTCCAGCCGGGAGGACCGGCTGGTCGGGCTGCTGCGCCGGACGATCGCCGGCTGGCCGCGCGCGGCGCGGCCGCTGCGTGTCGGGCTGTGCGGCCCGGTGCCCGCCGACCTGGCCGGGGACCTGCGCTCGCTGGGCGCGGAGGTGACGGTGCGCCCGCCGGCCGATCCCCACGAACTCCTTGCCTGGTACGGACAGGGGCGCTACACCGTCAACCTGCTGCGCGCCGAGTGCCGGGGATATCCCGACGTGCCGGCCTGCCGGCTGTTCGAGGCGGTGGCCATGGGCTCGGTGCCGGTCACCGAGTACTTCGACGGCCTGGAGAGCTACTTCTCGCCGACCAGGCACCTGCATCTGCTGGACGAGCTGGCGGGACTGCCCATCGCGGTGAGCGACCCGGCGACCGACGCCGCGCGCACCCGGGTGGCCGACGCGGCGGCGAGCCGGCTGCACGCGGTCGCGCGGGCCAGCCGCGACGCGCTCACGGTCCTGGTCGAGACCACCGCCCCGGCCGGCGTCTCCCCGCCACCGCCGCGTGTCTTGCCGTGTGGGCAACGGATTCCCCTGGTCGGCTCCTGGCATCCGCGCGGTCTGGCCAGCCTGTCTGAGCTGCTCGGACCGGATGTGGCGCTTTCCCCGACGCGGGCGGAGGTCTCGTCGCTGGACACCGACGTGCTCGCGGTGACCGCTTCGCTGAAGAACCAGGTCGACGCCACCCTCAGGGAACAGGGAAATCGAGTGTCCACAATGTATGTCGACGTTACCGGGCTGCACGACTCCGGTGCGGTGCGCTGGGTGCCCGGCCGCGACGTCGCGATCCCGAACGACTCCGGATGGCCGTGGCTGTCCGGATCCTCCACTGCCGGCGCGAGGTGAGGAGAACGATGTCGGACACGGCTCTGGTACACGTGGTGCTGCTCAGGTTCGATTCGTCGGCCACGGCCGAACAGCGCGAGACCTTCCTGGCCGGACTCGACGAGGTGCTGCGGCGCGACGAGGGTTGTCTTGACTACCGGTTCGGGCTCGACGCCGGGGTCGCGGCCGACCACGACCACTACGACTTCGCCCTGACCGTCGCGTTCGCGGACCCGAAGGACTATCTCGCCTACGAGTCGTCGGCCACCCACGACGAGTTCGTCCGGCGCTGTGCCGCCCCCATCGTCGTCGGCCGGGCCACGGTGCAGCACTGGTGGGACCGGACCAGACCGTCTGTCCACAACGGACAGACCGGCGCACGTGCCGGCGGGACGGCGACTCGATGACCTCAACGCCACCGGCGGAAGGCGTCCGGAGCTCGACCACCCTGCGGCTCACCGTGCTCACCGTGTTGCTGGCACAGTTCCTCGGTGTCCTCGACGGGCTGATCGTCAGCGTTGCCCTGCCGTCGATGTCGCTGGAGCTGGGCATCGCGCCCGGCGACGTGCACTGGGTGCTCAACGCGTACTCGGTCGCGTTCGCCGGTCTGTTGCCGCTTGGCGGGAAGGCGGCGGACATCTTGGGCCGCCGGCGGACCTTCCTGGTGGGACAGGCGTTGCTGAGTCTCGGCTCGCTGCTCGGCGCGCTGGCGTCCAACGGGGTCGTGGTGCTGGTCGCCAGGGTCATGCAGGCGCTGGGCGCGGCGATCAGCACGCCGGCCGCGATCTCCATCCTCGCCGACAGCTTCCACGACGAGAAGGAACGCGCGCGGGCCTTCGGTCTGCTGCCGATCGGCGGCGGTGTCGGCTGGGTGAGCGCCGGCCTGTTCGGCGGCCTGCTGACCGCCTTCGTGGGGTGGCGCGGGGTGTTCCTGGTCAACCTGCCGGTGTCCGCCGCGGCGATCGTGTTGGCGCTGTTCTGCTTTCCCCGGTCGGGTCCCCGCTCGGCGGGCGACCGGATCGACTGGTCGGGTGCGGCGCTGCTCATTCTCGCGCTCGGCTGCGCCGTGTTCACCCTGGGCAGGGTCGAACAGGTCGGCGTCGCCTCGCTGGACACGCTGGTCGGCGTGGTGGTCGCCGCCGTGCTCGGCCTGCTGTTCGTCCTGCGTGCCAGGCGCGGCGCCAACCCGTTCCTGCGGTTGGAACTGCTGCGTCGCGGCGGGGTGCCGGGGGCGGCGGTTCTCGGCCTGGTGCTGCCGGTCGGCTTTGTCGCGACCCAGTTCCTCGGCAGCATCTACCTGCAGAACGTGCTCGGGCTGCGCGCCGATCTGGCCGGCTACGCCTTCCTGCCCCTCGCGGCGACCCCGCTGCTGGTGACCACGGCGGTCGGCCGGTTCTACCCCCGCTTCGGGGTTGCCCGGTCCGTCTCGTTCGGCTTCCTGCTCGCCGCGGTGGGCATGGCGCTGGCCGCGGTGGCGCCGACCCAGCTGGGCGTCGGCTGGCTGCTCATCGGGTTCGGCCTGATCGGCATCGGGCTCACCATCGTCTACGTGCCGCTCGCGGTCGCGTCCGTCTCCGGCATCGACAGCGCGGAGTACGGCGCCGCGTCCGCGATCTTCTCCACCGCCAACCAGGTCGGCGGGTCCATGGCACTGGCCGTGTTGTCCACAGTGGCCCTGGCCGCCAGCGACACCTCGGCGCCGGGCACCCGCTACGGCGCCAACGGCCTCGCCGCCGGTCTGGCCGCCGCGGCTGTGCTGGCCCTGTTCGCCTGTGTCGCGGCCATTCCGTTGCTGCGCAGGGTCGACCGCCTGTCGCAGACGTCCGAACCGAGCGATGCCGAGTGAAAGGAGATGGCACATGTCCGGCGCCGCACCACATCGGCTGCACCATGTCGGCCTGACCGTCACCGATCTGCCAACGGCCGTTGACTTCTACGCCGGTGTGCTGGGCGCTGAGGTCGTCGACCACATCGAGCCGCGCGACCACACCCAGGTACGCGAGCTGGTCGGCGTGCCGGACGCGGAGCTGGTCGGCCGGATGCTCGCGCTGGGCTCCGGTGCGCGCATCGAGTTGCTGTCCTATCGGTCGACGCACCGCAGAAAGCTGGATGTGCGGCCGTGTGACGCGCCGTCGGCGCATCTCGCGTTCGCGGTGCCCGATCTCGAGGTCGCCATGAAAGCCGTGTCGGCCCTCGGTGGCCGGCTGGTCGGCACGCCGGTCCGGTTCGACGCCGGCAGGTTCGTCTACTGCGCCGACGTCGACGGAAACATTCTCGAGCTGATCGAGGAAGTCACCCAGGAAGTCACCCAGGACGTCACCGAGAAAACAGTGGAAGGGGAATGACGATGCCACCTTTTCGTGCGGTTCTCGTTGGCTGTGGTCCACGCGGCGAAGGCCATGCCAACGCCTATGCGCTGGCCGACGACGTCGACCTGGTCGGCTGCTGTGATCTGGACGCCGCGCGGGCGGCGGATTTCGCGGAGCGGTTCGGCATCGCCACCTTCGGCGACAACCTGGACGAGGTGCTCGCGGCCTGCCGGCCCGACCTGGTCGACGTGTGCACGCCCGCGTCGGTGCGCCTGCCGGTGGTGACGGCCGCGTTGGCCGCCCAACCGTCGGCCCTGTTGGTGGAGAAGCCGTTGAGCTGGTTACCGGAGGAGGCACGCCAGCTGGCCGCCGCCGCCGAGGCCGCGGATGTGCGCCTGTTCGTCAACCACCAGTTGCGGTTCCTGCCACCGGTGGTCGAGCTGCGGGACCTCATCGCGAGTGGCGCCATCGGCGACGTGCGGTCGATCCGGGCGACCACCCAGTGGTCCCTGCTCGAACAGGGAACCCACCTGTTCGATCTGGTGAGCTTCCTGCTGGGCGACCGTGTCGAGTTCCACCGGGTCGTCGCGCAGGCGGTCGGCTGGGAGCCGAACGCCGCGCTGCCACCGGCGCCGTTCTACACCCAGGGCGTCGTGCTGGCCGACGGCGACCGGCGGGTGTACTTCGAGTGCGGCCCGCAGGCGCCGACCTGGCCCGGCCGCGACCAGCCGTGGCACCAGGCGGGCATCGAGCTGACCGGCTCGAACGGCCACGCGACCTGGAGCCTCAACCGGGGCTGGACGTGTGTGTCCGGCGATCGGCGGTGGGAGAACCTCTACCTGCACGACGACCTCGACGACCGCACCGAGGCACGGCTGCTCGACGACCTCGTGGCCGCCACCCGCACCGGCGCGGCGCACCAGGCCGACGTCGCGATCGCGCTGCGGTCCTTCGACGTGGTGATGGCCGCCGAACGCTCGGCGTTGCGCCGGCAGTGGGTGGAGCTGCCCGCGCGCTGTGTCGACGCGGACGTCCGGCAGTTGCGGGACCTGCTGGCCGTGGCCGGACCCGGCCAGGCGGACGGACTCCTCGAACGGGACGAGCACGCGCGGCGGTTGCGCAGGCTGTCCGATGTCGCCCCGAACCGGACTCTGTACGCGCTGTCCGTGCTCGGTGTCGCCAACCACCTGCTCGACGGGCCGAGGACCACGACCGAACTGGCCCGGCTGACCGGCGCGCACCAGGAGACGCTGTTTCGCCTGCTGCGCGCGGCGACCGCGTTGGACGTGCTGTCCGCCGAGGACGCGGACCGCTGGTCGCTGCGCCCCGCCGGCAGGCTGCTGTCCGACGCGGAGCCGGAGAACCTGCGGGCGCAGTTCAGCGACAACGACCTGTTCGTCTGCTGGAGCGGCTTCGCGGACACGCTGTACAACGGCGAGTCCAGCTATACCAAGGCATTCGGCCAGTCGTTCTTCGCCAGGCTCAGCGAGCACCCGGACGGCATGGACAACTTCCACACGCACATGTTCGAGCGCGCGCACGCCCTGTACAAGTCGCTGATCGACCTCGACGTGTGGCCGGCCACCGGGTCCTGTGTGGACGTCTGCGGCGGTACCGGCGGGTTGCTGGCGCAGCTGCTGGCCAACCGGCCGGGGTTGCGGGGCGTGCTGCACGATCTGCCCGAGGTGTTGGAGATCTCGCCGCTGCGCCGGCGCGCCGAGCTGGCCGACCGGGTGGTCTTCGTCGCGACCGACGTGTTCACCGAGGTGCCGGCCGGCCACGACGTCTACGTGGTCGCCTCGGTGCTGCACGACTGGGACGACCAGGCCGCCATCGAGATCCTGGGCACCTGCCGGCGCGCGATGTCGGCGGGGTCGCGGCTGTTCGTGATCGAGCGGGTGCTCGCGTGGCCGGGGGAGGACACCACGATCTTCAGCGACCTGTGGATGCTGGTGGTGGCCGGCGGCCGGGAGCGAACGGGCCAGGAGTGGCGCACGTTGTTGGCGGCGGCCGGTTTCGACCTGGTCGCCGTGCACGAGCCGGTGAACGCGGAGCTGGGTCTGCTGGAGTGCGTGGCCACCGAGGTGCACCAGTGAGGGTCGGCGTCCTCGGCGCGGTGGCGGCGGTGGCCGCGTTGGTCACCGCCTGCGCCGCCGCCGACGACGGGCCGGTGACGATCGATCTCTCCTTCGCCCCGGAGGCCAGCGTCGCCACCATCGTGGACGACTGCAACGCCAGGGCGGCCGGCCGCTACGAGATCGTGCACCACGCGATGTCGGGCGATGCCAACCAGCAACACGACGAGCTGGTGCGTGGCCTGGCCGCCCGCGCGGACGAGATGGACATCGTGGGCCTGGACGTGACCTGGGTGCCCGAGTTCGCCGAGGCCGGCTGGCTCGAGGAGTGGACCGGCGAGCACCTGGCGGCGGCCGAACGCGGTGTGCTGCCAGGGCCGTTGGAGACCACCAGTTGGCAGGGCAGGACCTACGCGGCCACCAAGAACGCCAACGTCCAGCTGCTCTGGTACGACCGGCGGGTGGTCACGTCCCCACCGGCCACCTGGGACGACCTGATGACGCAGGCGGAAGGCCTGCGGACGGCGGGCAAGCCGTACCGGGTGCTGTTCACCGGGGCCCAGTACGAGGGTCTGGTGGTCCTCTACAACACCCTGGTGGAGTCGGCGGGCGGGCACATCCTGGCCGAGGACGGCGGTTCGGTGGCGGTGGACGCCGGCGCGGTCGAGGCGCTGGCCGTGCTCAGGGAGATCACGGCTCGGGGGCTCACCGATCCGCGCGTGGCCGACCACAAGGAGGAAGAGGTCCGCCAGGGCTTCCAGGACGGCCAGGCCGCGTTCCAGCTCAACTGGCCCTACGTCTACGCCATGATGGCCAAGGAGCGGCCAGCCGACCTGCGCCACCTCGGCTGGGCCCGCTACCCGGCGGTGCGTCCCGGCCAGCCGAGCCGGACCACGATCGGCGGCTACAACGTGGCCGTCGGCACCCATTCGGCGAACAAGCCCGAGGCGTTCGAGGCGGCGCTGTGCCTGCGCGACGAGGCGAACCAGAAGTTCGCCGCACTGCGCGACGGGCTCCCACCGACCATCGAGTCGATCTACGCCGACGACACCCCGCTGCGTGCCGACCAGCCGCCGGACCCCGAGGACAACCCGACGATGAGCAGCGCGTACCCGATGCGCGACGCGATTCTGGATGCCCTGCGGGACGCGGCCGTGCGGCCGCAGACGCCCAGGTACCAACAACTGTCGACGATCATCGCCGAGCAGCTGTGGCCACCGGCGACGATCGATCCCGCCGTCACCGCCGAGCGGCTCCGCGACGAGCTCGCGGCGATCGCCTGAGGTTGAGGGCAACTCCCCTATGGAATTCTGGATTCGGGTCGCGCATGTCGGGGTGACGTTCGCGTTGGTGTTGGTGATCGCCCTGCTCGGCCGGTGGGTGGCGCGGGTGCTGCGGCAGCCGGAGGTGATCGGGGAGATCGCGCTGGGCCTGCTGATCGGGCCGGTGCTGGTCGCCGTGGTCGGCGCCGATGCCTTCGGCCGGCTGGTGCCCGGCGATGTGCTCGCGGTGCTGAAGTTCCTTGCCCAGATCGGGTTGGTGCTGTTCCTGGTCGGCCTGACCCATCGGATGCGGCGCGCCCCAGCCGGTTCGGCGCGCGGCGCGGTCGGCTGGGTGACCTTCGGCGGGTCGGTGCCCAGCTTCCTGCTTGGCGCGCTGTTCGGGGTCTGGGTGCTGCTCACCCAGGATGGTGGGGTGCGGGGCAGCGCGCCGGCGCCGGCTTTTCTGGTGTTCGTCGCCGTCGCGCTCGCGGTCTCGGCGGTTCCGGTGCTGGCCAGGATTCTGGCCGACCGGAAGATGGTCGACTCGCCTGTCGGCTGGTTGGCGCTCGCGTCGGCCGGCATCATCGACACCGCGGGCTGGCTGTTGCTGACGGTGGCGGTCGGGCTGAGCACCGGCAGCCTTGCCGGGCTGGTCCGCACGTTGCTGGTGCTCGCCGGAACTGTCGTGGTGGCGCTGGTCATTCGCCGGGTGCTGCGGCTGCCGGCCGCCGCACGGTCGTGCGCGCGCTGGCCGAGGTGGTCGGCGACGGTGCTCGGCGCGGTCGCGCTGGCCGGGGCGTTCGGCGTGGAACACCTCGGCCTCAGCGTCATTTTCGGGGCCCTGCTGGTGGGTCTGGCGATCCCGGCGGAGGAGGACACGCGGTGGGGCGAGGTGGTCGCCACCGTCAGTCGTGCCGGCCGGACGCTCGTGCCCGCGTTCTTCGTGGTCACCGGAATCACTGTGCTCACCAAGGCGTTCACTGCTGTTCCGTGGACCGTGGTGCTGCTGGTCACCGTGCTCGGCATGCTGGGCAAAGTCGGCGGTGGCTACCTCGGCGCGCGGCTCGCGGGCGAGTCGAGGCCGGTCGCCACGCGCGTCGGCGTCCTGCTCAACACCCGGGGCCTGACCGAACTGATCGTGCTCGAGATCGGCTACCACGCCCACATTCTCAGTGGTCCGCTCTATCTGGCGTTCGTCGTGATGGCGCTGTCGACGACCGCGCTCACCGGCCCATTGTTGACGTTGCTGGATCGGCTGTCGGCGGCGCGGCCGATGGTCCAGGTCGCCCCGTAGTTCGTCGACCTGACAATTCTGAATTCTGGCGGTGGCAGTAACCCTGTCCGCCCTCCTGTTCCGGCCAGGCGGTCCAGTAGGCCGGTTGGGTACAGTCTGATGTCAGGGCAACAAAACTATGATCGAGCTGAGGTGTGCGCACGTGAAAGACGAAGTCCGGGCGAAAATCTTCACCCGATCAGACCAGTGCTCGACTACTCAGCGTGTCCGATCTTGATCGAAAATCCCGGTAATGACTTGACCTAAACCTGGGAGATCCGTAGTATCTATGAACATTGTTGTAACAACAAAAAATCGCGCAGTTCAAACCTGCCGAACCGGGGGAAGAATGCGGATCTTGGTACATTGTACCTTGCCACTTATTGCCGCAGCATTCGCCAGTCTGCTTCAGTCGACGCTGGGAAGGATCGACGTCCTCATTCAGTCAGACGAGGAACTGCTGCCGCAAAGCTACATTGAATACAATCCACGGTTGGTCGTCATTTTGACACCGAATGCGTTGCCGGTGAAAACCGAGAAGATGTTGGACGCGGTAGTAGCCGACAAGAAACATGTCGGCCTGGTGATCGTGGCCGCTGGATTCGAGCGGGGACTACCCGAGTTCATCGGCCGGCCGTCGACCGCGACCCTGCTTTTCGACGACGCGGTGGACGATCTGCACTACGCGATCCGCAAAGTCATCACCGGCGAACCGGTGATCACCTCCCGGCTGGTGGCGCCGGTGATCACGAACGCGACCGCCGCGGTGTCGAGGGCGAAAGCCGCGATCGACCGCCTGGCGCCCCGGGAGCGTGAGGTACTCCGGCTGATCGGCACCGGCCGGACCAACCAGGAGATCGCCCGCGAGCTGTCCCTCGGGACGACCACGGTCAAGTCCTATGTGTCCCGACTGCTCGCCAAGCTGCACTTACGGGACCGGGTCGAGTGTGCGTTACTCGCACGACAGGTCGAACTGCTGAACACCCGCCCCGTCGCCAGTCTTGATCATTCCCGTGGGTGACGTGGCCGCCTGAATCGGTTCGGATGTTGGTCGGGCGGTTCGGGCCCGATCACCACAGGCACGTCAACACTTTCTCCGGTGTCCCGGCACCATCCGGTTGGTTATCGTGTGCTCACCTTGTAGCGCCGGACCAACGCCGGCCTCACCGTGGAGGTGTCGAGTACGTTGCGTGGGAGCAAAGTCGTCTTAGCCTTGGCCGTGTTGGCCACCACCTCGACCGTCCTCGGCGCTCCGGCCGCGACTGCCGCACCGTCTGTTTCGGACTCGATCGGCGGTGGCGCCGGCGGAAAGCTGGCTGAACTCACCGAAACCACGCGGCTTGGCGACCGGCGCGCACTGGCCACCGGCGAACGGGCGATCGCCATGGGCGACGCCAACGGGCTCTACCCGGCCAGCGGCTGGCACATCCGCGGCGAGCTGGGCGGCGTCTGGTCCCCGCCGGTGAAGCTGCTCGACGGCATCTGGTTCGCCGTCGACGGCGCGTGGCTTGGCGCCGACCGGCCGGCCGCCGGCTACACCACCGGCTGGGGCTACCACCGCTTCGACTACGGCGACGTCGACGGCCTGCGGGTCGACCGCCTGGACTTCGTCCCCGACGGCCTGCGGGCCAACGTCATCGGCCTGACCTTCCACAGTGATGCCCGGCGCACGGTGAACCTGGCGCTGGACGCGCATTCCGAGCTGATGCCGGCCTATCCCTGGGGCTGGACCACGCCGGGCGCGGCCGAGGTCAACCTGCCGGACACCGGCTCCTACGACGCCGGCACGCTCGCCTTCCGCGAACAGGGCACCTCACCGGGCACCGGCGCGCACGACTACGCGGCGTTCGTCGGCTCGTCGGCGTCCCCGGTCGGCCACGCGCTCGGCCCCGACCACCGAGGCCCGCAGGACCCGGCCGTGGTCTGCCCGGCCGATGGCGACGCCCCGCCGCGCTGCGACGACTCCGCGTTCGGCAAGGGCACCGGCGGCCGGCTCGACTACGAGATCCCGTTGCGGCCAGGGAAGTCCACCACCGTGTGGTTCACCGTCGCCGGCTCGGACGCCGGCCAGTCGGCAGCACGCGCCGAGTACACGAAGGCGTCGGCGAACCCGGCCGCCGCTCTCAGGTCCACAGTGGAGAGCCGAAAGGCGGTGGCGGCCAACACGGTGGTGGAGCTGCCGGGCGACGAGCTGCTGGCGCGCAGCGTGGAGTGGAGCAAGCAGAACCTCGCCGCCTCGGTGCAGCAGGCGAGGGACCTGCGGCTGCGCAACACCGACGAGGGCACGGTGTTCCCGCCTGCGGCCGGCACGCTGGCGCGGGCGAGCTGGTACGGCGCCGGGTTCCCGGACTACCCGTGGCTGTTCGGCACCGACGGCGAGTACACCGCGTTCGCCGCGGTGGCCGCCGGCCAGTTCGAGCCGATCAAGGCACACCTGCGCGCGTTGCGGGACGTCTCCGAGGTGATCAACGACGGTAGCGGCAAGCTGGTGCACGAGATCGTGTCCACAGGGGACGTCTACTTCGGAGCCAACGCCGACGCCGGCAACACCGACGAGACGGTGAAGTTCCCGAGCGCGGTCGCGCTGGTGTGGCGCTGGAGCGGCGACGACCGCTTCCGCGACGACCTCTACGACTTCGCGGTCCGCAACCTGCGCTATGTGGACGAGCACCTCGACGCCGACGGCGACGGTTGGCTGGAGGGCCTCGGCAACGTCGAGCGTCCCGGCATGGGCGAGGAGAAGCTGGACAGCACCGCCTACTTCGTCCGCGGCCTGCTCGATCTCGCCGACCTGGCGGCGAGCAAGGGCGACCACGCCACCGAGGCCTGGGCCAGCGCACGCGCCGCCGGCATCCGGGAACGGTTCGAGACCACCTGGTGGGCCGGCGGTGACGCGAACGCCTACGCCGAGTCGATCGACGACCCGACCGATCCGGCCAACGACAACCGCCCGGTGTTCCAGCGCCACTGGACCGGTGTGTCGCCGATGGAGATCGAACTGCCAGACGGCATCCCGCTGGCCGGCCGGGACAACGGCACGACCGCGTTGACCCAGCGGGAAAAGCCCTGCTACACCGGCGAGTTCGGCCTCTACCACACCGGCTCCGGCCCGACCTCCGCGCCGGCGGGCAACCCCGGCCCGGCGTGCGACACCGTGGTGTCCACCGTGCCAAGCGAACGGTCGACCTACTCGCTGAACACCGCGGTGATGGCGGTGGCCGAGGGCAACTTCGGCCGGCTCGGTCCACAACGGACCTACACCACCGGCAACGCCCGCATCCAGCTCGACCCGGCGGTGTGGGAGACCCCGGGGTCGATGCCCGAGGTCGCGCCGTCACCGGACTTCGTGGCCAACATCGACCGCCCGTTCCACGACCGCTCGATGTCGTTGCAGGCGTGGGGCGCCTACGGCGTGCTGTGGCCGGTGGTGCACCAGCATCTCGGCGTGGCCCCGGATCTCGGCAACGGCCGGCTGTCGGTGGTCCCGCAACTCGCCGAGGACCGGAACCGCATAGCCGGCAGGAACATCCGCGTCGGCACCGGCTCGGTCGACGTGACCGTGACCCGCGACGGCGACCGCCTGCGCGTGTCCACCGACGTGCACCGGGTGCGCGCCGACCTGACCGTGGGAGCCGTGCTCCCACAGGGAAAGCGCCCTACGGCGGTCACCTTCGACGGCCGCCCGGTAACCTTCGAGCTGATCGAGACCACCCGGGGCACGGAGGTCAGCACCGCTGTCCGACACGACGGCACACTGGAAGTGAGGTTCCGTTGACGGCCAGACGGCTGCTCGTCGCACTGGTCGCCGGCGCGGTCCTCGCCGGCTGCGCCGAGTCGTCCCGGCCGGGGCCCGGCCAGAGCCCCGACGTGGACACGCTGACGGTCACCGGATCCGAGCCGGTGGAGATTCCCGGCTCGGCCAGCCTCTCGCCGACGGGCGAACGCCTACTGCTGACCTCCACGGCCCCGTGCGTGCGCCGGCTGGACGGCTCCGACGAGGTGTGTGTGGACACCGATCGGGTCGCCCCCGACGCGGCCAACGCCGCGTGGTCGCCCGACGGCACACAACTGGCGTTCACCGACGACTTCTGGCGGCTGGCGAACGAGCCGGACCTGTGGGTGTTCGACGTGACCACCGGCGTGCTGCGCAACCTCACCGACGACGGCGAGGACAAGATCGTCCTGTCCGGACCGAACGAGAACGCCGACATCGACCTGCTGCCGTCCTGGTCGGCCGATGCCGAGACGATCCGGTTCGTCCGTGGCAGGGCGAAGGCGGAGTCGGTCGAGTTGATGTCGGTGCCGGCCGGCGGCGGCGAGCCGTCGACGATCCGGACGGTCGACTGCGCCACGACGGACGTCGCGGCGCTGGCGTGGTCGGACTCCCGGGTGGCCTGGTCCTGCGGCCTCGAGGGCGCGGAGGTGTTCCTCGCCGACCACGCCGACGGCACGCCGGAGCGGGTGCTGCCCGGCGACGGGGCCGAGGACCGGATGCTGCTGTCGTTCTCCCCGGACGGGCAGTGGCTGCTGGTGGACTCGCTTCGCCAGTACGGCCAGTACACCGCCCTCGAGGGCGGGCAGGCGGTGATCGTGCCGGCCGATGGCGGCGACCCGGTGCCGGTGGCCGACCAGGCCGGCTTCCCGACCTGGTCGCCGGAAGGACACGCGCTGGCCTACGTCGCGCTGCCGGACCGGCTGATGATCGCGGCCGAACCGGGCGCGGAACCACGCGAACTGCGCACGGCCGAGAAGACCTTCGGCGCCGCCGACGGCCGGCGGCTGGCCTGGACGCATGACCACCTGCTCGTCCAGGCCGACCAGGAGCCGGCACTGCTCACACTCGCCACCGAGTGAGTCACGGGCTGCCGTCGCGCAGCGAATGGATCATGCTCCGCAGCAGCCGGAGCGCGGCTGACTGCTCGCGTTCGGTCATCCCGGCCAGCATCCTGACCTCGACGGACCGGACCGCCACGGTCGCCTTCGCCAGGCTCCGCCGGCCGCGCGGCGTGAGCCGTGTCGGCAGCGCCTTGCCGACGGGTGCCGCCGAGGGCCTGGTCACGAAGCCATCCCGTTCCAGGGTCTGGAGCAGCACGTTCATCGACTGCCGGGTGACGAACGCGCCCCGCGCGAGCTCGGAGTTCGACAGGCCCGGCCGTTGCGCCAGCAGCTCGAGGCAGGAGTAGTGCGTCACGCTCATCCCGAGCGGCCGTAGCACCTCCTCCATCGCCGCGCGCAGCGCGCTGGACGCCTCCTTCAGCAGGTAGCCCAGTGACGTCTGGAGGTCGACCCCGTCTTGCGTCATGTCAGTATTCTGACATACAGTGAGTCGTGTCAGAAAACTGACATGACTAGGAGGAGGATCACCATGCCCGTCACCGGCCCAGACTTCATCTCGCTCCAGGCGCGCGACCTCGACGCGTCGCGGACGTTCTACGAGCGGTACCTCGGCCTCGTCCGCTCGCCGGCCGGACCGCCACACGCCGTCGTCTTCGAGACCAAGCCGATCGCGTTCGCCCTCCGCGACGTCGTCGCCGGCACCGATCTCGACGCCGTCGCCCAGCCCGGCATCGGCGCCGCGATCTGGCTGCACGCCACCGACGTCCAGGCCATTCACGACGCGCTGGTCGCCGACGGCCACCCCATCGTCACCGCACCGATCGACGGCCCCTTCGGCCGGACGTTCACCTTCGCCGACCCCGACGGCTACCAGATCACGCTGCACGACCGCGCCTGACCTGCGTCGATCCGCGCACTCTCGCTGGTTCGAGATGACATCATCACCCGCATGGTGCGACGGTGGAGCTTGCTCGTGGTCGGTCTGGTCCTCGCCGGGTGTTCGAGCGAGTCCGGGCCGGACGTGGACAGCCTGACGGTGTCCGCGTCCGCGAAGGTCGAGCTGTCGGGCCCGGCCCGGCTCTCCCCGGACGCCACCAAGGTGCTGGCGCTGACCGCCCGCCCGTGCGTGCGCGACCTGGACGGCGCCGACGAGGTGTGCGTCGATGAGGACGTCGACGCCGACCTGGCCAACGCCGCCTGGTCGCCGGACGGCACCAAGCTGGTGTTCACCGACGACTTCTGGAAGTACATGCGCGAGCCCGACGTCTGGGTGTTCGACGTCACCTCCGGCGAACTGCGCGCACTCACCGACGACGGCGTCGACGACTTCGACCTGTCCGGCCCCAACGAGGGCGCCGACCTCGACGTGCTGCCGTCCTGGTCGACCGACGGCGAGGACATCCTGTTCGTCCGGGGACAGGCGAAGGCGGACACCGCCGAGCTGATGTCCGTGCCGGCCGACGGCGGCGAGCCGTCGACCCTGCGCGAGATCGACTGCGAGCTGACCGACGTCGCCGGCTTGGCGTGGTCGGCCTCCCGGGTGGCCTGGACCTGCGGCCTCGACTCGCCCGAGGTGTTCCTCGCCGACCACACCGGCGGCGAGGCGCAGCGGGCGGTGCCCGGCGAGGGCGGCCAGGACCGGATGCTGCTGTCGTTCTCCCCGGACGGTGAATGGCTGCTGGTCGACTCGTTCGCCCAGTACGGCCAGTACGCCCAGCCGGCGGGTGGCCAGGCACTGGTCGTGCCGGCCGACGGCGGCGACCCGGTGCCGCTGGCCGACAAGGCCGGCTACCCGACGTGGTCGCCCGAAGGGCACGCGCTCGCCTACATCGCCGTACCGGACAAGCTGATGGTCCTCGCCGAGCCGGCCGGCGAGCCGGCGGAGTTGCGCACGGCCAAGGCCTTCAGCGCGCCCGACGACCGGCGGCTGGCCTGGGCGGCCGACCGCATCCTGCTCAACGCCGACCGCGAACCGGTGTTGCTCACCCTCACCGAGTGACCGCGCTCGACATGCGGCCGGTGTTCGGGAAACGTACGATCTGAGGCCATTCACCCGCTTGTCTGTTGCTGTCGTTCTGGTCGCGCCGACGACGGTAATGACGATTCTGGGAAGGTGCGCTGCCTTCCCCGGGTGGGAAAGGTCTGACTGTGCCGACCAAACGACAGGTACCCCGGCCTCGGGACCGGATCATCGGCGCCCGCCTACGGGCGATACGCAAGCAGCGAACGACGTTGTCGCTCGAGGCGGCGGCGAAACTGCTCGGCTGGGGACTGTCGACGATGTCCCGAATAGAGAACGGGCAGTGTCGCATCACCATGGAGCACGTGGCGATCATCCTGACCGCGTACCGCATTCCCGCCACGGAACGGGACGACCTGCTCGCCGAGGCACGCGCGGAGGACGTGTCGGGTTGGTGGGACCGCCCACTTCCCGGCGTACCAACCGAAATGGGCACCCTGGCAAGCTACGCCGCCGACGCCACCAGCCTCACCAACTGGGCGGTGTCGGTCGTGCCTGGTCTACTCCAGATCGAGGAGTACGCCATGGCGGTGATGTTCTCCGAGGACGTGCCACCGGATGTCGCGGAGTTGCGTTGGTTCGCTCGGCGTAGCCGGCAGAAGATCCTCGGCACGCTGGACTACGCGGCCTTCATCTGCGAAACCGCACTGCGGACGCCGTTCGGCGGTCGGGAGGGTTTGCGCAAACAGTTGCAGCACTTGCTAGATGCCCGTGAGCGCGGGATCGCCGTCCGAGTCGTGCCAGCACATCTGCCGTTCGGGCTGGTCACCCACTCCTGGCTCTACATGACCTTCCCCAACACAACACCCGTGGTGAACGTCGAGGTCGCCGAGGGTGGGGTCTACTTGCACGACGACCAGGCGGCGCCCTATGTCAAGGTACTGGCCAAGCTGGATCGTCTAGCCCTTCCCACCTCCGGAAGCCAGAATAGGCTTCGGGAGATCCTGAAGGAGGTCTGATCGTGGACTGGCGCGTATCGAGTTTCAGCGGAGCTGGCGGCGATTGTGTGCAGGTGCGGCGGGATCTGGCCGCTGTGCGGGACAGCAAGAACCTCGCCGGCCCCGAGTTGACCGTCGACCTGTCCCACCTGCTGGCAACGCTCAAGGCCGCCGACCCGGCTCGGTAAATGCGAAGAAGGCGTCCTTCATTGCGTTCACCGCGACGAAGGACGCCTTCATTGCACGAAAAGGTCAGGAGATGCGGCGGCGGAAGGCGTAGGTCGCGGCGATGATGCCGGCGACCAGGATGCCGGCGCACCAGGCCAGCGCCTGCCAGCCGCTGTTGCCCATCGGCTGGTCGAGCAGCAGCGCCCGCATCGTCTCGATGATCGGGGTCATCGGCTGGTTCTCGGCGAACCCGTGGATCCACGTCGGCATCGTGTCGATCGGCACGAACGCGCTGCTCGGGTAGGGCAGGAACATCACGAAGAAGCCGAACCCGTTGGCCGCCTCGGCCGACCGCGTCACCACGCCGACCGCGGCCGACACCCACGAGAACGCGAGTACGAACAACAGCAGCAATCCGATCGCGGCCAACAGCTCCAGCGGGCCCGCCTCCGGCCGGAAGCCGATCAGCAACGCCACCGCGAGCACCAGCACCGTGGACATCAGGTTCCGCGCCATACTGGAGATCACGTGCCCGCCGAGCACCGCGGCACCCTTGATGTCCATGGACCGGAAGCGGTCCATGATGCCGCCGTTCATGTCCTGGGTCACCGCGACCGCCGTCAGCGACGAGCCGAACCCGGCACACAGGATGATCACGCCGGGCACCACGTAGGTGACGTACTCGGTCCCGGTCTGGATCGCGCCGCCGAACAGGTACACGAACAGCAGCATCAGCATCACCGGCAGGAACAGCGCGGTGAACAACGCGTCCATGTTCCGGATGGACAGCCGGATCGAACGCGCGAGCATGACCTTCGCGTCGCCGGCAAGCGACGGTGGGCGCAGGGCTGTCTCAGACACCGGCGGTCTCCTTCTCCGGCTGGGTGGTGTGCCCGGTCAGGGCGAGGAACACGTCGTCGAGCGTCGCGCTGTGCACGGTGAACCGCGCGAGCGCGCGCCGGCTCGGGTCCAGCTCGTCGAGCAGCGCGCGCACGTGGCCTGCGCTGCCGTCGGTGGCGACCGAGAACGTCAGCCGGTCGGGCGCCAGTTGGATCGCCAGCGGACCGAGGTGGTTGATCAGCTGGGTGAACGCGTGCCGGTCGGCCGCGACCAGGTCGAGGCGGTGCCCGGCGACCTGCTGCTTGAGCTCGACCGCGGTGCCCTTGGCGACGATCTTGCCGCCGTCGACCACGGCGATCTGGTCGGCGAGCCGGTCGGCCTCCTCCAGGTACTGGGTGGTCAGGAAGATCGTCACGCCGGCGCGGGTCAGCTCGGTGACCACTTCCCACACCTGCTGGCGGCTGCGCGGGTCCAGGCCGGTCGTCGGCTCGTCGAGGAAGATCACCTCCGGCCGCGCGATCAGGCTGACGGCCAGGTCAAGACGCCTGCGCATGCCGCCGGAGTAGGTGCCGACCCGCCGGGAGCCGGCCTCGACCAGGTCGAACTGGGCGAGCAGCTCGGTGGCCCGCGCGGCCGCCCGCGCCCTGGGCAGCCGGCACAGCCTGGCCATCATCCGCAGGTTCTCCGCGCCGGTCTGCAGCTCGTCGATCGCGGTGTCCTGGCCGGTGAGGCTGATGCTGCGGCGAACCTTCGAGCGGTCGGCGCGGATGTCGTAGCCGGCGACCCTGGCGGCGCCGGCGTCGGCCGGCAGCAGGGTGGTCAGGATCCGCACGGTCGTGGTCTTGCCGGCGCCGTTGGGCCCGAGCAGGGCGAACACGCTGCCCCGGGCGACCGCGAGGTCGACCCCGCGCAGCACGTGTAGGTCGCCGTAGGACTTCTCGAGGCCGGTAGCCTCGATCGCTGGAAGGTCTGGCATGTGGGGTACCCCCTGTTAGCGTCTTCTGTGTACGAGATAAACGCTACTGCGTAGGATGTAAACAGTACATCAGGGTAAAACCCTGATATGGAGTTCGGGGTAGGACCAGGGTCATGGGTGCGGACACGACCGGCGGCAGCGGCCTGCCGGCCAGCTTCGAGCAGGCGTGGGGAGTGCGGGAGCGCCCGACCAAGGGCCCCAAGCCTGGTCTGAGCCTGGAACAGGTGGTTCAGGCAGGCGTGCGGGTGGCGCGGGCCGACGGGTTCGGCGCGGTGTCCATGAGCCGGGTGGCCAAGGAGGTCGGCACCTCGGCGATGGCGCTGTACCGGTACGTGGCGTCCAAGGACGAGCTGCTGATGCTGATGGTCGACGAGATCGTCGGCTCGGTCGAGTTCACCGTCGGGGACGGCGGTTGGCGGGCCGAGCTCACCGGGTGGTCCTGGGCCGAGCTGGACGTCTACCGCGAGCACCCGTGGGTGCTACAGGTGCCGATCAACGGCCCGCCGGTCACCCCGAAGACCATCGCGTTCGTCGAACAGGGACTGCGCTGCCTGGCCGGCACCTCGCTCACGCCGGGGGACAAGATCTCGGCGATCCTGACCCTCACCAGCTTCACCCGCGCGTGGGCCATGCTCATCACCCAGCTCGACATCGCCTTCACCACCGCCGAGCACCAGACGATGCACGACTACGAGCAGACCCTCATCGCGGTCACCACCCGCGAGGAGTTCCCCGCGCTGTACGAGGTGCTCGACGTCAACGGCTTCTCCCCGTCGGACAACAACGAGACCGTCGCCGACGACTTCGTCTTCGGGCTCGAGCGGCTGCTGGACGGGTTCGAGGCGCTGATGAGGACACGCGCTGTCTGAATTGTCTTACCTTGGTCATATGTTCGGTCGCTAACGTCGAAGCCATGCCCCACGCCAGAGCCGCCTGCGCGGCAAGTCTCGCCGCGCTGCTGGCCGGTGTCGCGTTGATGCTCTCGCTGCACGTGATCCCGCCGACCAGCCAGATCGACCCGGTCCGGCGCACGCTCAGCCAGTACGCGCTCGGCGAGGGCAAGTGGGCCTTCGACGTGTCCGTGCTGCTGATCGCGCTCGGCTCGGCGCTGGGGTTCTACGCGCTGATCCGCAACCGGGTGGTGGCGCCGCGCTCGGCCGGGGTCGTGCTCGGCTCGCTGTGGATCGTGAGCCTGCTGGCGGTGGTGTACTTCACCAAGACGGACTGGTCGGTCGGGCCGTCGATCGGCGGCACCATCCACCGCTACGCCAGCGTGGTCGCGTTCGTGTCGCTGCCGCTGGCGGTGTTGGTGATCGCCAGGGCCGCGTTCCCCGACCGGCTCGGCTGGCGGCTGGCCGCGCAGGGGTTCGGCGTGCTGGCGCTCGGGTTCTTCTCGCTGATCGTGATCGGCGTCATCCGGATGGGCGCCGGGGGCGGGCCGTGGTGGCTGTTCGTGCCGCTCGGGCTGGTGGAGCGGGCGATCGCGTTCAGCGCGGTCGCCGCGATCGTCGTGGTGGTGCTCGGGTCGCTGGTGCGGCCGGTCAAATCAGGTGAACTGAGCACCGCGGCGGCCTAGCCTGCGTCGGCATGATGTCGATGAACCAGGTGCTCGCGTTCGCCGCGTTGACGGTGGTGTTGGTGCTGTTGCCAGGGCCGAGCGTGTTGTTCGCCATCGGCCGGGCGCTGAGCGTCGGGCGGCGGGCGGCGCTGCTGACCGTCGCGGGCAACGCGGGTGGTTGCTATCTGCAGGTGGTCGCGGTGGCGTTGGGCGTCGGCACGGTCGTCGAGCGGTCGGCCGCGGTGTTCACCGTGGTCAAGCTGGCCGGCGCGGCGTACCTGGTCTTCCTCGGCGTGCAGGCGATCCGGCACCGGCGGCGGGTCACCGACGCGTTGCGGTCGACCCCGGTGCACTCGGCGGGCCGGTCGCTGCGCGACGGGTTCGTGGTCGGCTTGCTGAACCCGAAGTCGATCGTGTTCTTCGTGGTCGCGCTGCCGCAGTTCACCGACCCGGCGGCGGGCAACGTGCCGGTGCAGATGTTGCTGCTCGGGGCGCTGTTCCCGCTGGTCGCGCTGGTGCTCGACAGCGGATGGGCGCTGGTGGCGGCCACCGCGCGGTCGTGGTTCGCCCGCTCGCCCCGGCGCCTGGAGCTGGTCGGCGGCGCGGGCGGCCTGATGATGATCGGCCTCGGCACCAGCCTCGCCATCTCCGGCCGCAGGGACTAGCACGCCAACAGCGCGGATCGGGTCACGGTGACACCCCTTCCCCGGGATGGCGCAGGGTAGTGAACGTTCCCGGTTCCGCTACCGTTTCCCTGACCCGGCCGACATGCGGCCGGCGAACAAATGTTCTAATGTTGCGTCCCGCAGCGTTTGTGATGATCAAAGGAGCGTGAGGGTGTCTTCCCCAACGAGCGAGTCCGCAGCGACGCCCGAAGAGCAGCCGGCGACCCCGGCCGAGACCCCCACCGAGGCCTCCGCTGAGGCCCCGGCCGAGGCGCCGAAGAAGCGCGGTCGCAAGCCGGGCAGCACCGCCCGCAAGACCCGCACGGTCGAGCTGACCCTCACGGTCACCGGCACCCTCGACGGCGAGTGGCAGGCCGAGCTGACCCAGTCCGGCAGCCGCCTGCTGCAGGGCCTGTCCGTGCCGGCCGCCGCCGTGTCCCGCGCGGCCGCCGAGCTGCACGAGGACATCTCCAAGGCCATCGAGTCGGTGCTCGACACCGCGCGCGAGCAGCACAAGTCGCGGCTGGTCGAGCTGGAGGCCGAGCTGAGCAAGGTCAAGCAGGCCCTCGCCGACCTCCAGGACTGAGGGGAACGACGATCATGGCCTACTCCGCAGCGGAGGACCGCTACGAGCGGATGACCTACCGCCGCAGTGGCGAAAGCGGCCTGGTGCTGCCGGCGATCTCCCTCGGCCTGTGGCAGAACTTCGGCACCGAGGTCCCGCTCGAGCAGTGCCGGGCGATCGTGCGCCGGGCCTTCGACCGCGGCGTGACCCACTTCGACCTGGCCAACAACTACGGCCCGCCCTACGGGTCGGCCGAGTCGAACTTCGGCGCGCTGCTGGCCTCGGACCTGCGCCCCTACCGCGACGAGCTGGTCATCTCCACCAAGGCCGGCTACGACATGTGGCCCGGTCCGTACGGTCAGGGCGGCGGCTCGCGCAAGTACGTGCTGTCCAGCCTCGACCAGAGCCTGTCCCGGCTGGGCCTGGACTACGTCGACATCTTCTACTCCCACCGGTTCGACCCGGACACCCCGCTGGCCGAGACCATGGGTGCGTTGGCGTCGGCGGTCCAGCAGGGCAAGGCGCTCTACGTCGGCATCTCCTCCTACTCCCCGGCCAGGACCAGGGAGGCGCGGGAGCTGCTCGCCGGCCTCGGCGTGCCGCTGCTGATCCACCAGCCGTCGTACTCGATGCTCAACCGCTGGATCGAGCCCGACCTGCTCGACACGCTCGGCGAGCTCGGCGTCGGCTGCATCGGGTTCTCGCCGCTGGCGCAGGGGATGCTGACCGACCGCTACCTCGACGGCATCCCCGACGGCTCCCGCGCCAGCCGGCCGGGCTCGCTGTCGCAGGACATGCTCAGCGAGCAGAACCTGACCAGGATCCGCGCGCTGAACGTGATCGCCGGTGGCCGCGGCCAGACGCTGGCGCAGCTGGCGCTCGCGTGGACGCTGCGCGACCAGCGGATGACCTCCACGCTGATCGGCGCGTCGAGCGTGCGCCAGCTCGACGACAACCTCGACGCGCTGGACTCCCTCACGCTGACCGCCGACGAGCTGGCCGAGATCGACCGGTACGCGGTGGACAGCGGGGTCAACCTGTGGGCGAGGTCGTCGGCGACATGATCGCGGCATGATCGCGGTGGTCGGGTCGTGCAACGTCGACTTCGTCGTCCCGGTGGCGGCGTTGCCCGGCCCGGGGGAGACCGTGCTCGGCGGTGACCATCTGCGCACGCCAGGGGGCAAGGGCGCCAACCAGTCGGTGGCGGCCGCGCGGTTGGGCAGCGAGGTCGCCTTCGTCGGCCGGGTGGGCGACGACGAGCTGGCGGCCACGATCACCACCGCACTGGCCGATGCCGGAGTGCGCCTGTCGTGGCTGCGCGCCGTGCCGGACACCCCGAGCGGCATCGCGCTGATCACCGTGGCCGACGGCGGGGAGAACACGATCGCGGTGAGCCCCGGCGCGAACGCCCGGCTGAGCGTCGAGGACATCGCCGAGGCGTCCACGCTGCTGGCAGAGGCGGCGGTGACGTTGGTACAGCTGGAGATCGCCCCCGAGGTGGTCGCCGCGACCGTCGCCGCCGCCCGTGGCCGGCTGGTCCTCAACCCGGCCCCGGCAAGACCGCTGCCGCCGTCCTTACTGTCCGAAGTAGACGTCCTGGTGCCGAACCGCTCAGAACTGGCACTGTTGGCCGGAAAACCCGAACCGTCCACTGTGGATGAAGCGGCCGAGCTGGCCCGCTCGCTGTCCGGCCCACAGGCGGTAGTGGTCACCCTGGGCGCAGACGGCGCACTGGTGGTCGACGGCGGACGAACAACACACGTCCCGTCGATCCCCGTCGATGCGGTCGACGCCACCGGCGCCGGCGACTCGTTCTGCGGCGCACTGGCCGACGGCCTGGCCCGCGGCCAGTCCCTGGACGAGGCCACCGCATGGGCCGTCCGAGTAGCCGGAATCGCCACCACCCGCTGGGGCGCCCAGTCCGGCATGCCAACCCGCCCCCAAGCCGAACAACACCCCTAACCCCACCCCGCCCCGGCCGACCCGGTCCGCTCCCGACCCAGCCCGACCCAGCCCCGGTCCGGCCCGGCCCGGCCCCGCCCAAGTGCAGCGAAGGGTCCCTTCGCTGCACTGGACGCAGTGAAGGGACCCTTCGCTGCGGTGCCCAGGGACTCGCGGGCGGCGTCAGTCCAGGATCCGGCCCTGGGCCACCAACCTGGTCAGCCGGTCCCGCCACCACGCGGCCCGCTCGTCGTCGGCGATCTCGTACCGGTCAAGCAGCCCCTGGTCCGGCGTCGGCGGCACCGGCGAGACCGGCAGGTACCCGTCGACCGGCCGCAGCGACCGCGCGGGCCCGACCAGGTCGTCGGTCAGCAGGGACAACGTGCCGAGACCACAGGCGAAGTCCAACGTCGGCAACGCACCCGCCAACGCTAGCCCCGCCGCGAGCCCGACACTGGTCTCCAACGCCGAGGACACCACACACGGCAACCCACACGCCTCCGCCACCCGCAACGCCCGCCGCACCCCACCCAGCGGCGTGCACTTGATGACCGCGACATCCGCCGCCTCCGCCACCGCGACCCGCAACGGATCCTCCGCCCGGCGGATCGACTCGTCGGCCGCGATCCGCACCCCAACCCGCCGACGCACCGCGGCCAACTCGTCGACCGTCCCGCAGGGCTGCTCGACGTACTCCAGCCCACCGGCCGCCCGCTCCAACTGCGGAATCACCCGCACCGCGGTGTCCACATCCCAGAAACCGTTGGCATCACAGCGAACCGCGCCCGCCGGACCGAGCGCGTCGCGCACCGCGGCCAACCGCTCGATGTCCTCGCCCAGCGAGTCGGGATGGTCGGCGACCTTCACCTTCACCGTGGCACAACCCGACTTCGCCACGATCTCACCCGCCGCCGCCGGGCCGACCGCCGGCACCGTCGCGTTGATCGGGATCCGGCCACGGACCGGGTCCGGCCAGCCGACCGTGCACGCCTCGATCGCCGCGGTCAGCCAGGACGCCGACTCGCGGTCGTCGTACTCGGGGAACGCGGAGAACTCGCCCCAGCCAGCCGGCCCCTCGATCAGCATGCCCTCGCGCACGTCGATGCCACGGAACCGCGTGGTCAGCGGAACGGCGAACGTGCGCGCGTCCTGGAAGTCGATCATCGTCTTCATCGACGTTAACGCTAGTCGACGTCCGCTCGGTACGATCCGGTGATCGTTTCACCCGAACGGGAAGGTGAACGCACATGACGAGGCAGCACGACGGCGTGACGCCCTCGGTGGTCGATCGATTCCCCGCCAAACATCTGGCAAAACCCGAGATCAGAGCCCTCCCCGAACCGCCGGCGTCGACCTGGCGGATCATCGGCCCAGGGATCATCGCCGCCGGGGTCGGTCTGGCCTCCGGCGAGTTCATCCTCTTTCCCTACATCGCCTCGCAGGTCGGGTTGGTCTTCGTCTGGGCGGCGTTGCTCGGCCTGGCCACCCAGTACTTCATCAACATGGAGATCGAGCGGTACACGCTGGCCACCGGCGAGACCGCGCTCACCGGGTTCAGCCGGTTCTGGCGGCACTGGGGTCTGGTGTTCGCGATCCTCACCCTGCTGGCGAACCTGTGGCCCGGCTGGGCGAGCTCATCGGCGACGCTGGTCACCTACCTGTGGGGCGGTGACGTCAAATGGATCACGCTCGGCATGCTGGTGGCGATCGGCCTGATCCTCACGCTCGCGCCGGTGGTCTACGTCGTACTCGAACGCGCCGAGATGCTCAAGGTCGCGGCCGTGCTCGTGCTGGTGATCGTCGGCGCGATCGTCGCGATCACCGCGCAGGCGTGGGGCGACGTGCCGAAGATAATCACCGAGGCGTCCATCCCGGTCGAGCCGCTCGGGTTCGCACTGCTGCTCGGCGCGCTGGCCTTCGCCGGGGGCGGTGGCGGGCAGAACCTGGTGCAGAGCAACTGGATCCGGGACAAGGGCTTCGGCATGGGCCGCTACGTGCCGCGGATCACGAGCCCGGTGACCGGCAAGCCAGAGGCCGCGCCGAGTACCGGTTTCATCTTCGAACCGACCGAGGAGAACCTCGGCCACTGGCGGGCGTGGTGGCGGTTCGCCAACCGTGAGCAGCTGTACACCTTCGTGCTGATCACGTTCCTGTCCATCACGTTCACCTCGCTGCTGGCGTACTCCACGGTGTTCGGCCGCGCCGACCTGCCGAACGGGATCGGCTTCCTGCAGATCGAGGGCGAGGTGCTCAGCGAGACCGTCGGCGCGTGGTTCGGCACGTTCTTCTGGGTGGTCGGCGCGTTGGCGTTGTTCGCGGCCGCACTGGGCATTGTGGACTATTCGGCACGACTGGTCGCCGACGTCCTCAAGACCGCCTACGCACCGAAGGCGAAGGAGAGTTCGCTCTACTTCGTAATCGTGTGGGTGCTGGTCGCGGTCGGCTGCGTCATCATGGTCGCCGGGTTCGCGCAACCGTTGGTGCTGCTGGTGATCTCGGCATCGGTCGGCGGCGTGATGATGTTCATCTACTCGGCGCTGCTGTTGTTGCTCAACCGCACGGTGTTGCCGCCGGAGATCAGGATCAGGGGTTTCCGGGTCGGTGTGCTGGTGTGGTCGTTCGGGCTGTTCGGCGTGCTGAGCGTGCTGACGGTCATCGATCAGGTGAAGAAGTTCTGACCGCCCGGTCGACGAGGTCGTCGACCGGCTCGGTCATGTCCAGTACGACGCCACGCTCGTCCGCGCCAAGCGGTTCGAGCGTGGCGTACTGGGAGTCGACCAGCGACACGGGCATGAAGTGGTCGGTCCGCCCGGCGACCCGCACCCGTGCCGTGGTCGGGTCGCCGTCCAGGTGCACGAAGAACGCGTCCGGCGCCTGCTCGCGCAGCACGTCGCGGTAGTGCCGGCGCAGCGCCGAGGAGGTGGCGACCGCCCCGGTGTCCCGATGTTCGGCCAGCCAGGTGCCGATGGCGCGCAACCACGGCAGCCGATCGGCGTCGGTCAACGGCGTGCCGGCGCTCATCTTGGCGATGTTGGCCGCGCTGTGGAAGTCGTCGGCGTCCCGGAACGGCACCCGCAACCGCGCCGCGAGCGCCTCCCCGACAGTGGTCTTCCCCGACCCCGTAACCCCCATCACCACGAGCAACATGGCCCCCACCCTAAAGCAGCCGCGCTACGGGCGGTCGGGGTCGAGTTCGGCGAGCAGTTCGGCCAGTTGGCGGGTGAGGGCCTGTTCGGTGCCGGGGAGCAGGGTCACCCAGTCCTTCTTCCGCATCGCCAGATACCGACCGCCCGGGTTGTCATAAACACTGACGACATAGGACGCCCGCCGCCGCCCGCCACCGACCCGGGTGCGCGCGGCCCCGAACTGCCCCTGCCGAACGACGTCGCCGAACACGTCGGTGACCTTGCGCGCCTCGGACCTGCCGAGCCCCTGGGCCACCAGCGCCCGCGCGAACCGGTCCCGGTCGGCGCCCGCCGCGCTGGCGGCCCGGTCGAGAGCGGTGGCCGGCAGGGAGACCGAGCCGCCGGTCCCCGCCGGGTGGGCCGGCAGCAGCCGAACGGCCTCGGCCACCATCTGGTCGGGGTTGACCGCCCAGAGCGTCAGGGACTCCTCACCGAGAACCGCCACGGTGGCACTGCGCCCGGCGCGGGCCAGCAGCGCCGAGGTCCGCGGGCCCTGGGTCGACAGCCACAGCCGGGCGTCGAGCTCCCACTCCGGCCGGGCGAGGCGGGCAAGCCGCCGCGCGAGCCGATCGTCGAGACTGTCGGGGTGACCGAGCCCTTTGGCGGTGAGCGAAGCCCACGCCGTGGCCCGCAGCTCCGCGCGCTCGTCGGGAGTGACCCCGGGCGAGGGCACGGTGAGCACCGGCTGAAAAGGGCCGAGCCGCAGGTGCTCCCACAGCACGTCGTACTCCAGCTGGCTGAGCGTGGTTCGTTGTCCCATCGTGGTCGCTAGCCGTCGTGACCGATGACCGGTGGCGAGGTGGGTGGGGTGTCGTCCCAGAAGTCGTCGTGGTGGCCGCGGAGGTACTCGGGGGAGGTGTGTTCCTTGTCCTCCTCGTCCCGGGCGCCGGTACCCAACGGGCCGAACCCGGCACCCGGGGCTCCACCGCGGGCACCCGCCGCGGTGCCACGGACGGCGGCGTTCTCGGCGGCCAGCGCCCCCGCGCCGATCCGCCCCGGGGCGCCTCCCGGGCTTCCGCCGCCGGGCGCTCCGCCGATGCCACGCGAACCTCCCGCACCACCGCCCACGCCGCCGGAGCCGCCACTACCGCCCGCACCGCCGCGACCACCTGCACCGCTACCACCGAACAACCCGCCGCGGCTGGGCGAACCGCCCCCACCGGACGAACCGCCGCGGCCGGGCATGTCACCGCTGCCAGACGGCCGGCCGGCCGTCGGGTCGGTCAGTATCCCGGCGACCGGCGAGATCGAGCCGGAGGTTGTCGGACCCGGCGTGCTGGGCCCGCTGATCGGCAGCGCCTGCTCGGCCGTCGGCACGCCCTGCGGCAGAGTGGCGCGCCCATCGGGCCCCACGGGAGATGACGTGGATCCGGAAGGTCCGCCCGAACCAGCACCCGATCCACCGGCGGCATCACCACCGGAGCGATCGTCGCTGACCGAGGCGCCGTCGACGAAGCCGCCCGCACGGCCACCCACAATGGCCCGCTCCGCGACGCCGGCGCTGATCTCCGGCGGTTCGGTGAACGTGCCGGCGGTGTTCCGCGAGTCCTCGTTGTTCACCGTGTAGGCGTTCATCAGCTCGACCGCCAACTGCTTGGCGGCCCGGGCCCGGTACTCGGCGGAGTCCGCGTCGACCATGCCCGCGACGATCGCGACGAAGCCGCCGAAGGTCCCTACCCGGGACGGCACGTGCACCGGCTCGGGCATCGAGTGCGACGTCCTGGCGAAACTGTCGGCGATCTGCTGCAGGCTCGCCTTGGTCTGCTCGGCCGCGGCAACGGTGTCCTGCGTCCACTTGCTCAACGGGGACACCCGCTCGGCCATGGCGGCGGCGGCCGAGCCCTCCCAGGAGACGCCGACCTCCTGGTTCAACCGGTCGATCCGGTGCTGCGAGTCGCTCATCACGGTGGCGAAGTTGCGCCATCCCGGATCGGCCCGCGCGATCACCGACGCACCGATGGCCCAGGTCCGAACCATGTCGTAGATCACCACATGATCGAACCCCTCCCAGCGATAGCCAAGAACCCCTCTGCCCACCACGCTCATCACGAACCCCCAATCACGACGCCACCAACGTGCTCATGATCGAGGCGGCGAATTGATGAGCATATTCACAGACCGGCGGCACACCAGGCCGATCGCCGTCCAACCCCACCTGGACGTCGAGATACTGATCATCGGCGACATCGACGCCGATGAAACAAATGTCGGTGTCACTGTTCCGTATCGTGAAGATGTAGGCCGGAAAGCCCTCGATCGGCTCGGCTGACGTCGTCTCGACGTTCCGATCTTTCCTGGCCTCGACGCCCTCGAACGTCACCAGGACCGCGTCCATGTAGCCGATCTCGCCGTACCAGGCACATTCGATCGCGCCACGTTTGGTCCTACCCGGCTCTCCAGGTTTGTGCAGGTAGAAGTCGCCGTAGTCCGCCTCCGGAAGGAGAGTGCACGGGTCGATTCCATCCAGCTTGAGCTCACGCGGCCGCATCGGCGATGGCGCTGAGGTCTCCTCGGAACTGTTGGCGTCCAACGTGTTCGACGAACCGGGCTGGGGCTCGCCGGCGGATGTGCTGGTACAACCAGCAACCAGCCAGGCGAGTAGCAGGACGACCAGAGATGTGGCGCGTCGCGTGGGGTCTCTCACGCTGGCTCCTGGCGGAACGTGTGCGCGTTGTCGGCCTCGATCAGCCCGTAGGACACCGCGCTGTCGTGCAGGTTTTCGACGATGGCAGTGAGCCGATCAACGTAGGCGTCGACCGCGTTGACCGCGTCCTGCCCGTTCTGCGACATCCAGAACATGGTGTCCTTGCTGCACGGGTCGTTGCCGGGAGGGTCGATCTCGGCAACGTCGCGGCCCTCCGTTCGCCGCCACGTGCGGATCCGGTCGCGTTCCTCTTCGAGACCCTGTTTTAGCCGCAGGAGATTGTCCGGAGTGACGATCATGCGGGCGGGCCCGCTCGGGGCCTCGGCGCCGGTGTCGATATACATCGTGAGGATTGCCTCCCTCGCGCGTGCCGGTGTAACGCGCCAGCAGCAAGAAATCTTAGCGCAGGAAAGTTGTTTCGGCGGCGAGTTGAACAATCTCTATAGCGCGGTCCTTGCGTACCTGAACGGGCTAATGGTGCCTATATTAACCAGTTTCTGGTTGCTCATTGATCATGGGAATTCTGACGGGGTAACCCACCTGGGTGAGAATCTCCGAGAGGGTGGTGACCGGGCGTCGGATGTGGCCGCGGTGGAAGAGCAGGCGCTCACCGTGCACTGGATGGCGAGTCGAAGATCACCGGGAGGATCGCGCGGCGACTCGAACGCCATCCAGCGCTGCTGGGCGGGTTCGTCGTGTTGATGTTTCAGCCGGATGTGGTGCACATCGAAAGGCCGCTGTCCGGGATGTTTCCCGGCGACCCGGCGGCGGTGACGGAATATGGGCTGGCCACCGAAAGGTCGGCGACCTTGCCACTGGTCGAGCGGGAGTCACACGATCTGCTGCTGGCCATCAAATGCCCGAGCGGCCCGGTGCTGGCGTTTCGCACCGGGCCGCTGGGGACTGCTGGTCACTCGACTGCTGGCCTAACGGCCGGACTCGTACAGCGACGCCACCTCTTCCGGCGGCAGCGCTCGGTCGAACACGTGCACCTGGTCGATCGCACCGCGCCAGAAGTCGACCGGGTTGCCGCCGAACTTCGCCCGGCCGATCACCGTGTTGCCCTGCGAGTCACTGCCGACACAGGCGTTGGCCGACCCGGCCTGCTGACCGTCCACATAGAGCCGCAGCGTCCCGGAGACGACATCTCGCACGCCAACCAGGTGATACCACCGCCCCGGCTCCGGCACACTCGGCGCCAGCGCCCGTACCCCGACGAAACTGAACGCGAACCGGTTGTCCGACCCCGAGTACTGCAGGAAGTACCCGCTGTTGGAGCTACCGTCCTGGCTCACCGCCGTGGCGAACCCGTCCAGACTGTCCAGCTTCACCCACGCGGCGACCGAGTAGTTCCCGGTGGTGTCCGTCAGCGGCGCCCCGGTGTCCACATAGGAGTCACCGGCGAACTGCAGTCCGGCGCCATCGCGACCGTCCGTCCATGTCGGACCGTCGACCAGCGTGCCGTCCGCGTCGCCGACCTCGTCGGTGGTGGTCGTGCCGGAACCCTCGCTGAACGGGTAGTAGTGAATACCGTCCGCGCCAGGGGTTCCCGGTCCCGGCGGCTCGGTGCTCCCGCCGGATCCGTCGGCGCTCGCGATGATCTCCTCGTTGATCGCCCGCACCTGCGCGAAGTCCATCTTCTCCACCTGGCGGTCGTAGGTGAAGAAGCCGTTGACCTCGTGCTCGACATCGGTGATCTGGGTGTAGATCGCCCCGGAGATCCCGCAGTTCTGCGCGGAAGTCAACACATCGCGCTGGTTCTCGACATAGCGCCGGGTCAACGTCGCCTCGTCCGGGGTCATCTCGTAGGCGTGGCCCTCGCCGAACCACATGTGGTCCTCGACCTCGAGGCCGAAACCACCGTGCTCACCGTCGACCGACACCCTGGTCGCGTCCGGCACCGGCTGCGCCGGGCCGACATAGGCGTGGTGGTCGATCATGTCGCCCTTGCCGGAATCGCCCTTCGAGTCACAGCAGTTCACTCCGGAGTGCGCGTTCACCAGCCTACTGGGGTCCATCGCCTTGACCTCGTCGGCGATCCGGCCGGTGGCCTCGCGATCCCACTCGCCCCAGCCCTCGTTGAACGGCACCCAGGCCACGACCGACGTCCAGTTGTCGTGCTGCTCGATCATCGTGTGCAGCTCGGCCTCGAACTGGGTCTGGGCGTACGGCGGCGGGTCCTCGTTCGAGGTCTTCATCGCCGGCATGTCCTGCCACACCATCAGTCCAAGCTGGTCGGCGTGGTAGAACCAGCGGTCCGGCTCGACCTTGATGTGCTTGCGCACGGTGTTGAACCCCAACACCTTGTGTTGCTCCAGGTCGAACCGCAGCGCCTCGTCGGTCGGTGCGGTGTGGATGCCGTCCGGCCAGAACCCCTGGTCCAACGTGGACATGTGGAAGAGGATCTCGCCGTTGAGCGTCATCCGCAGCTTGCCGTCGGCGCCGGGCTTCATGCCGATCTCGCGCATGCCGAAGTACGAGCCGACCTCGTCGACCGTCTTCTTGGGACCGTCGAGCAGTCGAACCTTGAGGTTATAGAGGAACGGCGAGTCCGGGGACCACAGCTTGGCCTTGGGCACCGGCAGTCGCAGGTCACTGTTCGCCGCCCCGCGCACCCGGCCGACCTCGCGCCGGCCGTCGTAGGCGATCGCCTCGACGGTCGCCGCGCCACCGACGGTGTTGGCGCGCAACGTGATGCTGCCGTCGGCCAGCTTCGGGGTCAGATCGAGCTTGGTGATGTGCTTGGGGGCCACCGGCTCCAGCCACACCGTCTGCCAGATCCCCGAGCTGCCCGTGTAGAAGATGCCCCGGTCGGGCACCCGGCGCTGCTTGCCGACCGGCTGCCAGGTGGCGTCGGAGAGATCCTCGACGCCGACGATCAGCTCCTGCGGGCCACGCTTGGCCAACGCGTCGGTGATGTCCACACTGAACTTGTCGTAGCCGCCCTGGTGCGCGGTGACGAGCTTGCCGTTGACCCACACCTTGGACACGTAGTCGACCGCGCCGAAGTTCAGCACCAGCCGGTCGCCGCCGCGGCCGACGCGCCAGCCGGCCGGCACCTCGAAGGTGCGCCGGTACCACATCCGGTCCTCGCTGCGCTGGATCCCGGACAGCGCCGACTCGACCGGGTAGGGCACCAGGATTCGCTCGTCGAGGGTCTGGCCGACCGGTGGTGTGCCAAGGGATCCGGTGCCGGCGAACTCCCAGACTCCGTTGAGGTTCTGCCAGTCGCCTCGGGTCAGCTGGGGTCGGGGGTATTCCGGCAACGCGTTGTCGGGGCCGACCTCGTCGGTCCACGGCGTGGACAGCGGCGGAGTTCCCGGCTGCCAACCGGGATCGGCGGTCGCGGGCGTCGGTGTCGCGGGAATCAGGGCCACTGTGGTGAAAGCGGCCACGATCGCACCGAGAACCCTTCTTCGAACGGCTGTCCTCATCGTTGGGTCAACCTCCTTGGTGGGTAACGGAAGAGCTACCGCCGCCGGCCGCGGAGATGTGCGCGGCTCAGGTACGCCTGGACGGCGACCACGACGGCCAGGAACGCGCCGCTGACCACCGACTGGTAGTGCGTGGACAGCGTGCCGACCTGGTTGATCACGTTCTGGATGACGCGCAGCAGCAGCACCCCGGCCAGCGTGCCACCGACGGTGCCGGCGCCGCCGGTGAGCAGCGTGCCGCCGATCACCACCGCCGCGATCGCGTCCAGCTCAAGGCCTTCGCCGACGATGGTCACCCCGGAGGCGGAGTAGGCGGCGGCCAGTGCGCCGGCCAGGCCAGCGAGCAGCCCGCTGCCGAGGTAGAGCAGCATCGTGTCCCTGGCGACGGGCAGGCCCATCAGCGTCGCGGCCTCCCGGCTGCCGCCGATCGCGAGCGTGGTGTGGCCGAACCTGGTCCGGCCGAGCACGACCACCCCGACGACGAACAGGCCGAGCGTGATCCAGACCGGCAGCCCGAGCCCGAGAAAGGTTCCCTGCCCGAGTTGGGTCAGCCAGTCGTCGCGGGCCATCAGCCGGGTGGTCGCGCCCTCGTCGGTGATCGCGAGCAGCAGGCCGCGCGCGCCGAGCAGGGTGGCCAAGGTGACGATGAACGGCGCCAGCCGGCCGTAGGCGACGAGCACCCCGTTCAGCAACCCGATCGCGCCACAGACCACCAACGGCAGCAGCAGTCCGACCAGCGAGCCCCACTGGATCCCGTAGGCGGCAAGGACTCCGCCAAGCGCGTACACCGAGCCGACGGACAGGTCGATGCCCCCGGAGATGATGACGAACGTCATGCCGAGCGCCACGATCGCGAGGAACGAGCTCTGGATCGCGATGTTGCGCGCGTTGCCCAGGGTGGCGAACGAGTCGAACGACGCCGAGGCGACCAGCACCACGAGCGCGAGCACCACGATCGAGCCGCGCCGTTGCACCAGCCCGGCGACCCGCTCGGTTCTGGTCAGCTGTTCGCTCATCGTCATCGGGCACCCCGGGAACGCTGCAGGTAGACCGCGAGCACGATGATCGCGGCCTGGACGATCTGGGCGGTCGAGTCCGGCAGGTTGTGCCGGATCAGGGTGGCGGTGATCAGCTGCATCAGCACCGCGCCGGCGACCGTGCCGAGAATGCGCACCCGCCCGCCGGACAACGGCGTGCCCCCGACCACGACCGCGGTGATGGCCGACAGCTCGAACAGGTTGCCGATGGCCGACGGGTCCGACGCGGTCAGCCGCGCGGTGGCCACGATCCCCGCCACCGCGGCCAGCACTCCACTGAGGACATAGGTGAACAGCAACACGCGCCGCACCGGCAACCCGGCCAGCGCGCTCGCCGACCGGTTCCCGCCGACCGCGACCAGCTGCCGCCCGAAGGTCGTGTACCGCACCAGCAGCCCGACCAGCACCGCCAGCAGGACCGCGATCCAGCCAACCACCGGGAGCCCGAGGAACTCCCCGCTGCCCAGCCACAACAGCTCTTCGTTGCGAATGTCCTTGAGCTGCCCGTCCGCGAGCACCAACGCCAGCCCGCGCCCGCCGACCAGCAGGGCGAGGGTCGCGACAATGGGCTGAATCCCCACCACCGCCACCAGGCTTCCGTTCAGCGCCCCGCAGATCGCGCCGGCCACCAACGCCAGCCCAACAGCGGCCACCACGCCATACCCCAGATACAACGGCAACATCGCGGCCGCCACCGCCATCACCGACCCGACGGAGAGGTCGACGCCCTCGGTCCCGATGACCAGCGCCATCCCCAACGCCACGATCAGTACCGGCGCCACCTGCACGACCTGCGTGCTCAGATTCCCCCAACTGGCGAAGTTGGGACTGAAGACCACGTTGTAGAGAACAAGAACCCCAACAGCCGCGTAGACGCCGTTCTCCCGCACCCACTCCGCGAGTCCAACGCTCCCACCCCGCGAGTCCAACGCTCCCGCCACGCGAGTTCGACGTTCCCGACCCGCCGGCCGCCCCTCGTCGCCGGTCATGCGGTCTCCTCCGCCAGCGCGGCGAGCAGTGCGGCCTCGGAGATCTCCGCGCCGGCCAGCCGGGCGACGACCTTTCCCTCACGCAGCACGACGATCGCGTCCGAACCCTCCACCACCTCCTCGAACTCCGAGGAGATCAGCACCACGGCCAGGCCGTCCCTGGCCAACTCGTCGACCAGGCCCTGTACCTCGGCCTTCGCGCCGACGTCGATGCCCCTGGTCGGCTCGTCGAGCAGCAACACCTTGGGTTGGGTGCACAACAGCCTGGCGAGCAACACCTTCTGCTGGTTGCCGCCGGACAGCTCGCCGACCCGTTGGTCGGGACTGGCCGCCTTGATCCGCAGCCTGCGCATGAAGGTGTCCACAATGGAGTCCTGGCGCCGCCGGGAGACCAGCCCGGCCGGGGACAGCCGGGGCAGCGCGGCCAGCACGATGTTCTCCCGCACGGACAGGTCCGGCAGGATCCCGTCCGCCTTGCGGTCCTCGGGCAGCAGCACGACGCCCGCGCGCATGGCGGCCGCCACCGAGCCGGTGCGCAAGCGTTTGCCGTCGACCTGGACGGTGCCGTTGTCCAGCGGCAACGCGCCGGCGATCGCCATCACGGTCTCGCTGCGCCCGGCACCGAGCAGCCCGCCGAGCCCGACGATCTCGCCCGGCCGCACGGCCACGTCCACGCCGTCGAGCCGGTGTTTCGCGGTCAACCCGGTGGCCTCGAGTACCGGGGCGGTCTGTTCGGCGGTGTGCTCGCCGGCGAACCGTGTCGCGCCGTCGCGGCGGACCTCGTCCAGATCCCGGCCGAGCATCTGGGCCACCAGCCGGAGCCTCGGCAGGTCGGCCAGCGGTCCGTTGTGGACAAGGCGGCCGTCGCGCAGCACGGTGACCCGGTCACAGATGCGGTACAGCTCGTCGAGCCGATGGCTGACGTAGAGCACCGCCACCCCGTCTGTCCGCAGGCGTTCGACGATCGCGAACAGGGTGTCGACCTCCCTCGGCTCGAGCGAGGAGGTCGGCTCGTCGAGGATCACCACTCTGGCCCTGGTGGCCGCGGCGCGGGCCACCGCGACCATCTGCTGCACCCCCATGCCGAGCGTGCGCAGCGGTCGTTTGACGTCGACGCGGATGCCGTAGGACGCGAGCAGTTCGGTGGCCGCCGCGTTCATCGCCCGGAAGTCCAACAGCCCCCAGCGGTTTCTCGGCTCGCGGCCGAGATAGATGTTGCTGGCCACCGACTGCAGTGGTACCAGGTTGACCTCCTGGTACACGGTGCTGATGCCGGCGGCCTGCGCGTCGGCCGGCCGTCCGAAGTGGACGTCCTGGTCGAGGTAGGTCAACGTGCCGCCGTCAGGTGCGTAGACCCCGGTGAGCACCTTGATCAGCGTGGACTTCCCGGCGCCGTTCTCGCCGACCAACGCGTGTACCTCGCCCGCGTGCAGCGTGAGGTCCACATCGGACAGCGCGACGACTCCGGGAAACCGTTTGCCGATCGCGGTGGCGGTCAGTACCGCGTCCATATCGCGCCGTTCTCCCGCCCTGCTCGGTCTGCTCAGTAAGCGTTCGCGACCTCACCGGAGGCGTTGTCCTTGTCGTACAGCTTGTCGCTGATCACGAGGTTCTGCGCCACCGGCTCGCCGGCGAGGAACTTCTCCAGCGTCTCGAAGGCGAGCGGGCCGAACCTCGGGTTGGACTCGACCACCGCGTACATCTCGCCGTCGACGATCTTCTGGACCGCGTTGCGGGTGCCGTCGATGGACACGACGTGGATGTCGGTGCCCGGGGTCTTGCCGGCGCTCTTCAGCGCGACCAGGGCGCCGAGGGCCATCTCGTCGTTCTCCGCGTACACGCCGGTGATGTCCGGCTGGGCCTGGATGATCTGCTCCATCACCTGCTGGCCCTTGTCGCGGGCGAACTCGCCGGTCTGCTGCGCGACGATCTCGATGTCCGGGGCGACCTTCGCCAGCTCGTCGACGAAACCGTTGGTGCGGTCGGTGGTGACGTTGTTGCCGGAGGCGCCGAGCAGGATCGCGACCTTGCCCTTGTTGTCCAGGGCGGTCGCCATCTCCTTGGCCGCGCGCTTTCCCTGCTCGACGAAGTCCGAGCCGAGGAAGGCGACGTAGTCCTCGCAGGGCGCGGAGTTCACCTCGCGGTCGATGGTGAGCACGGGGATGTCCTTGGCCCGCGCGGCATCCAGGGCCGGCTCAAGGCCGTCGGAGTTCAGCGGGGCCACGATCAGCACCTGCGCGCCCTTGTTGATCATGTCCTGGATGTCGGAGATCTGCTTGCCGAGTTGGGAGTTGGCGTTCGTGGTCAGCAGTTGCTTGACCCCGGCCTCCTCGGCCGCGTCCTTGATCGACTGGGTTTCGGCGATCCGGAAGGGGTTCGCCTCCTTCTCCGACTGGGAGAACCCGACGATCGCGTTCGCGAGCTCGATCTGCTCGCCGCCGTACTGCTCGAGGGAGCAGGTCGGGCCATCGGCGGCGTCGGTCTGGGCGACCTGTGCGCCGCCGGTCGAGTCGGTGGAGCCGCCGTCGCCGGAGTCCTCGGACTTGGTGCACGCACTCAACGCGAGTGCCGCACACAGGGCCGCGGCGCCGGCGAGGCGAACGGGGCGAAGAGAACGGAAAGCCGCCATTGGCTCACTCCTGGCCATCGCGGAGGTTACATCCGATTCGCAACCTCGCCGATCAAATTCAGTCACATCCGAAAGTTATCTGTCAAGACATCACGCCAAATTCGCACATGTTCGATCAGAGGTTGAACAAAGTTGCAGCCGCCACGGGGTGGCCTGCGGACGTTCGGGAGGCCGGCGCGCGTCTCGTTGAAAAGCCCTGAATGCCCCATTGAGGACGTTGAGCGTCCCAAATGGGGCATTCAGGGCATCGGTGTGCGGGGGGTGGTGGAGGCCTTGCTATGTGTGAGGGGCGTGAGTAGGGTCAGGAAAGCGCTTTCCGGCAAGTGATTCCTGGTCACGCGACCCCACGAGGTGGTGGGCGAATGTCGAATCCAAGACGATGGCTGGTGGCGATCGCTGGTGCGATCGTGTTCGTTGGCGGCCTGGTGCCGAGTTCGGCAGCGGCTGACTCGCCCGCGAACACCCCGCCGAACACGACAACAAACACCGCGGCGGCGGACGAGCCGATTCAGGATCCCTTGCCAGACCCCGTTCCCGCGAACCTCGGCATCACGGTCGAGGAGTTCGCCCAGTTCCCGAAGACCGAGCCGGTGCCGGCGCCGACCGACCAGCGCCTGGTCCGCCACGCCAGGATCAACCACCTCGGCGAACTGCCGGACGGTCGCATGTACGTCCCCGACCTCAACGGGCAGATGTACCTGCTCGGCGACGACGGCACCCCACACCTCTACCTCGACGTCGGCGCCACGTTCGCGCCCGAGTTCATCTCCGGCCGCGGTCTCGGCTCCGGCTCCGGGTTCATCACCTTCCACCCGGACTTCGCGCGCAACGGCAAGTTCTACACCGTGCACACCGAATGGGGCGCCGGCCTCGCCGAGCCGACCACCTATCCCGCCCAGCCAGGCACCGCCTTCCACGGCATCATCACCGAATGGACCGCGACCGACCCGGCCGCCGACACCTTCGCCGGCACCCACCGCCAGGTGATGCGCCTGGGCTTCCGCGGCCAGATCCACGGTTTCCAACAGATCGACTTCAACCCGACCGCGACCCCCGGCAGCGCGGAGTACGGCGTGCTCTACCTGGCCGCGGGCGACGGCGGTCTCGGCGCGTCCACCACCGGCCCGCAGGACACCACCAACCCGTACGGCAAGCTCCTGCGCATCGATCCCCTGGGGGACAACGGACCTGGCGGCACCTACGGCATCCCGGCGGACAACCCGTTCGTCGGCGACGACGGTGTGCTCGGCGAGATCTACGCGATCGGCATGCGTGACCCGCACCGCTTCAGCTGGGATTCCGCCGGCAGCCACCAGATGTTCCTCGGCCACATCGGCGAGCACCGCATCGAGGCCGTCTACGACGTCCACCCCGGCGACAACTTCGGTTGGAGCGAACGGGAAGGCCCGTTCGTGTTCAAGCGAGGCGACTCCCAGTGCGGCGTCTACCCGCTGCCGGCCGACGACGACCAGTACGGCTACACCTACCCGGTCGCCGCGTTCGACCACAACCCGCCGCCCGGCCACCCGCTGTGCGCCGACTCCGGCCACGCGATCAGCGGCGGCTTCGTCTACCGCGGCGACGATGTGCCGCAGCTGCGCGGAAAGTACCTGTTCACCGACCTGGTCGACGGCCGGATCTTCTACACCGAGGCCAGCGAGATGCGCCGCGGCGCGCCGATGGCGCAGATCCGGCAACTGTCGGTCTACACCGCGGCCGGTCAGCGCACCACGATGCGCGAGCTGGTCGGTCACAACCGGGTCGACCTGCGCATCGGCCAGGACGGCGAAGGCGAGCTGTACCTGATCGCGAAGGCCAACGGCAAGATCTGGAAAGTCAGCGGTACCAACACCTTCGCCGACTGCCGCACCGGCGTCACCCGGGTCGCCGCCGACGGCGCCCGCGACTGGGCCCCGGTCACCCCGAGCAAGTGGCGCTTCCACCGCGACCAGGCCGTGCTGACCGAGGCGGGGGAAGCCCGCCCCGGCCCGCGTCGCCCGTTCGAGTACGCGGTGCTCGCCGACGGCCCGGCGCTGACCTCGGCCAGGATCGACGCCAAGGTCCGCCTGGACACCCCGGTCGAGATCAGCAACCGGGACGTGATCATCGTCTTCGGCTACCAGTCGGACACCCGCTACTACTACGCGCATCTGTCGACGGACAACACGATCTACCCGCACAACGGGATCTTCGTGGTAAACGACGCCGACCGGCTGCGCATCGACGACCAGTGGAACGAGACCCTGTCCTACGGCGCCGCGCCCGCGATCACCGACGCGAACTGGCACGACGTCCGGGTCAGACACTGTGCCGACACCGGTGAGATCACCGTGCACGTCGACGGGAAACTCGTGATGACCGCGCTGGACCAGACCTTCGGCAGTGGCCGGACCGGGTTCGGCTCGTTCGACAACATCGGCCGGGTACGGGACTTCACGGTCACCGGCACGGCTGTGCGGGGGTGAAGTGATGCGGCGGCACCGGTTCTCGAGGTGGGCGACAGCGTTGTTGTGCACGTCGACCGCGGTGTTGTGTGGCCCGGTGCCCGCTGGGGCAGACCCGGCGGGCACCGGCGCCGTGTTCCCGACCCTGACGCGAAACCTCGTCGCGTACTACGACTTCGAGCATCCGGTGCGCGCGAATCCAGCCCTGGAAAGGGATCTTGGCCGCTCGGGCACGGATCTCGCGCTGGTCAACGGTGGCGAGCGGATGCGCGTGCGCGACCGGGGCGGCCACGCCCTGGTGACCAGGCAGGTCGAGCCGACGCTGGCCGGCAACGACGACTGGAAGGCCGGGGTCTACGCCGATGGCGGCGTGCCGACGCTGCGCGCGTTCAACGCCGCCCGCGAGGCCACCGTCATGGGCTGGTTCAAGGTCACCGGCGACCTGCCAGCGCTCAACTCCACCACCCCCGCGCCCGACGACCGCTACAACGCCGTCGGCCTGGCCGGGGTGCTGACCGGCGACTCCGACGGCCACGCCGTGCGCGCGCTGCTCGAGGTCATCGACGTCGCGGGGGTGCCGAAGGTGGTGGCGCTCGGCCGTCGGGTGGACGGTGCGAGCTCGCAGACCTTCGCCGCCGACGCCGACTGGCGCACCGTGCTCCCGCGCGGCACCTGGGTGCACCTGGCCGCCACGTTCGACTTCGACACCGGCGAGCTCGCCCTGTACCGCAACGGTCGCCCGCTGGCCGGCGCCTACACCGGCACCGGCGACCCGTGGGAGCTCGACGGGCCACCGGAGCCGGACCTGACATCCGCGACCGACCCGGCCGGCATCAAGATCGGCGGCAGCTTCCCGCAGAACACCCGCGAGGCCAACCCCTGCGACTGCCGGATGGACGGGCTGATGTTCCTCGACCGGGTCGTGTCGCCGACCGAGGCCTGGCTGCAGTACCGCTGGTCGAAGGACTAGCCGAGCGGCTCCGCGCGGATACTGAACGACGGGTTCAGGTGCGCGGTGTCGTTGAAGCGGCGGATGATCCACCGGTCCTCGGTCACCACCAGCTGGGTGATCGAGGCGTTGTCCGCGTCGATGAAGGCGAAGGGCTGCGAGCCGGTGGCCATCGCGACGATCTGCCCGATCGCCCCGCCGTGGGTGACCGCCACCACGTGCCCGTCCGGGTGGGCGGCCGCGATCCGCCCGATCCCCGCGCGCAGCCGGGCCGCGAAGTCCTCAGTGGACTCCGCGCCGGGGATCGCGTCCCAGCGCTGGGTCTCCCACATCCGCACGGCGTACTCGTGCCGCTCCGCCACCCGGATCCGGAACAGCCCGCCCTCCCACTCGCCGAGCCGCACCTCGCGCAGGTCCGGCTCGACCTGAGGGGTGAGCCCGAGCCGCTTGGCCAGCGGCGCCGCGGTCTGGTGGGTGCGCCGCAGTGTGGTCACGTAGACCGCGTCGACCTGCTCGACGGCCAGCCGGTCGCCGACCAGCTCGGCTTCGCGTTCGCCCTCCGGCGCCAGCGGCGGGTCGCCGTGCCCGTCGACGAGCGGGAACGGCTGGTCGATCAGCGCGGGGGCCGACTCGCCGTGGCGGACCAGCAGGATCTCGGTGGCGCCTGGCGGCAGCGTGAAGCGGAACTGGCGGTGTCCGGGGGTCTCACTCATGAGGTCCATTCAACACCGTGTCCCGAACCGAATACTCGAGTCAGAATATTTGGGCTATGATGACCGGCATGCGCAAGCGCAAGGTCGCCAACCCGCTCGCTCTGGCGGTGCTGTGCCTGCTGACCGAGCGGCCGATGCACCCCTACGAGATGTCCAGCACGCTGCGGGAACGTGCCAAGGAGGAGAGCATCAAGCTCAACTTCGGCTCGCTCTACTCGGTCGTCGAGTCGCTGCGCCGCCACGGGCTGATCGACGTCCTGGAGACCGTCCGGGAGGGCCGCCGCCCGGAGCGCACGGTCTACGCGATCACCGATACCGGGCGCGAGGAGTTCGTCGACTGGGAGAGCGAGTTGCTCTCCGTCCCGGTCAAGGAGTTCACCCAGTTCGAGGCGGCGCTGTCGCTGATGGGGGCGCTGCCGCCGGACGAGGTCGCCCGGCTGCTGGAGACCCGCCGCATGCGGCTGGCGACCGAGATCGTCAGCATGGCCGCGGTGATGGACGAGATGGCCAAACAGGGTCTGCCCTACCTGTTCGCCATCGAGGCCGACTACGTGATCGACCTGCGCAGGGCGGAGTTGGCGTTCGTCGAACGGCTGCTCGACAAGATGACGGACGGCACCCTGGACGGGCTCGATGTCTGGCGGCAGGTGCACGCGAGCGGCGGCCGGACGATGGAGAGCGACTGGGACCAGGCCAGCGCGCAGTTGCGCAGCATCAAGTAAACCGCTGGCCGGGTGCGGCAACACCCGGCCAGCGTCCAGAAACCCAGGCCCGATCCGTGACGGCCCGCGACCCAGGCACCCTCTTCACCATAGCTGGCCGCGCACGGACCGACCTGGGCCACAACCAGGAGGTTCAGGGAAATGACAGTGCCAGCCGAACGGGTGTCCGCCCGTCCACAACGGACCGAGGAGCCGGCGATCCGCGCCGAGTCCCTGGTCAAGACCTACGGCGAGGTCACCGCGCTCGCCGGACTGAGTTTCTCGGTGGCGCCGGGCACCGTGTTCGGCCTGCTCGGCCCGAACGGCGCCGGCAAGTCGACCACGATCAGGATCCTCACCACGCTCTCCCGCCCGGACAGCGGCACGGCCGTGGTGGCCGGGGCGGATGTGCTGCGCCGGCCGGATGCCGTGCGCCGGGCCATCGGCGTGGTGACCCAGGGGGCGAGTACCGACCCGCAGGCCACCGGCCGGGAGAACCTGTTGCTGGCCGGCCGGATCCACGGCATGCGCGGCCGCGAGGTCAAGGCGCGGGCCGACGAGCTGCTCGACCGGTTCGGGCTGACCGAGGCCGCCGGCCGGATCGTGCGCACCTACTCCGGTGGCATGCAACGGAAACTCGATGTCGCGATGGGCCTGGTGCACCGGCCGGCGGTGCTGTTCCTCGACGAGCCGACCACCGGCCTTGACCCCCAGGCGCGCGCGGACATGTGGGCCGAGATCGCTCGACTGTCCACACAGGAACAACTGACGGTGATGCTCACCACGCACTACCTGGAGGAGGCCGACCACCTCGCCGACCGGCTGGTGATCGTCGACCGGGGCACGGTGGTCGCGGAGGGCACCCCCGACCAGCTCAAGAGCGAGCTGCGCGGCGACGCGGTGGTCATCGACCTCGGGCCGGACGCCGACCTCGCGGTCGCCGGCGGGGTGATCGAGGCGCTGGCCGGCACCAGCGAGCTGACCGTGGAGGGCCGCACGATCCGCACCCGCGTCGACCACGGGGCGAGCGCGGTGCCCTCGGTACTGGCCGCGCTGGAACGGGAGTCGATCGCGGTGGTCGCGGTGACCATCGCCCGGCCAGCGCTGGACGATGTCTACTTGCGACACACCGGCCGGTCCTTCGCCGCCGCGGAGCGGGTGAGTGCCTGATGGCCGTGCTCGCCCAACACTCGGCCTACCTGACCGGCCGGCTGCTGCGCGCCACCCTGCGCCAGCCGGCGTTCGTCGCGATCTCGTTGGTGCAGCCGATGATCTGGCTGCTGCTGTTCGGGGAGCTGTTCAAGCGGGTGGTGGAGCTGCCCGGCTTCGCGACCGGCAGCTACGTCGACTTCCTCACCCCCGGGGTGGTCGTGATGACCGTGCTGTTCACCGCGGGCTGGGCCGGGATGGCGTTCATCGACGACATGGACCGCGGGGTGATGGACCGCCTGCTGTCCTCGCCGGTCAGCCGCACGGCGATGATGGTGTCCTCTGTGGCCAACCAGGCGGTGACGATCGTGGTGCAGAGCGCGATCGTGGTGGTCATCGCGCTGTTGCTCGGCGCGGAGTTCGCCGGCGGGGTGCTCGGCGTGCTGGTGATGCTGGTGTCGGCGATCCTGCTCGCGGCGGCGTTCGCGTCGCTGTCCAACGGGATGGCGCTGATCGTGCGCACCTCGGAGTCGCTGATCGGCTTCTCCACCATGCTGACGCTGCCGCTGTCGTTCCTGTCCTCGGCGATGATGGCCAGGGAGGCGGCGCCGGCGTGGATCCAGGCGGTGTCCACCTGGAACCCGGTGGACTGGACGGTGGTCGCGAGCCGGGAGGCGCTGTCGGCCGATCCGGACTGGGCGGCGGTGCTCAGCCGGCTCGGTGGGTTGCTCGCGGTCGCCCTGTTCGCGATCTGGTTGGCCACCAGGGCGTTCCGCGCCTACCAACGTTCGCTGTAGGTCATAGCCGGCGGCTATGACGGGATGCCCTGCTGGTGGCTACCCACCGGCAGGGCGCCACCGCACCATGAGGGTGTGCTGGCGGTCAGGGTCGGGTCGGGGTTGGCGGTGGTCGCCGCGGCCACCGCCGTCGGCCAACTGGTCGGCTGGCTGGTGCCGGCGGCCAGCCCACTGGTGGTCGGCGTGCTGCTCGGGATCGTCTGGCGCGCGGTGTTCGGCCCGATCGCCGCGCTGACACCGGGTTTCCGGTTCGCCGCGTCCTGGTTGCTGCGTGCCGGGGTGATGCTGCTCGGGCTGCAGCTGGTCGTGTCCCAGATGGTCCACTTCGGACTTCCGGTGCTGGCGGTGGTGCTGGTGTCGGTGCTCGGCGCGTTCGTGGCCACCCGCTGGTTCGGCCGGCTGCTCGGACTGTCGAAAGCGCGGTCCCTGCTGGTGGCCACCGGCGTCTCGATCTGCGGCGCGTCCGCGGTGGCCGCGGTCAACCAGGTGGCCGGCGGGGACGAGGAGGACGTGGCGACCGCGGTCACCTCGGTCACCCTGCTCGGCACGCTGGCGATCGGCGTGTATCCGTTGGTCGGCCTGGTACTGGGGCTGCCCGACCACGTCTTCGGCATCTGGACCGGCGCCAGCGTGCACGAGGTCGGTCAGGTGGTGGCGATCGGCGCCGCGGCCGGGCCGGCGGTGTTGCAGGTCGCGGTGGTGATCAAACTGGCCAGGGTGGCGCTGCTGGCCCCGTTGGTCACCGCGGTCGGCCTGTCCCGGCGGGGCACCGGCGATGCCCGCCCGCCGCTGCTGCCGTGGTTCGTCGTCGGGTTCGTGCTGCTGGCGTTGGTCCGGACCACGCTGCCGGTGCCCGCCGCCGTGCTGTCCACTGCGGAGCAACTGGCGAGCGTGTTGTTGTGCGCCGGCATGTTCGGCCTCGGCTCGGCCGTCGACCTGCGTTCGGTCGTGCGCGCGGGCGGTCCGGCCATCGCCGCCGGCGGCCTTGGGAGCGTGGTGCTCGCCTGCCTGGCCGGCGCCGGTATCTGGCTGACGGCCTGACCCCGGCGCTCAGCGGCCGATCACCGCCAGCAGGGTCGCCGCCGGGCCGCCGAGCCGGCGACCCCTCGGCCACACCGCGCGTAGCCGTCTGGTCAACGTCAGGTCGGCCACGGGCACCGCGACCAGCGAACCGCTCGCCAGGTCGCTCTCCACCGCGTGCCCGCTCAGCACCGCGGGCGCGATGCCGGCCACCGCCGCGCCCTTCACCGCCGCGCTCGACCCGAGCGCCAGCTGCGGGGTGACCGGGTCGTGCGGGGTCAGCAGCCGGTCGAGCGTCTCCCGGGTGCCCGACCCGGATTCCCTGACCACCAACGGGGTCGCGGCCAGCTCGGCGGCGAGCAACGGCCGCCGGCGCCGGGCCCACGGATGGCTCGGGGTGACCACGACGAACAGCTCGTCGGTGGCGACCACCCGACTCGCCAGCCCCTCGGTCAGCGTCGGTCCCTCGACGAAGCCGATGTCCACCTCGTCGTCGGTCAGCACCAGCCGGGCGACCTCGGCCGAGTTGGTCACCGTCAGTCCGACGTGGACCTCGGGCTCCCGGACACGCAACTCCGACAGCCAGCGCGGCAACAGCGCCTCGGCGATCGTCATGCTCGCCGCGATCCGCAGCGCCGCCGACCGGCTCGACCACAGCGTCGCCACGCTGCCGACGAACTCGTCGGCGGCCACGAGCAGCTTCGCCGCCCAGGCGACCACCAGCTTGCCGTCGGTGGTCAGGGTGGAGCCCTGCGGGCCACGGACCAGCAGCGGCACCCCGGTCCGGCGCTCGAGCGCGGCGAGTCGCTTGGTCGCCGACGGCTGGGCAAGGCCCATCGCCCTGGCCGCGCGCCCGACGCTGCCCAACTCCGCGACGTGCACCAGGAGTCGGAGGGAGGCGAGGTCAGGTGGCGCGGTCATGCCAGCACACTAGGACTATTGCGCCCAATGGGAGCATGATGCCGCCGGACACGGACATCGGGGAGGCATCGTTGGGTGCGGAGCTGAACGGTTTACGCGCGCAGTTGCTCCGGCACGTTCGGGAACACGGCGGTGCCACCGACGCACTGGTCGCCGACGCGCTGCGGACCGTCCCGAGACACCTGTTCCTCCCGGACCTGCCGCCCGACACCGCCTATCGGGACGAGGTCATCGTCACCAAACGGGACCGGGCCGGCAAGCCGACCAGCTCGTCCTCCCAGCCGACGATCATGGGGATCATGCTCGACCAGCTCGGCGCGGCCAGGGGGCACCGGGTGCTCGAGATCGGCGCCGGCACCGGCTTCAACGCCGCCCTGCTCGCGCACATCGTGGGCACCGGCGGCCGGGTGACCAGCATCGACCTCGACCAGGACGTGGTCGAGCGGGCCGAGGAGAACCTGTCGGCCGCCGGCTGCACCGGGGTCACCGTGCTCACCGCCGACGGCGCCATCGGCTACCAGCCCAACGCCCCCTACGACCGGGTGATCGCCACCGTCGGGGTGTGGGACCTCGCCCCGGCCTGGCTCGACCAGCTCGCCCCCGGCGGGCGCATCGTGGTCCCGCTAGACCTGCGCGGGGTGCAGCGCTCGGTGGCCTTCGAGCGGTCCGGTGGCCACTGGACCAGCCGGTCGGCTCGCCCGTGCGGGTTCCTGCGGATGCGGGGCTCGCTGGCCGGCCCGGAGCGGACCTACCTGCTCGACGCGCCGACCGGGCTCACCCTGAGCCTGCCGGATGCCCGCGAGCTGGAGGCCGATGCGGTCGTGGAGGCCATCGACAGTCCACCCGAGAGGGTGGCGACCGGCGTTCGGCCGGGGCCCTACGAGCTGCTGGACGGCCTCGGGCTGTGGCTGGCGATCCGCGAGCCGCGCTGGTTCGCGCTGTCGGAGGTGGACCCGGGCACGCGGCTGCTGGACGCGCCCATGACGGCGCCGGACGGGCGGGCCACCGTCGGCCTGCTCGACGACTTCGGCCTGGCGACCATCCGGGCGGGCGCGGACGGCGAGCTGGTGGTGACCGGCGACGAGCAGCCGGTCGAGGAGCTGGCCGGGCACATCGCCGCGTGGCAGCGCGCGGGTCGGCCAGGTTCGGCCGGGCTGCGTGTCGAGGCCCATCCGCCGGGCACCGCCGTCGACGGGGCCTACGTGCTCGACAAGCGCTGCGTGCGCCTCGCACTGTCCTGGCCGGAGTAGTCCGGACTGGACTGCCGGGGCCGGTGTCCGTAGGGTCATCGGCCAAATGGTGAAATCGGCTCACGTTTCGGCCGAGTCCGCTCCGCGCGGGCGACTGTCGGCCGGCACTCGCTTCGGTTACGCGCTCGGGTCGCTGACCTGTGGCGCGTTCGGCACTGTGCCGGGGTTGTTGCTGCTGCCGTACCTGACCGACACCCTCGCGGTGTCCGCGTCGGTGGCCGGGCTGCTCGTGCTGGTGCCCAAGGCCTGGGACGTGCTGTTCAACCCGGTCGCCGGGCGGATCAGCGACCGCGCCGGTACTCGGCGGCCGTTCCTGCTCGGTGGTGGGCTCGCGCTCGCGGTCTTCTTCGCCGCGCTGTTCGCCGGCCCGGACACCGGCTCGACGGCGGTGGACGTGCTGTACGTGGTCGTGATGTTCCTGTTGTGCGCCACCGCGTTCGCGCTCTTCCAGGTGCCCTACAACGCGATGCCGGCGGAGCTGGTCGACGACCCGGTCGAGCGCACCAGGCTGACCGCGTGGCGGATCGCCGTGCTGGCGGTCGCGATCCTGGTCAGTGGGGCCGGGGCGCCCGCGCTGCGGGACGCGGTCGGTGGCGCGGCTGGCTACCGGGTCATGGGCATCGCGGTCGGCGTGCTGATCGTGCTCGGCGCTGTCGGGGTGTACCTGGGTACCGCGCGGGCGCCGGGAACCAGGGTGGCGCCGTCGGTGTCGAGCTGGGCCGAGGTGTTCGCCGCGGTCCGCGACTGCCGGCCGTTCCGCTGGCTGCTCGGCGCGTTCGTGGTGCAGGCCGTCGGCATCGGCACGATGCTGGCCGGCGTCGACTACCTCGCCAGGGTCGTGCTCGAGGACCGAGGCGCGCAGGCGCTGCTGTTCGCCGCGTTCGTCGGGCCGGCGCTGCTGGTGATGCCGGCGTGGCAACGGGTGGCCGCCCGGTACGGCAAGCGGATCGGGTACGTGCAGGCCACGCTGGTGTTCGCCGCCGGCGCGCTCGGACTGCTCGCCGCGCCGGTGCTGCCGGTGGGTGCGGTGGTCGCCTGTGCCGGCGTGTGCGGCGTGGGGTACGCGGGCATCCAGGTGTTCCCGCTCGCCATGTTGCCGGACGTGATCAGCGCGGAGGAGCGGCGGACCGGGCAGCTGCGCGCCGGGCTGTTCGCCGGGGTGTGGACCGCGGGGGAGACCCTCGGGCTCGCGCTCGGGCCTGCGCTCTACGGGGTGGTGTTGGCCGTCGGCGGGTATGTGTCCTCGTCGGCCGGGGAGCGCGTGGCGCAGCCAGCTGGCGCGGTCACCGCAGTCGTTCTGGGCATCGGACTGGTGCCCGCGTTGTTCGCACTCGCCGGGCTCGCCCTGCTCCGGCGCCGAGTTGTGGAGGTCACCGACCGATGACCGGAGGGTTACCCGCCGACCAGGTGCTCACGGAGTTGCGGCAGTTGCGCGGCGGTGACCTGCCGACCCACGGTGGGCGCACCCTGGCCTACGTGTACGACAGTGGACTGTCCGGTGTGGACGATCTGGGGGCGGCGGCGCACGCGTTGGCCAGCTCGGCCAACGGGCTCGACCCGACCGCGTTCCCCAGCCTGCTGCGGATGGAGAACGACGTGGTGGCCGTCGCGGCCGCGTTGCTTGGCGGCGGTTCGTCCACTGTGGGCAGTGTGACCTCCGGTGGCACCGAGAGCTGTCTGCTGGCGGTGCAGGCGGCCAGGGACGCGCGGCCGGACATCGCCAGGCCGAGGATGGTCATCGCGGACACCGCGCACGCCGCGTTCCACAAGGCGGCGCACTACTTCGGCGTCGAGCCGGTCGTTGTGCCGGCCGATCCGGCGACCTTCCGCGCGGACGCGGACGCGATGGCCGCCGCCATCGACTCGTCGACCGTGCTCGTCGTGGTGAGCGCGCCGTCCTACGCCCACGGTGTGGTCGACCCGGTCGCCCTGGTGGCCGCCGCGGCCGCCGCGGCCGGGGTTCGGTGTCATGTGGACGCCTGCATCGGCGGTTGGCTGCTGCCGCACTTCCGGCGGCTGGGGGTGGCGGTGCCGGACTTCGACCTGTCCGTGCCCGGCGTGACCAGCCTCTCGGTCGACCTGCACAAGTACGCCTACTGTCCCAAAGGGACGTCGGTGCTGCTGCACGCGGACGCCGCGGTGCGCCGCCCGCAGCTGTTCGCGAGCGCGGCCTGGCCCGGGTACACGATGTTGAACTCGACGCTGCAGTCGACCCGGTCCGGTGGCCCGCTGGCCGCGGCGTGGGCTGTGCTGCGCCACCTCGGCGACGACGGCTACGCCCAGCTGGCCGAACGCACGCTCACCGCGGTGCGCGCGTTGCGGGCGGGGATCGAGTCGATCCCCGGCCTGCGGGTGCTCGGCGACCCGGACGCCGCGTTGTTGGCGGTCAGCTGTGCCGATGATCTCGACGTGTTCACCGTCGCCGACGAGATGACCGCGCGGCGGTGGTATCTGCAGCCGCAGTTCGGGTTCGGCGCCTCGCCGGCGAACCTGCACCTGACCGTCACCGCCGCCAACCACGGTGCCGAGGGGGAGTTGCTCGCCGATCTCGCCGCCGCGGTCACCGCCGCGCGGGCCGCCGGCCCGGTCCGGCTCGCGCCGGAACTGGTGGCCGCGATCGCCGCGCTCGACCCGGATTCGCTGACCCCGGAACAGTTCGCCGGCCTGCTGGCCGCCGGCGGGTTGGACGGGGCGGCCGTGCCCAAGCGGATGGCCGAGGTGAACACGATGCTCTCGGTGGCCTCGCCGGGCCTGCGGGAGCGGCTGCTGGTCGAGTTCCTCAGCGCCATGTACACCCCCGATCCCGCCTAGCGCGGCTGGTTCAGCGCGAGACCGACCACGGCGGCACCCGCGGCCTGCATCGGCAGGCCGGCCACCGAGGCCGAGGTGAACGGGCGCTCGGTGACCGTGCCCTCGTCGTTGCGCGCCACCCAGGCGCCGAACAGGTCGTCGAACACCGCGGCGTCGATCACCACCGACACCAGCAGATCGGTCGCGAAGGTGAGCGGGTCGACGCCGAGACCGAGACAGCTGGCCCGGATCCGCCCGGCCAGCAAGGCGTCCGTCATCGCGACGGCGAACGGCCAGGTGAGGTAGTCCACATCGGAGCGTTCCGGCTCGCCGAGCAGCTCCTCGGCGTACTCCCGCAGGATGCAGTGCCACAACGAGAAGTCCGTGTCGTCGCGGTTGGGCCCGGCGGCCTGGAACACGCCGACCGGGAGCACCTGGTAGAGCCCGCCGGCATGACCTACCCTGGCCGGGTCGCGCCAGTGCAGGAAGAACGTGTCGCCCGACCGTCCACTGCGGACCGTGAGGACGCTGATCCCCAGATTCGCCGGCCGCCGCGTCAGGTCACACGGATCGCCGATCGCGTCCCGCAGCGGGCTTGGCCCGCCGGCCGCGTACTCGTGCGCGGCCGCCTCACCGGTGTCGATATGGTCGAAATACCGCCCTGGACCGAACTCCAGCCGCGCGTCGCCGGTCAGTGTGGCCGACAGCAGCCGATAGGTTGGCCGGTTCTCGAACACCGCTGGCGGGTCGAACTCAGCCATCATGGCGGCGTAGCCACTGTCCGGCAGCTCGGGCACCGGCGGCGAGTCGCCGAGCGAGATCGCGATCTCCGCCAGGTCGACCGGCCGGTCGGGCACCCAGTCCGGTCGGGTCAACAGCGCGGTGCCCGCCAACCGTGGTGCTCGCGGATAACGCGCGGCCGCCTCGACGCCGAGCCGAAACCTGTTGTGCCGCAGGTACTCCCGGACATCCAGCCAGCTCATCGACACACCGGCCGCCAGTACTGCTCGCGGACATCGTCGCGTACCAGCACACCCATCCTGGCCAACAGTTGTGGCAGCCAGCCAACGACCGCGTAGCCGGCGGGCAGCAGCGTCCTGGTCATTCGTCCCCTCCTCCCGAGAGGATTGTGCCCCAAGCCCCACCCGCGCCGGAAATGTCCGCTGTGGAGGGCCAGGCCGAGTAGTTGATCGCAGAACTATCGAAGGCGCGGTGGTCTGCCGTAGGGTCGCAGCGTGGTGCCGCTCCGGGTGCCACCGTGGAGGTGGATCGGTGACGCGGGAGACCAGCGGTCTGATCGGTTCCGCACAGCGGGCGTTGCGGGTGCTGGACATCGTGGGTTCGGCGGGCGACGGAATCACCGCGAAGGCGGTGGCCAGGAGAACCGGCTACAACCTGTCGACGACGTATCATCTGCTGAACACGTTGGTACACGAGGGTTATCTGATCAGGCTGGGTCATGGGCGCGGGTTCGGCCTCGGCTACAAGGTGGGCAACCTGTACCGGCGCCTGTGCGCGGAGTTGGACGTGGGCCAGGAGATCCAGGACGAACTGCACCGCCTGCACCTGCGAGCCGAGGCCCCCGCGTACTACACGGTGTTCCGCGAGACGGACATCGTGGTGGCGGCGGTGGCCGACTCGCCGGAGTTCCCCCGCGCGACCCCACTGGACTTCGGCTTCCACGAAGCCGCCCACGCCACGGCCTTCGGCAAGGTCCTGCTCGCGTCGATGCCACGCCGTCAGCGGCGGGACTACCTGGCGGGCGCCGGTATGCCAAGGCTCACCGAGCGCACCACGGTTCGGGTCGCGGACCTGGACACCGAACTGGACCACGTCGGCCGGGCAGGCCTGGCCCTGGAGATCGAGGAGTTCCAACCGGAACTGGCCTGCCTGTCCGCCCCCGTCCGCGACCCCAACAACCGAACAACCGGCGCCGTGGCCTTCTCCGTCCCCGCCGCGACCTTCCACACCCGCCGCCACCACCTCGAACAAGCCGCCCGCACCGGCGCCGCCCGCCTCGCCCACCTCCTGGCCACCCGCCCCTCCCGTCCCGCGAGTCCAACGCTCGCGTCTCGCGAGTTCAACGCTCCGGACCCGCGAGTCCACGACTCACCCCGTTCGGTCCTGAGAGCTGCCGTTCACGACCTCAGCTGACGTCGAGGCGACGCCGCCGACCCGCGTGGCTTCTCCCTGGCTGACCCCGAAATCCACCCCGTGCAGTACCTGCGCGAGCACCTCCACGCCGCGCACCACACGAGGCCCCGGCCGGTTGAAATAGGCCGGACCGTCGAGCACCCAGACCGCCGACAGCTCGTCCCAGCCGGGCAGGGTCGTGAGCAGGTGCAGTTCCTCGATGGTTCGCTCCGGCGGGAATCCGCACGGCAGCAACAGAAGCACGTCCGGCCGTGCCTCGATCACCCGTGCCCACTCGACGGCGCCGGTGTGTTCGCCCGCCTCCGCGAGCAGCGGCGCCCCGCCGGCGATCTCGATCTGTTCCGGCACCCAGTGCCCGGCCGGCCAGATCGGGTCCAGCCACTCGATCGCCGCGACCCGGGGTCGTGGCCGTTCGGCGACCTGCCGGCGCACGTCGGCGAGTCGGGTGTGGAGGGCGTCGATCCGCGCGGCGGCGACGTCGGGCACGCCGAGCGCCTCGCCGACGACCCGCACCGTCTCGAGCACCTCGGGGAGGGTGCGTGGCTCGAGGCTCAACACCCGTGGCCCGACTTCCATGACCCGCACCGCCGCCGACACCTGCCGGTACGAGACCGCGCAGACCTCACACAGTTCCTGGGTGAGCACCAGGTCCGGGGCGAGCCGGGCAAGGAGATCGCGGTCAAGCCCGAACAGCGACGAGCCGTGGTGGCGCGCGGCGGTGGAGATCTCCCGGCTGGACAGCCCAGGAGCCAGCCCGCTCGTGGTCACCACCGGGACCTCGGCCACCGCCGCGGGCCAGTCGCATTCGTGGGTTCGGCCGACCAGCTCGGCGAGGAGACCGAGCTCGGCGACGATGTCGGTGGCTGCAGGGAGTAACGATGCTATCCGCACACTCGAAAGTGTATTTCTTGACGTGGGGCCGATCACTTCCGACTTCGGAGCGTAACCAAGAATGGGCTGCTCAGTTGATTGCTCGCTCACCTGCAGGTGGGGACACGCAAGTCACTCGATTGAGTCATTCGTAGCGTAGTCGCAGGTGAACAAGTACTGCTCGTATGCATGTGCAGGTGCATGTTCCACCCTTTTGGCGGGGAAGTAACGTCTCGGCCATTCGCCGATGAATACACACCGTTCATCGCTTGAATGGGCGCGTCACAGTCAGATAACAAGATCAATAGGTGATGATGGCCAAAGAGCGCGCCTGGGGGCAACGCGCGGCTACAACTGCACCGCACATGCCGGACGTGACTTCCTGCTGGAACAGGGAGCCACGCGACGTCCGAACCCAGGCGAGCACGTTCACCGCTCCAGCACCAGAAGAGGAAAGAACGATCGACCCGCAACCGCCCAGGAAGGGTCCGGACCGGCGCACTGTTCAGTTGGCCGCACTGGCCGAACTGGACATCACGCCGGATCCGCCACCCGCCCCAGTAAGGATCATCCCCGCGCCGCGCACCGCCAGCGGCCGCTTCGCCCTGCCGATATCCCGCGACGACTGGTTGCGGTTGGCGGAGCGTGCGGTCGGCGACTGGGCGGCAACCCTTCGCAACGCGCTGCTGCTGTTACTGGTGTTCGCGGTCATGGTCACGTTGATCGGTATCGCGTTCGGGGTGGAGAGCGCGGCCGCCACGACAGCCGTCGGGCTGCTGGTCTTCCTCTTCGGTCGCCGGCGTGATGATTCGATCTCGGACTGAAAGTCCAGGTCGTGACGCAGGATCCGAGCGAATGGTCCATTCGCTCGGTGCAGGATCCCCGATGCCGAATGCTACGGACGAGCACTGACAATCGTGCTCGGTGTGGGACCTGGCTCGGGGCGGGGAAGGTAAGGGCATATCGGAGAGGGCGTCGTGACCGCGGCGCCCTCTCCGATGTTCTGGCCGGTTGTCGGTCGCAAGGCGCCCGTGCATCCACACGTTATCCACAGGTCAGCCGCGCGTCGGCCCAGTCGGCGTGGTCGAAGTTCTTGTTGTCGCCGCCATCGGTGACCAGCAGCGAGAGCATGCGCACCCCCGTGACGTCCACCTCCACCGGCGCCGCGGGCCCCGGACGCAACACACCGCTGTCATGCAGCGTCTCGCCGTCGCCGATGACCTCGAAGGTCACCGAGCCGGGCTCGGTCGTCTCGTCGTCCAGGCCGACCAGTGCGTCGAACCGGGAGCACTGCTGTCCCAAGTAGACGGTGAGGTTCGCCGGCGCGTGCATGCCGAGACCCTTCTCGTACACGACACCGTCGATGGTCAGCGGATTGCCGTCCGCGCCGTCGGACTCGTTCACCGAGCGGTCGCGCTCCACCGGCCCCCACCCGTTGGTCTCGGTGACGAACGGCAGGTCGCTGACATACGGGTTCCCGCTCAGCGGCGGCGGCGGAACGAACGCCAGGACCGCCTGCTCGACGTGCACCGGATCGCTCCACTGTGGAGTCGTGAACGTCGAGACCACCGGAACGTCGACGTAGCCGGTCGGGCTGTCCTGTCCGACATGGACAGTCCAGCGGCCGGTGACGGACTCGCCCGCTGGCAGCCGTTTCCTGGTCACCGGCTCGCCGGTCACCGTCCAGCCGGCTGGCGTCTCGGGCGCGAGCCGGACGTCGCGCACATTCCGGTCGGTCTGGAATGTCGCGGTCACCTCGAAGGATTCGCCCTTTGTCGCGTCAGTCTCGCCCTCTGGGGTCACCGTGAGCGTTGATGCCGGCACCTGCCGGATCGGCTCGTCACAGGTCGTGCGGCCGGGGCGTGCGGGGCAGGCGATGGCAACAAATCCGCCATCGGCGGGCACGTCGACCGTGAGGGTGTCCTGTGCCGAACGGATGGCACCGGTGCGTACCAGGTCACCGCGCGGAGGCACGCCGTCGGTGGCGACCTCGACCAGCCATCGGCCGCCGCCGAGGAAGCCGAGTGGTGCGGTCATCGTGCGCGCCTGTCCGGATGAGATCCCGCCGACGAACCACCGATCACCGCTGCGCCGGGCGAACACCGAACCGGTGGACGGATGTCCGGCGACCAGCTGGGTCTCGTCCCAGACGGTCGGCACCTGGTTCAGGTAGCGCAACGCCTCCGGGTAGCGCTCATAGGCCTCCGGCATGTCCGCGAAGTGTTGCCAGCCAGACTCGTAGACCACCGGCAGGGCCACCTCGTGCGCGATCGACGCTCGCTGGATGCCGGTGTCCAGCGAGACCGGCGTGTAGTCCATCGAACCGACCACGTTGCGGGTGAACGCCTGTACCGGGTTGTTCTCCGGCAACGGGTAGTTCTCCGCGCCGCGCACCGCCTCCATGGTCATCACGTGCGGCCACGTCCTGGCCAACCCGTGGGGGATCGTCGATCCGTGGAAGTTGACCATCAGCTCGAGTTCGGCGGTCTTGGCCAACACCGTGTCGTACCACTGGTAGCGCGCCTGGGTGTCGGACTCCATGAAGTCCAGTTTCACGCCGCGCACGCCCCAACTCTTGACCAGTGGCAGAACGGTGTCGCGTTCCTCGGCGGTGTCGAGTCGGTTCCAGTGGAACCACAACAGGATCTCCACGCCCCGCGCCCTGGCGTAGCGCACCAGTTCGGGTACCCACTCCGCGCTCCAGCCCTCGTCGACGAGCACGGCGTACCAGTTGTTGCGCGCGGCGAAGTCGACGAAGTCCTTCTGGCGTTCGAAATCGCTCGGGCTGGAGTGCTCGGAGAGCCAGGACCAGGCCACCTTGCCCGGCCGGATCCACGACGGGTCACTGATCTTCGACGGTGTCGCCAGGTCATCGACCAAAGTGGACTCGGTGACGGTGGCCAGATCGCCGACGATCGCCGTGCGCCATGCGGTGTGTTTCGTCGTCACCTGCTCGTCGGCGAGGACGACCTGGTAGTCGGTCGATCCGGCGGCGTGGCGCAGCCTGCTGCCGGAGTACCGGCCGTCCACGTCGGACTCGGTGAGCAGGGCGAAGTCATCGCCGACCTGGAACAGCGACGGGTAGCCGAAGTCGCCCGCCGCGGCCTCACCCGCCGTGGTGGCCACCCGGTTCTGCTCGTACCAGGCGTTGTAGGGCAGCAGCCAGGCCGGCGCGTCGGCGGGAAGGGTGAACGCCGACGCCTCGCCGGTCACGGTCGCCTCGGTCGGCAGCTCGTAGCGGTAGGCGACGCCGTCGGCGGCGGCGCGGACGACGAGCGTCATCGCCGCGTCGTCCGTGCCGCGCAGGTCGAGACGTAGCTCCGACAGCTGGTTCGCCCGGTCGAGGCGTTTGCCGGTGGTCATCCGGTAGCGCTCGACGACCGTCCGTCGGGCGGTGTTCACCACCTGCAGGTCGGTGCTGAGGTCGGCGTCGGTGGTGTGCAGGCCGATCGGGGCCGGGGCGAGGACGGTGCGGCCCTGCCGGCTGACGGCGAGGGTGGGGGTGCCGTCGGTGAGTGCGAGCTCGGCGGCGATCCCGCCCTGGGCGACGGTCCACTGTTGGGGCGCCGGCGTGGCGGAGGCCGTGATCGCGGTCCCGGCGAAGCTCAGTGCGACGACGGTGACGGAGGCGGCGAGGCGGGACAGGGACAGCATTCGGGCTACCTCCGCGCACGGCATTGGGCGGCTCACGGCTGTGAGAATGTGGAAGTTTCTGTGTGCTTCCTGTTCAACAGATACTGGACTTGTGCGGGAAAGACAAGACTTTCGCCCATGATGTGCAGACTTTCGCCCATTAGCACCAAAAGTCCGTGACCTGCATGGAGGGTTGTGCGGGGTAGGTGGTCAGCGTGGTTCGCGAGTGGCCGCTGTGCCTCGGGTGGGGCGAAGCCGGTGCGAAGTCCGGCTTAGTCCGAGCGATGAGGGTTCGCCATGTCCGCGGGGTTGGACTCGCGTGTCGGGAGGGTTGGACTCGCGTGTTGGGGTGCGCCGTTTGGGGGGTGGGTGAGGG
>NZ_BAAGXS010000077.1:0-248573 GCF_054779715.1 Actinophytocola sediminis | reverse complement strand
CACCTCCTCCACAAGCGACAACCGACAACGGACACACCGGGCGACCCACGGTCACCAGTCCCAGCTACGCGACATCTCGCACACCTCCGTTCCGCAGACTGACCGCCAAACTGCGCAGCACCGGCAAACCCGGCCTCACCAGTCCCAGCTCCGCATCACGCACACCTCCCGCACTCTCGACAACCGTCGATGAACCAACCGAGATCACCAGTCCCAACTACGCGACATCCCGCACACCTCCTTCGCCGGCGACAGCCGCTGAACACGGCATCGGGCAGATGAGCAAACCCACAGAGATCACCAGTCCCAGCTCCGCGACATCAGGCACACCACCTCTCCGGAAACCAACCGCCGCACCTGGCAACGGGCAGATGAGTCAACACACAGAGGTCACCAGTCCCAACTACGCACCGCTCACACCTCCTTCCACGGAGACGGCCGCCGGCCACCGCGAGGGGGACACCGGCCAGCCCGAAGGCCCCCGATCGACGCCCCCAGCATCCCTTTCCACTGATCAGCGGTCCAGGCTGCCGACGGGCTGGGCCATCTGGCGGGAATCACCACGGCCGCTCGTCCTCCTGCTGGCCGTGGAAGCCACGGCCATCACGCTCACGGTGTTCCAGGCGCTGAACGCCACGGTCGACGCCGCCGATCTGACCACGCTCGGCGTGATCGTCGTCCTCGGCCTCGCCATGGGTGAGATGACCAGGCACGTCGAACGGGTACGCCGGCGGTTCAACGACACGCCACACGTGAACCTGACCTCGGTGTGGACGTTCTCCGCGATCCTGATGCTGCCACCCGTACTGGTCCCCGTGGTGATCTGCGCGCTCTACCTGCACCTGTTCTGGCGCAGCTGGTACCGCGTGCGCAGCGTGCGCGCCTACCGCCTGGTCTTCACGGCCTCGACAGTAGTGCTGGCCGCCTACAGCGCCTCGGCCATCCGCGACCTGCTGACCCCGCCGGACATGTCCCTGTGGGGCAGCCCGACGGTCGTCGCCGCGGTGGCGCTCGCGGTGATCGTCTACTCGGTGGTGAACCTCGGGCTGGTCGCCACGGCCATCACGCTGCACGAGCGCAAGCTCAACGTGCGCCGTGCACTGGGCACCGGCAAGGAGGCCGCGCTCGAGTACGGCACCATCTGCCTCGGCGCGATCACCGCCCTGCTGATCAACATCCACCCCACCTGGGCGTTGCTGATCGTGCCGGCCCTGCTGGTGCTGCACCGCAGCGTGCTGATGCGCCAACTGGAGGAAGCCGCATCGACCGACCAGAAGACCGGCCTGGTCAACGCGACCTCGTGGACCAACATGGCCTCCGCCGAGGTCCGGCGCGCCGCGCGCGACGAGACCCAGGTCGGCGTGCTGATGGTCGACCTGGACCACTTCAAGGCGGTCAACGACAACCACGGCCACCTCGTCGGCGACCGGGTGCTGCAGGCGGTCGCGGACACGCTGACCGGCTGCGCGCGCCGCTACGACGTGGTCGGCCGCTGGGGCGGCGAGGAGTTCGTCGTGCTCTGCCCCGAGGTGACCGCCGAGGACCTGCGCGGCATCGGCGAGCGCATCTGCGAGCGGGTCCGCGAGCTACGCGTGCCGATCGCCGAGACCGGCGGCGTGGTGGCGAACCTGAGCGTGTCGATCGGGCTGGCGCTGTACCCGAAGTTCGGCCCCGACCTGCAGGACGTCCTGCTGGCCGCGGACGACGCGCTGTTCGTCGCGAAGGACTCCGGGCGCAACCAGGTACAGATGATCGTCGCCGCGATCGGCGACCTCAACGGCCACCGCGGGAGCTGATCAGGTGGCCTGGTCGGTCGGCCTGCCGGCGGCGTAGGCGGCCCTGGCCTGGCTCAGCTCGCCCCGGTGGTCCTCGGACCACTTCGCCAGCGGCAGCAGCGCGCGCAACAGCGACCGGCCCATCGGGGTCAGCTGGTACCAGGTGGAGCCGAACGTGCTCGGCCGGTCGATCTTGACGACCAGGCCGTCGCGCTGCATGCGGTGCAGGGTGTCGGTGAGCACCTTCTGCCGCAGCGGTCGCTCGTGGGTCACCCAGCCAAGGCGCTCCTCGGTCCGGTTGATGTGTTCGAGCAGTTTCGAGTACGTCATCGGGCGCGCGGTCAGCGACGCCAGCACAGCAGTCACCCACTGGCCGGACAACGCCCCCATCGCCTCATGGATGCCGTGTCGGTACGGCAGGCTCTCGTCGCTCAAGGTCACCCCCATCCCCAAGGTGGAGCATCAGTCTGCCGGACCGACTTCGTTCCGTGTTCAGCCGGCCACCATGACGTACGTTACGCCGAACGAGTGAATCGGTACACGCAATGCCTGGTCACGGTGTACGTACCCAGGAGTTGGCCGGTTACGCACCTTGCAGTGCGCCGAGGGTCTCGGTGTACGAATCACTCGGCCGCGGTGGTTCTGACTGCGGATCGGGGAGCCGGGGCGGCGGTGATGCCGACGAATCCGAGCCGCGGGTAACCATCCTTGCCCGCGTTGTCGGTGTCACCGCCAACCTGCCCCCCGCCGAGCGGTTCGAGCCACCGCGGCCGCGTGCCGCCGGTGATCGCGGGAGAGGGGGATCACCGGCGGTTCTCCCCGGCCCACGCGCCCGGCCTACGCGGTGAGGCCCTCGGCCACCTTCTCGGCGATCAGCTCGAACGACCGGATCCGGTCGTTGATGTCGTAGACCATCGTGGTCAGCATCAGCTCGTCGGCGCCCGTGCGGGCCAGCAGGTCGGCGAGCTGGGCACGCACCGTCTCCGGCGAGCCGACCGCCTGGTCGGCGAACCGGTCGTCGGCGAACGCGCGCTCCTGGTCGGTGTACGGGTAGGCGGCGGCCTCCTCCGGGCTCACCAGCGCCTGCGGCTTGCCCGTCCGCAGCTTGAGGAACGCCAGCGCGGCCGGCCCGGACAGGAACCGCGCCCGCTCGTCGGTGTCCGCGCAGATCGCGTTGACCGCGATCTTGGCGTAGGGCTTGGACAGCCACCGCGACGGCCGGAAGTTCGTCCGGTACAGCTCCAGCGCCGGGATGGTGTTCGCCGAGCTGAAGTGGTGGGCGAAGGAGAACGGCAGGCCGAGGATCCCGGCGAGCTGGGCGCTGAAGCCCGACGAGCCGAGCAGCCAGATCGCCGGCTCGTTGCCCTTGCCGGGCACGGCCGTGATCTGCTGGTCGTCGCCACCCTCGAAGTAGCCGATCAGGTCGGCCAGCTCCTGGGGGAACCCCTCGGCCGACAGCCCGGCCATCGTGCGCCGAAGGGCGAGCGCGGTGCGCTGGTCGGTACCCGGCGCCCGGCCGATGCCCAGGTCGACCCGCCCGGGATGCAGCGCCTCCAGCGTGCCGAACTGCTCGGCGACCACCAGCGGCGCGTGGTTGGGCAGCATCACCCCACCAGATCCGACCCGGATCGTCGAGGTGGCCGCCGCGAGGTGCGCGATCAGCACCGCCGGCGACGAGCTGGCGATGGAGGGCATGTTGTGGTGCTCGGCCACCCAGATCCTGCGGTAACCCAGCTCCTCGACCCGTTTGGCCAGCGCGGTGGTCGCCCGCAGGGCGTCGGTCGCGGTCGCGTCTCTCGCCAGTGGGGCGAGCTCCAGCACGGAAAGCGCTACATCACTCACAGTCGGGCCAACCACCGTCCACCCGGGTTTCTTCCCGCGCCGGCCGCCGCGTCGCGCCGGTTGGCCGTCGCCCTGGCGGTTGACCAGCCGCCAGGGTGCTGGCCGGCCTTCGCCAACGGCTGCCCACCCGCCGGCTAGGTTTGGCCGGGTGGCAGGAAAGGGAACGCCGGCGACCGTGCTGCTGACCAGGCAGCGGGTGGTCCACCAGGTGCACGAGTACGCGCACGACCCGAGGTCGCCGTCCTACGGCACCGAGGCGAGCGAGGCGCTCGGGCAGCCGGCCGAGCGGGTGTTCAAGACGCTGGTCGCGGAGGTCGACGGGGTGCTGACGATCGGGGTGGTGCCGGTGTCGGGCAAGCTCGACCTCAAGGCGCTGGCCGCGGCGGCGGGCGGGCGGAAGGCCAGGATGGCCGAGGTGGCCGCCGCCGAGCGGGCCACCGGCTATGTCGCCGGGGGCATCGCGCCGCTCGGCCACCGCAGACGACTGCCCGTCGTGCTCGACATCTCGGCGACGGCGTTCGACACGATCTTCTGCAGTGGCGGCCGGCGCGGCCTGGAGATCGAGCTGTCCCCCACCGAGCTGGCCCGGCTGGCCGACGCCACCGTCGCCCCCATCACCAGCTGATCCTGGCCGGGAGCGCGCATGCCATGAACGAGTGGCGTTCAGGGCATGGCCGGGCGGCCGCGTAGCTGTCGGTCGACGCTCTTGGCGATCACCTGTGCGGCCGGGGACCCGGTGCCGACGGTGTCCACGATGATCTCCCGCGACCGGTCGGCCAGCCTGCCGCGCGCGTCGCCGAGGGTGGCCATGATCGTCTGTGCGACGACCGCCGGGGCGGTGTGCTGGATCCGCTCGGTCAGCCGCAGGTCGACCATCGTGCCGGTCGAGTCGATGGTGACCTCGGCCAGCCCGCGCGGGTCGGTGGCCGACACCCGCAGGTCCTGCAGCCGGTCGCTCATCGTCCTGGTGTCGGCGGCCAGCTGGTCGACACGGCCCTGCCAGGCGGCCAGCCGCGCCCGCGCGGCCGCCGGGTCCAGGATGTTCCCCGCCATGTCCAGACCCCCTCACCGCCGTGTCCGAACTGACCGAGTCTAGCCAGCGAAATGCCCGGTGGGGAGGGTTGTGGCCAGACGGTCAAGGAACGGCAGCTGGCCACGGAGGATCTTCTCCGCCGCCAGCTCCAGCGGGAACCAGGCCACCCGGTCCAGCTCGGGGAACTCCTGGACACGCCCCGACTTCGGCGGCCACTCCAGCTCGAAGGTCCCGGCCACCACCTCGGCCGGGTCGAGGTCGCCCGCCAGCGCCCACGCGGTGACCGTCTTGCCGCCGGACTGGCGCACCTCGCCGAGCGGGACCAGCTCGCCCGGCGGCACCGGCAGGCCGAGCTCCTCGGTGAACTCCCGGCGGGCGGCGGCCGCTGGCTCCTCGTCGGGTTCGTACTCGCCCTTGGGCAGCGTCCAGGCCGCGGCGTCCTTGCGCGCCCAGAACGGTCCGCCCATGTGGCCGAGCAGGACTTCGACGCCGGTCGCCGACCGGCGGTACAACAGGATCCCGGCACTGCGTTTTGCTGGCACGACCCCAGTCTGACACCGACAACTCCAACTGTCTTGACAAAATAAATCGTCGGTGCAAAAGTAGCGCCATGTTCGACGTGGCAGTGATCGAAGACCCGGCCGTGGCCGAGATCTCCCTGGACCCAACGCGCGCCAGGTTGCTCGCGGAGTTGGCCGAACCCGGCTCGGCGACCACCCTGGCCAACCGGATCGGCCTACCAAGACAGAAGGTGAACTACCACCTGCGCACGCTGGAGCAACACGGCCTGATCGAGCTGGTCGAGGAGCGCCGCAAGGGCAACGTCACCGAGCGTGTCCTCCGCGCGACCGCCTTCTCCTACGTGATCTCGCCGGTCGCGCTCGCGCCGGTGCAGCCGAACCCGGCCCGCTCACCCGACCGGCTGTCCGCCCGCTGGCTGCTCGCGCTGGGCGCCCGGCTGGTGCGCGACGTCGGCATGCTGCTCACCGGTGCGGCCAAGGCCAGGAAACGGGTCGCGACCTTCGGGCTCGACGGCGAGATCCGGTTCGCCAACGCGGCCGACCGCGCGGCGTTCGCCGAGGAGCTGGCCCAGTCGGTCACCACGCTGATCGGCAAGTACCACGACGAAAGCGCCGAGGGCGGTCGTCCGCACCGCCTCCTCGTCGCCATCCACCCGAAGATCAACGACGAAAGCTGAGCCATGGGACACCAGTTCGAGCAGACCGACCAGGTCGAGGTGGACGCCACCCCGGAACAGGTCTGGGAGGCCATCGCCACCGGGCCCGGGATCGACTCCTGGTTCATGGGCCGCAACCAGATCGACGACGAGCACACCACCGTGCGCCAGTCCTTCGGCGGCTACGAGCCGGCCCACCGGATCACCGGCTGGGAGCCGCTGCGGCGGCTGGCCTACGGCGGGGACACCGCACCCGACGGCCGGTCCATCGCCTACGAGTTCCTGATCGAGGGCCGCGACCAGGCGAGCACCACCCTGCGCATGGCGACCAGCGGCTTCCTGCCCGGCGACGACTGGGCCGACGAGTTCGAGATGATGCGCAACGGCGGCGCGCTGTTCTTCGCCACGCTGTCGGCCTTCCTCCAACACTTCCCCGGCAGGGTCGCGGTCCCCCTGACCGTGTTCGGCCCGGAGGTGACCGACTGGACGCCGGCCTGGCGCGCGCTCGGGGAGGCGTTCGGCCTGTCCTACCCCGCGCGGACCGGCGACCAGGTCCGGTGCACGCCCGACGGGCTGCCCCCGGTGGACGGCGAGGTCTATTACACCAACCTGCAGACCATCGGCATCCGGACCGGCAGCGGCCTCTACCGGCTCATGCAGGGCCTCCACGGCCACGCCATCGCCAGCCACAGCGTGTTCACCAACGAACTCAGCGAGACCGACCGGGACGACCTCGAGCAGGCGTGGCAGTCCTGGTTCACCAAGACCCTGCCCGGAGAGGAAACCCCAGCATGACCAGCTACCTGACCTCCGCCGACGGCACCAGGATCGCCTACGAGCACACCGGCTCCGGCCCGGCGCTGATCCTGGTCGACGGCGCGATGTGCTACCGCGCGAGCGGCCCGGCACGCCCACTCGCCAAAGAACTCGCCGACACCTTCACCGTCTACACCTACGACCGGCGCGGCCGGGGCGAGAGCGGCCCCGGCGCGGAGATCTCCAGCCGCCGCGAGGTGGAGGATCTCGACGCGCTGGCCAAGGAGACTGGCGGCGCGCCATACCTGTACGGGATCTCCTCCGGCGCGGTGCTGGCCGCCGACGCCGCGGCCAGTGGTATCGGCGTGCCGAAGCTGGCGCTCTACGAGCCGCCGCTGATCGTGTCCACCGAGCACCGCGAGCCCTTACCGGGCGACTACCTCGAGCAGATCACCGCGCTGGTGGAGTCCGGCCGCGACGGCGACGCGGTGCGGTCCTTCCTACGCGCGGTCGAGGTTCCCGCCTTCGCGATCACGCTGATGCGGCTGCTGCCGGCCTGGTCGAAGATGAAGGCCGTCGCGCCGACGCTGCGCTACGACTTCACGTTGCTGCGTGGCCTGCAGCAGGGCGACCAGCTACCGGTCGACCGCTGGTCGACGGTCACCATGCCCACGCTGGTGGTCGACGGTGGGAAGAGCTCCGGGTGGATGCGCGCAGGCGTGCGCTCACTGGCCGACGTCCTGCCCAACGCGACCTACCGCACCCTGGACGGTCAGAACCACATGGTGAAGCCGCTGGCGCTGGCACCATTACTGAAGGAGTTCTACGCCGGCTGACGCCGAACCAGGGAGTCCGCTTGGGAGGTCAGTCGCCGGCGAGGCGGGCGGCGGGCAGTCTGGCCACCGGCACCCGGATCGTGCGGCCGGCGAGCCGGGTACGGTCCCGGCCGGCGTCCTTGGCCTCGTACAGCGCGGCGTCCGCGGCCAGCAGCAGCGTCGTGCGGTCGGTGCCGTGCTCGGGGAACACCGCCGCGCCGATCGACGCGGTCAGCCCCCCGACGACCCGTTCGGCGCCGTCCAGGTCGGTCACGGTCACCCGCAGGTCGGTGATCGCCGCGCGGATCCGTTCCGCGGCGGGCAGTACGCCGGTCGCGGTGAGGCCGGGCATGGTCACGGCGAACTCCTCGCCGCCGTAGCGGCCGACGATGTCGTGGGTGCGCACGGAGTCCCTGATCGCCGCGGACACCGCGCGCAGCACGACATCGCCGGCGAGGTGCCCGTACCGGTCGTTGACGCGCTTGAAGTGGTCGAGGTCGATGACCAGCACCGCCATGGTGCCGTCCAGCCTGCGGGCGTGGTCCACCTCGTCGGCCACCAGCTTCGCCCAGAAGCCGGCGTTGAACAGGCCGGTCTTCGAGTCGTTGCGGCTCGCGTCGCGGAACTGGGGCACCAGCAGGCCCATGTGCAGTGCCAGCACGGTCAGCACCAGCATCGGTGTCAGCCACGGCTGCGCGGTCATCACCACCGCCACACCGCCGCCGAGACCGACCGCGCCGGCCAACATCAGCTGGTCGTCGGCGGTGCCGAGCGCGGAGCGCACCGGGCGGTCCAGGTTCGTGCCGAGAATGGCGGCGACCACCAGCGAGTAGTTCACCAGCCGATAGACCACCGCCGCCGCGACCAGTGCGGCGAGCCCGACCGGTCCGACCAGTGCCAGCGCGTACGGGTGGGTGTGCGCCGGATACATCACCGCGAGCACCAGATGCGCTGCCACACAGGCGATCACCACGGTCGCCGCCGAGAAAACCTTGCGGTACAACAGCACACGCCGGCGGTAGACGCGCAGGTAGGCGTGTACGTAGCCGACCGCGATCAGCACGGAGGTGAGTAACACCGGTAACAGCAACACACTCGCGAACAACCACACCGACAGCAGATGGCTGTAGGGCACGCCGTCCTGGTTGATGTCGCGGATGCGCTCGATGACCCGCGCGGCCTCCTGGTAGATCAGCGCCGCGACCACCAGGACGACCAGGCAGACCACGTCCTGGTGGCGGATCTCGACGCCGATCGACGTGCTGGCGACCGCGGTGACCGCGGTGGTCTCCACGGTGAGCACGTAGGCCAGGATCGGCCGGGACACCGACCAGAGTTGCCAGCGTCGGGGCGTGAGCCGGCGCCACCCCTGCACCGGGTCGGGATGATCCGCGCCGTGCACCACCGTGTCCCCTTCACGAAGGTGGCCAACTTTATCCGCTCGCCAACCCGGTGTCGTGCGCCAAAAGGGTGAGAAGGCGTCGGCTGCCGCCTTAGGTGATTCCCAGTGGCAGCCTGGCCAACGGCTCGACCAGCGAACGCTCCTCATAGGACAGATGGGACAACAGCGTGTCGGTGAGCAGGTCGACCGCGTCGCTCAGCTCGTCGATACCCTTCGGGTCGCGGACCATCGCGACCAGTGCCGCGTCCACCCGGTTCAGCACGTCGTGGATCACCTCGTGTTCGGCGGCCAGCCGGTCGATGACCGGGGCCAGGCGCGGGTCGGCCCGGCGCAGCTGGGGGAACAACGCCTGGTCCTCGCCGGTGTGGTGCATGGTCACCAACCGGCAGTAGCTCTCGCAGTACGCGCCGAGCGTCCAGTTGTTCTGCCGCATGGTCATCTCGTTGATCGCCGACCGCGCGGCGCCGGCGTCGAGCCGGCCGTCGGCGACCTGGGCGACCAGCGAGCGCACCCGCTCCAGTTCGCCGCGCAGATGGTCGTGTATCTGGATCAGGTGCGCGCCGTCGGCCCGGCCGCCGTCGGTGTAGGTGGCGTTCTCGTCGGCCGCCGGCGCGACCGGCCGCGTCGACTCGTCCCACACCCTGGTCGTCGACAGCCGGACGCCGTCGTCGGGCGTCGGCCGCACGCCGACCACGGCGGGCGTGGCGGGCGTGGCGGGCGTCCGCCCCTCGGCCTCCTCGACGGTCACGGTGGTGGTCGCCGCCGGGGGCGGCTCGATGCCGAGCGCGCGTTCCTGGGCGACCAGCTCGCGTACGCCGGGCGCGACCTCCTCGGCGAAGCGCCGCAGGTCGTCGTCGCCGTCCGGCTCGACCATCAGCACGAAGCCGGAGATGCCGTCGGACAGTGCCAGCTCGGCGAGCTGTTCGATCCAGACCTTCGCCGGTCCGCGGAGGAAGTCGTTGCCCCGGCCGGAGAACGAGCCGACGATGTTGTACAGCCGCCGGATGTCCGAAGTGGACCTGCCGGCCGACTCGGCGGCCTCGTCGATGACGCGGTTCATGCCGGCAAGCTGCTCTGGCGGTGCGTAGGGCGAGCTCGGCAGCCAGCCGTCGGCGACCCGGCCGGTGAGCGCGAGCATGCGTTTCTTGTAGGCACCGAGCCAGATCCCGATGTCGTGCACCGGTTGTGGGCCGGGATGCGCGCCGGCCAGCCGGTAGTGCTCGCCGTCGAGCCGGATGCCCCGCCGGCCGGGGGTCCACAGTGCCCGGATGACCGCGACGGCCTCCTCGAGCGCGTTGATCGACTCGCCCGGGGTGCGCCGCTGACCACCCATGCCCTCGACGCCGTCCCAGAACGCGCCCGTGCCGAGACCGAGCTCGACCCGGCCGCCGGACAGGATGTCGAGGCTCGCGGCCGAGCGCGCGAGCACCGAGGGCGGGCGCAGCGGCAGGTTGACCACGTTCGGGAAGACCCGGACCGAGTCGGTGCTGGCGGCGATCACCGACAGCAGGGTCCAGGCGTCGAGGAAGCTCGGTTGGTAGGGGTGGTCCTGCACGCTGACCAGGTCGATACCGACCCGGTCGGCGATGCGGGCGAGGGTGAGCGTGTCGCCGGCCGCCTCCGCCGCGGGGGGCAGGAAGACGCCGAACTCCAGGGAATGACCGTAGTCGGGCATGGGATCAGTATGCCACGAGATATTCTGTCCAGCAGACGTTCTAGTGTGCCGCGTACCATAGTTCGCATGGCGGCACTGGACGGCGACCTCGGCTGGACTCTCGGCGTGGTGTTCCGCGCCTACCTCAAGGCGAGCGACGCCGTGATGGCCGGCGTGCCCGGTGGCCACCGGGCCTACCAGGTGCTCACCGCCGCGACCTCCGACGAGGCGCCGAGCCAGTCGGTGCTCGGCGAGCGGCTCGGCATCGACCGCACGGTGATGACCTACCTGCTCGACGACCTGGAGCGGGCCGACCTGGTCGCCCGCAGGACCGCCCCCGGCGACCGGCGCACCCGCATGATCGTGGCCACCGAACAGGGACACGCGCTGCTCAACCAGCTCGCCGAGCGGCTCGACCACGCCGAGGAGCACATCCTCGCCTGTCTGCCCGCACCCGACCGGGCGACGCTGAAGTCGCTGCTCACCCGCCTGGCGACACACACCAACGCGCGCGACCCGCTGCCGGACACCTGCGCGGTGGTCGCGGAGATCACCGCCCGCTGACCGCCTGTGGACAATTCCGGCGAAACGCCGTCAATCCCCCGATCGTCGGTTGTGCGGAATGGTCTAGACCCATGTACTGGTGGTGACGAAGGGAGACCCGCCGTGTTCCGTCGCGCCACCATCCTGCTCGCGGCCATCGCCGCGCTGGCCGTACCGTTCACCGGTCCCGCCATCAGTCCAACCGTCAGTCCCGCCGCCAGTTCAGCCGCCAGTTCCACCGCCAGTCCAGCGCCCGCCGCCGAGGCGCGGGCCGACGGCCAACTCCAGGTCTGCGGCGTCAAGCTGTGCGACGCGTCCGGGCAGCCCGTCCAGCTGCGCGGGATGAGCACCCACGGGCTGCAGTGGTACTCCCAGTGCGTCAACGACGCCTCCCTGGACGCCCTGGCCGGCGACTGGGGCGCCGATGTCCTGCGCATCTCCATGTATATCCAGGAAGACGGCTACGAGACCGATCCGGCCGGCTTCACCGACCGGGTCAGCGCCATCATCGACGAGGTCACCGAGCGCGGGATGTACGCGATCGTCGACTGGCACATGCTCACCCCCGGCGACCCGCACCACAACCTGGACCGCGCCAAGACGTTCTTCTCGGAGATCGCCAGGCGGCACAACGACAACACCAACCTGCTGTACGAGATCGCGAACGAGCCCAACGGCGTGCCGTGGTCCCGGATCAAGAGCTACGCCGAGGAGCTGATCCCGGTCATCCGCGCGGTCGACCCGCAGACCCCGATCCTGGTCGGCACCCGGGCGTGGTCCTCGCTCGGCGTGTCCGAGAGCGCCAACGAGTCCGAGGTGGTCGACAACCCGGTGAACGCGTCGAACATCATGTACACGTTCCACTTCTACGCCGCCTCGCACGACGACCTCTACCTGGACACGCTGTCCAGGGCCGCCGACCGGATCCCGATGTTCGTCACCGAGTTCGGCACCCAGACCTCCTCCGGCGACGGTGAGAACGACTTCGCCATGGCCCAGCGCTACCTCGATCTCATGGCCGACAAGCAGATCAGCTGGACCAACTGGAACTTCTCCGACGACTTCCGCTCCGGCGCGGTGTTCGAGACCGGCACCTGCCCCGGCGGCCCGTTCACCACGCCGGAACGGCTCAAGCCGGCCGGTGAGTGGATCCGCGACCGCATCCGGTGACGGGCATGCCGGTGCCCGCCGATTGGTGTTCACTGTAGGCATGCCGTTGGAAGGTGAGTACGCGCCCGGTGCTGCGGACTGGGCGAGTCAGCAAGTGGACAAATACGAGAGTTCGGGAGGTACCGAGGGCACATCCCTACGCGGGATGCCCGTGGTGATCGTGACCATGCGGGGCGTCAAATCCGGCAAGATCCGCAAGGTCCCGCTCATGCGGGTCGAGCACGACGGCGTGTACGCCGCGGTCGCGTCGCTTGGCGGCGCGCCGAAGAACCCGGTCTGGTACAACAACCTCGTCGCCAACCCCGAGGTCGAGCTGCAGGACGGGACGGCCAAACAGGACCTGGTCGCCCGCGAGATCACCGGCGACGAGAAGTCGGTCTGGTGGGATCGCGCGGTCGAGGCCTACCCGGACTACGCCGACTACCAGAAGAAGACCGATCGGCAGATCCCGGTCTTCCTGCTCGAGCCCAAGAGCTAGCCCTCCTGGGTCAGGACGTCAGCTCCAGAACCGGGATCACCCGGGTGGTCTTCGCCTCGTACTCCGCGAAGCCGGGGCTGACCTTGACGAACATCGCGTACAGGCGGTCGCGGTCGGCCTGGTCGACCACGGCCACCTGTGCGGTGTACTTGCGCGTGCCGGCCTCCACCTCGACCTCCGGGGTCGCCAGCACGTTGTGGAACCAGGCCGGGTGCTTGGGCGCGCCCGCGTTGGACGCGGTGATCAGCACCCGGTCGCCGTCGGTCACGTAGACCAGTGGGGTGGTGTGCCGGCGGCCGGTCCGCGCGCCGACCGTGGTGAGCAGCAGCAGGTCCGATCCCTCGAACGGCCCGCCGACGCGGCCCTCGTTGGCACGGAACTCCTCGATGATCTTCTGGTTCCAGTCGCTCATGCCAAGACCTCCACTGTCGACGACGGGTAAGCTTGGCTTTCAGCATACAGCTATGCTTTGCAAGCAAAATTAGTAGGAAGACAGAGCTATGCCAACGGAGGGTCTTGAGCTCAAGGAAGCGGTGCGGACCCTGCTTCTGCTCCTGCCCCGCGTGGTCGGCCGCGCGAAACGTACCGCACCGCCGCCAGAGCTCGCCTGCGTCACGCTCGCCCCACGACATCTCTCGCTGTTCGCCTACCTGCTGTTCGACGGACCGATGCCGGTCAACGAACTGGCCAAGCGCCTCGAGGTGGCGCCCGCGACGGTGAGTCTCATGGTCGGCGAACTGAGCCGCCAGCGCATGCTCGACCGACACGAGGACCAGGACGACCGCCGCCGCACGATCGTGAGCATTCCGCCGGACCGGCAGGACGCGGTCGAGGCCTGGATGTCCTCGACGGCCAAGGCGTGGTCGACCGCGCTCGAACCGCTTTCCCCGGCACAGCGCCGACTCTTCGTGGACACCCTGGCCACGTTCGAGCGGGAACTGGCACGCGACAACAGTTGACGAACTGACGACGGCGGGCCCACCCGGTCCTCATCGCCAGTTGAGGACCGGGCGAACCCGCCGTGGCTGTGCGGATGTCCGCAAAGCCCTGCCGGCTCAGCGGTCGGTGCCGCCGCCGCTGAGCCGGCCGCGGAAGTGCTGCAACATCGCGAATGCCGGTACCGGCGAGCTCGCCATACACGGCTCGCACGGCATACCGGCTGGCGCTGCCAGCACTTCCCCTGACCCAGGCACGATGCGCAAACCGCAGTACGCGGTCAGAAACAGCGGCATCGTGTCGGCTTCCGGCAGCGGCACAAGATGGCACGTCCGCCGGCTCTCACCGATCATCGACCCGTCCGGCTGCCGGGGTTTCAGTCGAACCAGGATCAATGCCCGGGTCATAACCGAACATTAGGACGCCCCACGCCGCGCTGAAAAGAAAATTTCTCCAAGTTTCTTCAACTGGCGTTAAAAGCCGCCAGCGGAGGTGGCTACTCGTCATCGGTGCCCGCCTCGACGGAGAGATCATCGATCACTCTGGTGATGACCGACCGCGCCGCCCTGCCGTAGACCGCGGCGGTGGCCATCGACTCGAAGATCCCGCGGTACAGGTCGATCTCCTGTGGCTGAGCCAAGTTGAGCTCCGCGGAGAACGTCTCGACCATGACCCGGGCGTCGTCGAGTAGCCAGAACCCGTGCGTCGGGGCCACGGCATACGGGGTCTCAAAACCGATAATTCCGAATTTCATATTGGGCAGCGCGGACAACGCGATCAAGCGGTCCAGCTGACCCAGCATCACCTCCGGGGTGCACAACCGATAGCGCAACGCCGCCTCGGTCAGTACGAAGTGAAATCTTTTGTCCGTCCGGTACAAAATTTCTTGCCGACGTATGCGCGCCTGGACAGCCTCGTCGACGTCGGTGCCGACACGTAACACCTTGAGACTCTGCTGGAACCTCGCTCTGGCGTACTCCGCTGTCTGGAGCAACCCCGGAATGAAGGTGCACTCAAGCGCCCGGAACAACCGAGTCTTGGCATCCAGCGCGGCGAGTTCTGCCTGGTGGGGCTTGAGTCCACCGCGTAACTGCCGCTGCCACTCGATGTGCTGCACGGTGAGCATGTGCATCGAGGCGAGCAGCCCCTCAGCATCATCGTGACTGCCGGTCGCCTTGGTCCACGCCCTGATGTCCGCCTCGGTCGGCGACTGGCGCCCGTTCTCCAGCTTGGACACTTTGGACGGGGGCCAGGCGAGCGCCTCCGCGAGCTGCCGCCCGCTGAGTTCAGCCTGCCGTCGCAGCTCACGGAGGCGCTTGCCGAGTACGAGCCGAGCCTCGTGCAGGCTCGACACCCCACTGATCCTGTTCTGTGGCACGTCGCACGTCCCGTCGAACGGCGCGTTGCACAGCGACAGCGCGCCCCTGCTGATACCCGCTCAGGCTACCGGCCGGGGCGCTGGTTACCGAGAAATTTCTCGGAATATCTCAGGTCGGCTCGCCCACCAGTTCCCTGCTGTACATCCGAAGGACGTCCTCAGGTATCTCGATGATCGCCTCGCCCTGGGGAACCGGACCGACGTCGGCGAGCGCCTGAGCATCAGTGACAACCCACCCCTGGGCGATGTACGTGCACCGATCAGTCCGATCGGTAATGAACAACGTCGGCGACTGGCCCTCCTGTGAGTAAGGGTCCTTGCCGAGGAATCGCGCGCGCAAGCTCTGCTCCATTTCTAGAAATAGCTGGGAAATGTCTTGATCCTGCGGCGCGCGCAGGCTTAGCGTCAACTGCCCGGTAGGGCGCTGCGCCGAGTGGTCTCGCAGGCGACATGGTCGCCTGCGAGTTGAGCACCACTCGCGGAAACAACCCAGGCGTGGCGCCTCGGCTTAGCGTGAACGGTGCCGAACTTCTGCGTTCGGCACCGAGAGGCGAGGCGAGGCGAGATCATGGACCAGTGGAGTGACGAAGGCCGGCGCACCAGAGGTGGTCCCTCTACCCTGCGTGCGGTCTCTGGACACGCGGTCCGTCTCCTTCCACAGTCGGACGTTCACCACTTGGCGAGCGACGAGCTCGCCGCCGGTGATCCGCCCCGGCATCCGTCGTTGGCCTCGTCGACGCTCGCCGACGGCCACCTGCCCGACGGTATCCGGGTGCTCGTGGTCGGCGACGACGTGCTCGCCCGCCGCGGCGTGCTCGCCGCGCTGGACGGCGAACCGGGGATGGTAATCGTCGGCGAACACGGCGCCGGGCCGGAGGTGGTCACCTCGCTCACCCACCGCCACCCCGATGTCCTGCTGCTGCACGGACTGCGCACCGAGGATGCCGCCCCACTGCTGACCAGCGTAGGGGACACAGTACGCCGGAGCGGGCGAACGGTACGGGTGCTCGGCATCGGGGTGCGCGACGGCGACCCGCTGACCGTGCCGGCCGGAAACGGCCAGCTGCCAAGCGACCTGACCGGAATCGTCTCCGGCTCGCTGCCGGCGTGGGCCACGCCGGAGGAGATGGTGGCCGCAGTCCGGATCGCCGCGGCCGGGTTCACCCTCAGTCGCGCCGACCAGGCCGACCACCGCCCGCCGCCCGGCCAGCCGCCGAGAGGCCGGCAGGTGGCCGCGCGCGCCGGGCTGAGCGAGCGTGAGTGCGACGTGCTGGCGCTGGTGGCCCGTGGCCTGTCCAACGCCGAGATCGCCGAGTCGCTCTCGGTCTCCGAGCACACGGTGAAGTCGCACATGCAGAACCTGCTCGGCAAACTCCGCCTGCGCAACCGGATCCACGCGGTGATCTACGCCTTCGAGACCGGACTGGCCAGCACCGACGGCACGGCGCAGCACTGATGCGGCTGTACCTTCTCGGGCCACTGGAGCTGTATGACGCGCGCGGCGCGCTGGTCGAGGTGCCGGGGCACAAACAGCGCGTGCTGCTGGCCACCCTCGCGTTGCGGGCCGGACACGTGGTGTCCGCCGAGCGGCTGATCGCCGAGTTGTGGGGCCAGCGCCCGCCGGCCAACGTGGCGAACGCGCTGCAGGCCCACATCCGGCGGCTGCGCAAGCTGATCGAGGCCGCGTGTGGTGAGCCGGACCGGATCGTCACCCGCCCACCCGGCTATCTGCTGGTCCTGCGCCAAGGGGAGACCGACGCGGCCGCCTTCCTCGAGCAGGTCTTCTCGGCGCGGGCGATCGTGGCGACCCAACCGCAGCTGGCGATCCCCCGGCTGCGGGCCGCGCTCGGCCGCTGGCGCGGTGCCGCGCTGGAGGGCTGTGTCACCGGCGACGGGTGCGGTGAGACGTGTGCCGCGGAGGCCGTCGTGCTCGAGGAACACCGGCTGACCGCCTACGAGATGCTCTACGACGCGAGCCTGCGCGCCGGCCGGCACGCCGAGGTGATCGGCGAGCTGGAGGAGACCTCGGCCGCCTACCCGATGCGGGAACGGTTCTACGACCAGCTGATGGTCGCGCTGCACCGCAGCGACCGGCAGGCGGACGCGCTCGGCGTCTACGACCGGGCGCGGCGGCGGCTGCTGCACGAGCTCGGGGTGGCGCCGGGACCCGCGCTGCGCAACCGGATGCAGACGATCCTGTCCGACCTGCCGGCCGGGGCACCGGCGCCCCGGCGCAACCACGACGTCACCGAGACCGCGGACCTGAGCCGGGAGTTGGCCGAGCTCCAGCAACGGATCGACACCCTCGCCGAACGGCAGGAGGCGTTGCTGCGGTCGCTGCACAACAACGGTCAGCGCGTCGGCGACCGGCGCGCGGAGTGAACGCGCCGCCGCCCCGGCCGACCCGTCGCCCGAGGGAGATCGTCCCGGGTGACGGGTTGGTCGGGGCGGTACCGGCGATTCGGCGGGACGGGCACGTCGTGCACCGTCAGGAGAAAGAGCGGTCGGGAGAAAGAACGGTCAGGAGAGCGAAACCGTCAGTGTCGCCGCGTTCACGGCACGCGGACGTCGAGTGCGCCGTCGGCCATGCGCGCACCGCTCTGGTCGAAGGCCAGTCGCACGGTGCTGGTGCCGGCGACCGGCTCCGCGGTCACCGTGCACGGCTGGTCGAACTCGATGTAGCGGTGGAAGTCGAGGTGTCCGCCGGACGGGAGCCCGTCGGGTTGTCCGGACGCGAGCAGAGCGGCCTGCCGGCCCGCCTCGATGATCGCGTTGCCGGGAACGTGGTCCATCGGGTGGTCGTAGACCACGCCGTGCTCCGGATCGACCCGCAGCAGCCAGGTGTTCTCCCCGTCGGTGTCGGCCAGCATGACGTCGATGGGGGCGCAGCGGCCGACCAGGTCGTGGTGCACCGGGCTGGCGCCGGCCGGGACCTCCGGGACGGCGTCGCGGTAACGACCGCGCAACCGGGTGTAGCCGGCGGCGGACACACAGCTCCACCGGTAGGCCGCGGTGCCGATGCGCACTCCCTCGCGGTAGCACTCCGCCTCGAAGAGCATGCCGGCGAAGCTCTTCGCCCGGCGCTGGATCTCCCTGGCGCTGACCACGAGCGTGACATCGACCGGGTCAGAACCGTTGGTTCGCAACCCTTCCAGACTCTCCACGCGGAAACGCTTGTCCCGGGTGAGAAACTTGAATGCCATCGGGATCTGGTAACCGGCGTGCGCGATGAGCACCCCGGCCTCGCGCACACTCTCCAGGAACAGCAGTGGGTCGTGCAGGTTCGAGGCCGCCGGTCGGTAGAAGCTGTGGGTTCCGGGCCAACGCACGCCGACCTCGAACCTGTCCGTCTCGAGCTGGGTAAGCCGAGTGACGAACACGTCCGAGCTGTTGATGCGACGCACCAGCCCGGGCGGAACTGACTGCTGGAGCAGCAGCGGTTCCGCGCCCCGTAAGCCTCTGCTCGACGACTCCGCCTGGCCGTTGATCATGGTGGTCATGCCGAACCTCTCATAAAGGTCTCTTGGCGTCACTGCCCATATGTGGACTTGTCGTAGTGTGTACCCCGACTGGCTGTCCGGCCGTCCGGCCGCTCGGCGATGAGTCGAGCCAACCCCAGCGCCCACTCGAAGATCGGTATGTTCGGACGTGGCGTGGGCCACACAAGGGGGAACCATACCTACCACCCGGTTTTTTCTCGAGAGCTGATGGTGTCTTCCTTGAGTTACTCTGGAGCGAGGGACGACCGCGGCCAGGACGACATCGAGCCGCGACCGGGCCGCCTGCCGGCGGTGGCATGCTTGGGGGAGATGGACCGTCAGGGGCCAACTGAAGGAGGTGCGGCTTGGCGCGCCAGGACCGAGCGGAACGCACTCGAAACGCCATCCTCGACGCGGCCGCCGAGGTCTTCGACGAGCGGGGTTTCGACGGCGCCAGCCTGTCGGACATCCTGGCCAGGGCCGGCGTGACCAAGGGCGCGCTGTACTTCCACTTCTCCTCCAAGGAGGAGTTGGCCCGCGCGCTGGCCACCGAGCCGTGGGGGTCGGTGGAGCTGCCACAGTCCGACGAGGGCGGGCTGCAGACGGTCATCGACATGAGCCACGAACTGGCCCACAGCATGTGGACCAACGTCCGCGTCCGGGCCGGAAACCGCCTGGTCATGGAGGCGAACTTCGCCTCGCCGGACGCCGCGGTGTACGAGGGCTGGATCAAGCTCGTCGGCGACCTGCTGACCAGGGCCAAGTCCCGTGGTGATGTCCGCCAGGAATGGGACACCCACGAGGTGGCCAACTGGATCTCGGCGGCGTTCATGGGCGTACAGACCCAGTCGGCCGTGCTCACCAACCGCAAGGACGTCCACGAGCGCCTGACGGTGATGTGGAAGATCGCGCTGCCCGGTCTGGTCCCACCCCGCCGCGTGGCCCGCTTCGACCCCTCCGGCAGCACCGACTGGACCGCCGAGCCGTCACCGGCCGCCGCCACCGCCTGACCCGGCACCGCCTGACCCGGCGCCTGCGGCCGCCCCCGCGAGTCCAACCGTCCCGACACGCGAGTCCAACGCTCCGCACACGCGCGCCGAACGTGCCCCGTGGGAAAGATGCGCTGATCAGCGCAGCCGAGCGCCGCTGTTCGCGCGGCCGATGATCGGCTGAACGTCATACCGTGGGCCATCGAACGCCGTACCGCCCCCGGTGCACGAACTCGGCGATCGGCATCCGCCCGACCGGCAACTGCTCAAGCGGTAACCGGGTGTCCACGCTCCGTTCCCTACTGACCAATCGCGCACCCGCGTCCGCCGGGTAGCCGGCGACCACCACCCTGGGCAGCATCCGCTCGGCCGGCACCCCGAGGACCGCCTTCGCCGCGGCCTCCGCCTCGCCGCCGAAGCCGACCAGGCTCGCGCCGAGCCCGTGCGCCGCCGCGGCCAACAGCAACCGCTCGCACAGCCGCCCACCGTCGAACGCCGCCTTCGGCGAGGCCAGCACGACCGCGATCACCAGCGGGGCGTCCACGAGCGGCGCGTGCCCCGGCGTGCCACCGGCCGATTCGAGGGCCGCTCGGGTCTGGCTCGAGCCGACGACGACGAGTTCCCACGGCTGCCGGTTCATCGAACTGCCCGTCCAGCGAGCGACTTCCAGCAGATCTCCTATCACCTCAAGGGGAACCGGCTGGTCCAGGAAGCGGCGAACAGCGCGCAACTCGCGTAGGAACCGAACGCGATCACGCTTCACGTCCATCGGTTCCTCTCCAAAACGCCTGCCACTGAGCCAAACCCCGATTACCATGCCGATCGGTATGTCCGCACGTCAAGGGGAGTCGAGGTGGCTGACGTGTACCGTCCGCTCGGCGGTTCCGGCCTGCGAGTGTCCCGAGCCTGCCTCGGTACGGCCAACTTCGGCACGGCGTGGGGCCTCGGGGTGCCCGAGGCCGAGGCACGCCCGATCATCGACGCCTTCCTCGACGCCGGACACAATTTTGTCGACACCGCGGACATCTACAACGCCGGTGAGTCCGAGCGGATCGTCGGCGCCGCGGTCCGCGGCCGGCGCGACGCGGTGGTGATCGCCACCAAGGTCTACCAACCACACGGTCCCGGCCCCAACGAGGGCGGGTTGTCCCGCGGCCACCTGACCCGCGCCCTCGAGCTGAGCCTGCGCCGTCTCGGCACCGACCACATCGACCTTTACCAGTGCCACCAATGGGATCCGGGCACGCCCATCGAGGAGACGATGGCCACCCTCGACGGGTTCGTGCGCGCGGGCAAGGTCCGCTACCTCGGAGCCTCCAACTTCACCGCCGCCCAACTCGTCGAGGCGCAGTGGGCCGCGCAGCGCACCGGCGGCACCCCGCTGATCAGCCTGCAGGCGCACTATTCGTTGCTACGCCGGGACATCGAGGCCGAGATCCTGACCACCGCACTGGCCCACCGGCTCGGCGTGCTCGCCTACGGCGTACTCGGCGGCGGGGTGCTGGCCGGCCGCTACCAGCCGGGAACGACGCCGGATCCCGCGTCCCGGATGGGAAAGCTGCTCGCCCACGAGACCGACGCGGCGCGCGGTTGGGTACAACGTCAGCTCAGTGAGCACAATCTGTCGGTGGCCAAGGAAGTCTGCGCACTCGCCGCCGAGCTCGACGTACCACCGGCCGCGGTGGCCGTCGCGTGGGTGGCCTCGTGCGCCGGGGTGAGTTCGGTGGTGCTCGGGCCGCGAACGCCGCCCCAGTACGAGCAGGCCCTGCCGGGGTTCACGATCGACCTGACGCCCGAGGCGCTCGACCGGTTGGCGAAGGTCTCCGGTCCGGCGCCGACGCCGGTGACCGGTCGGCTGCCGATGCCGTGGAGCACCGTCGGCAACCCGAAGGCGTGATCAGGTGAACTCGGCCGGGCCCCGCGGATCGAGCGCTCCCCCTTTGGTGTGCGCGGTGATCCCCGGCAGGGCCAGCGTCCACATGTCCCGCAAGCCATCGCGGACGCTGCCCTGCCGAATTCCGGACCACCACAACATCTCCACGCCGGCGCACATGGTCAGCACGAGCGTGCTCACCTGCTCGATGGCGACCGCGTCCGCGAGTTCGCCTGCATGCTCCGCGCTGATCAGCATGGTTTCCACCGCGGAGAGCAGGTCCACATAGAAATCGAGGAAGGGGGCGCCCCGGTGTCCACACTCGCGCGCGGTCCGCATGCTGGCGCGGACCACCGCCTCGTTGTCCAGCCAGTGCGCGATCTCGTGGGTCAGGTCGACCAGCGACTGCAACACCCCGGTGCCGTCGCCGAGCGCCCGGTAGACCGCGCCACGCAGCAGGGTGCACGCCTCGGCCTGGATCGCGCCCGCCAACTCGTCCTTGGACGAGAAGTGGAAATAGAACGCCCCCTTCGTCACCCCGGCCGATCGGCTGACGTCTTCCAACGTCGCCCCCGAGAACCCGTTGCGGTCGAACAACTCTGCCGCGGATCGCACCAGATGCAACCGCGTGTTCTCAGATCTCGACTGTTTGGTCACGACACGTCCCGGGCCACTGTTCCGCTCGAGCCGTTGAGCGGATCATCCATGCGAGGATCTCTCCCCTGCTCCTACACCGAAGTAGGGCGCGTCTCCGTCGCCCTACTCCCGGTTTACCGCGTGGCGCCAACGAGTCATCCCGCCCGGTCCAACGCTGCCGCCTCCGTCGCCACCTCGGCCAACCTCCGGTCCGACATCAGGATCGCGTGTTGAAGCCGGCGCAGGCTTGGCGAGGGCTCAAGCCCGAGCTCGTTCACCAGACCGGTACGCATCCTGCGGTAGACGTCGATGGCCTCGCCGCGCCGGCCGGACCGGTACAGCGCAAGCATGAGATGCGCGTGCAGGCCCTCGTGCGTGCGGTAGCGCCCGACCAACCCGGCCAACTCACCGAGCAGCTCGTGGTGACGACCCAGCCGCAGGTCCGCGTCGATCCGCCGATCCAGGACGTTCAGCCGTGCCTCCTCGAGGCGGTGCGACTCGACCTCCAGCAGCGGTCCGGTCTGCACGTCGACGAGTGCGCGACCCCGCCAGATCGCGAGCGCGGCACCGAAGTGCCGGGACGCGGCCTCGAAGTCGCCCATCTCGCGCGCCCGGTGGCCAAGCGCGGCGAGCCGGTCGAACTCGCGTACGTCGACGTTCCCGCCCATGGTGTCCAACAGGTAGCCGCCAGGGTAGGTGACCAGGACTCGTTTGGCGTCCTTCGGTCCATCGGCATCCGACTGGTCGAGTGCGGCGCCGATGAGGTTGCGCAGGTGCAGAATGTAGGTCTGCACCGTGGTGTTGGCACTGCGGGGGATGTCCTCGCCCCACAGTTCCTCGAACAGTGATGCCATCGGCACGACCTGGTCGGCGTGCACGGTCAGCATCGCTAACACCTTACGGGGCTTCGCGGCGGTCGGGACCACCGCCGTGCCACCCTGGCGGGCGACTAATGGCCCTAGTAGATCAATGTCCACTTCGGTCTCCCTGTGGCAGGTGGCGATCGACTGCCAACCGGTTTGATCGGCATCGGCTCGGTCGCTCCTCAAGCTTACAAAACCGACCGCTCGGTTTGTCAACAGATACCGACCGATTGGTTTCTTTTAATCCTCTGAGCTGTTTTCGCATCTCAGAGGCTTGTCACGCTATGGAGTTGGCTGCCTGCAGGCAGTTTCGAGCAGGTAACTGTGTGGTCGTCTAGTTCACGAGACAATTACTAACCGGTAGCTCGTCGGCGAGCAGCATCCGGTATCAGGTCAAGCGACGGGTCCTGGTTGAGGATGGCCTGCATCCGGTCCTGGAGCATCGCGGAGGGCTCCATGCCGAGCTCGTCGACCAGCCTGCGCCTTACCACGTTGTACTCGCGCAGGGCGTCCGCCTGCCGTCCTGACCGATACAGAGCGACCATGAGCATCTCCGCCAGGCGCTCCCGCCACGGGTAGAGCATGGCCATCTTCTTGAGCTCACTGATCACGCCGCCCTGGATGCCGGCCACGATGCAGGCGTGGAACCGGTCCTCGATCGCGGCCAGCCTGCTCTCCTCGTAGTGCAACACCGAGCTGTGACACATCGGTCCGCCGGACACGCCCTCGAGCACCGGACCGTCCCAGAGGTCGAGCGCCTCGCCGAGCAGATCCCGCGCCCGCAGCGGGTCGGTCGCCAGCTCGTTGTGCGCCACCGCGACCAGTCGTTCGAACAGCTTCGCGTCGATCTCATCGGTCTCGGCGTGCAGCACATAGCCAGTAGGCAGCGTTACCAGTCGTTCCCTGGCGAATTCCTCACCGTAGGTGGCGCGGAGCAGTTTTCGCAGTCTGGTGACCAATGCCTGGAGGGCGTTGTTCGCCTTCACCAGACCCCGGCCCTCCCACAACTCCTCGAAGAACTGCTCCTTTGTGACCACCTTGCCGGAATTGATCAACAATGTGGCGAGCAACGTTCGTTGTCGACCGCCCTGAATGGCGAGCAATCGCCCATCGGAGACCAAGCCGACCGAACCGAACAACTTGAAGATCACCGATCGCCCTCGTACCGGTGTCAGGCGCCTGTCCATACCCCCGCCTCCCTAACTCCTGGTTGAGCCTGGATGATGCTTGGTCAGCCACCTGACACAGCGGTGACACTCACCTGACCGCGCGAGTGATCCACGAGCGAGTCGCTGGTCTAGACCGCGTTGGCTGCCACGAAAACCCGGACGAATCCCCCAAGGCTCGCCCGCCCGGAGAACGCGACGTACTCGGGCAGCACGGCATGCGGGGCCCACTTGCGCTTGTAGGCCAGCTGCGAGGCAGCCGGGTAGACGGCCGCGCCGTGGTCGGCCAACTGCCTGGTCAGCCACCGGAACCACCGGCTGGCCGATGCGTGCTCGACCGCCGGATCGAGGCCGGTGAACGGGGTGAAGCCGAAGTGCAGCCAGCGCGCCCCCTCGGCCAGGAAGGTCGCCATCGCCGTGGTGTTGATCGCCTCCATGACCCCCGGCGGGCCCTGCGGGTCGCGCCGGGACAGGTCGTGCAGCCAGCCGGGCCGGGTGCCGTAGGCGGGCGAGTAGGAGATGTAGCCGGTGAGCTCGCCGTCGATCGTGGCCACGAACAGCCTGCGGCGCGCCTGCAGCGCGCCACCCAGCTGGCCGACGAGGAACTCCAACTGCTTGGCGTGCCGGCCTTTGCCGCGCAACCAGGTCCGGTCCAGCTCGGCGATCTGGTCGGCCATGGCGGCGAACGGGACCTCGGCGACGGTCACCCCGCACCGCCGCGCCCGGGAGATCTTGTTGCGCAGCCGGACGAATCGCGAGCCACGCACGGTGAACTCGGCCAGGTCCACCGCATAGGAGGCGCCGACCTGGTTGACGGTGAAGCCGGCGGCCGCATAGGTGTCCACATCGGACTCCTGGACCTGGATCGCGACCACCCGCCGCCCCCGGCCGGCGGCGAACTCGACGAACCGGGCCAGCAGCGCGGCCGGGTCCGGCCCGAACGGCGCGCCGAACTGGACGAGGTGGCGGCCGGACTCCCGGTACACCACCACCCCGTCGACGCCCGGGCAGGTGAACCGACTATTTCCGTCATTCACCGCGAGAAAGGCACTGGGGTTGTCCGCGTAGCGCTCCACAAATGCGTGCGTCAAATCTGACGACAAGGTTTCCACTGCGATCGGACCCATCCTCGATCCACCACCTTAGCTGGCTGATACCCTGCCACCGCAAGCCCGCGACCTGCGAAGATGATGCAATCATCGATCATTTGGGCGGCCACGGACAATCGCCCGCGACCTGCCAGTCAGACCGCTGTCAGCGGCGAAAACGAGCGCGAGTGCGGTGTCAGCGGACCATCAGGCCTCTTTGTCAGACTCGAATTCGAGCTTTTTTACGATCGACGGCAAAGGAATGTCCTCGGTGACGCTGACCTCGACGATCGGTGCCGAACAAGCACCAGAAGTTCGCCTCCCGACCTACCTTTCGCACGTCGGCGGCCGGGATGTCGACGCGCCGCGCCACATCTACCCGGTCAGCACCAGGGCGATCCTCGACGACGTCTTCGCCACCCTCACCCGCAAACGCGGACTGGAACGGGGCGAGGACCTGCCGACCACCGGCGTGCTCGGCCGCTGCGCGCTGGCCGACGAGCAGACCGTCGCCGCCGCGACGGCCGCGGCCGCGCGCGCCGCACCGGAATGGGCCGCGACCCCGGTTGCCACGAGAATGGCGCTCGGCGAGCTGATCCGCGAGCGGGTGGACGCGCGGGCGGCGGAGCTGGTGGACCTGCTGGTCGCCGAGGGCAGCCCGGTCGCCATCGCCCGCTGGCAGTTGGCCGGGCTGCGCACGCTGTTCAGCCGGGAGACCCTCGACCACTGCGGCGCCCAACTGCACCAGAGCATCCGCCACGGCGACCGCGAGCTGACCATCCGCCGAATGGCCGACGGCGTGGTGTGCGTACAGCCGCCGCAGAACGCGCCGGCCGCGAGCGCGCTGTTCGCCAGCACCGCGTTGCTCGCCGGCAACGCGGTCGTGGTGCGCGCGCCCCGCAGCGCACCGCTCGGCGTCATGTTCGCGCTGCGCGAGCTGGTCCTGCCCGCGCTCGCCGAACTCGGCGCCCCGGCCGGCACGCTGAACTTCTTCTGCGCCCGCCCCGGCCAGGTACTGCGTTCCTGGCTGGCCAGCGAGCAGGTCAACGACATCTTCTACACCGGTGACGTCGACCGGGGGCTGGCACTGGAGCGCGAGTGTGTCGCCGTCGGCAAGAAGCCGATCCTGGAGCTGGCCGGCAACGACTGCGTCGTGGTGTGGCGCGACGCCGACCTCGACCTCGCGGTGGAGGCGCTCACCGAGTGCTTCTACGCCTCCGGACAGATCTGTATGGTGCCCAACCAGGTCGTCGCGCACCCGGACATCGCGGCGGAGTTGCTGGTCAAGCTCGCCTCGGCGGCCGGGGCGATCCGCCCGGGCTATCCGGAGGACGAGGGTGTGCTGCTTTCCCCAGTGCTGCGCGGTGACCGGTTCTTCGGCCACGTGCGCGACGCGCTCGCCAGGGGCGCGCGCCTGGTGTGCGGCGGGCGGCGCCTCGAGGTCGACGGCGAGCCGTCGGACACCGGCCTGTTCATCGAGCCGACCGTGCTCGCGGTGGACGGGCTCGCCGGCTGCCGGGACATCACCGCCGTGGCCGAGGAGACGTTCTTCCCGCTGCTGCCGGTGGTCGTCGCCGAGCCGGGACCGGACCTGCTCGACCGGGTGCTCGAGCACGTCAACTCCAACCGCTACGGACTGCGGAACTCGCTGTGGGCCGGTGATGAGACGGTGATCGACCAGTTCGTCGCCCGGACCGGCAACGGCGGCCTGTTGAAGATCAACGACTCGCACCTCGGCTGGCTGCCCTACCTGCCGACCCACGGTGGGACCGGGCTCACCGGCGGGGTCTTCGGCGAGGCGAACTACCCGATGCTGCGCAGCTCACATCTGCAGGGCATCTCCAGGGCGACCGGGGTCCGGCCACGGGACGCGGTCTTCGACGCACACCGATTGGGGAGTTGACATGCAGTTCATGGAGGCGGACCGGCAGGTCTGCGACAAGCTGTTACCTGGTCTGCGTCAGCAGCTCGCCGAGATCTCGTTGCCGGACCTGGAGTCCGAGGACAGCCCGGCGATCGACATCTTCCGCGCCCACGGCGGCACGAACCTGCTGGTGCCGGAGTCCTACGGCGGACTGGACGCCTCCGCGCTGGACACCGCGCGGGTGGTGCGCGCGCTCGCGGCCACCGCGCCGTCGATGACCGTGGCCACGATGATGCACCACTTCTCCCTCGGCACCCTGTTCGCGGTCGCCGAGCTGGTCACCGGTAAGTCCGATGTGGACGATCTGCTGCTGCGCCGGGTGGTCGGCGAGCGGCTGCTGATCGCCTCCGGGTTCGCCGAAGGCCGCACCGCGCAGGGGATCCTGACGCCGACGATGACCGCGACGCCGGTCGAGGGCGGCTATCTGGTCAACGGCTCGAAGAAGCCGTGCAGCCTGTCGGTGTCGATGGACCTGCTGACCGCGAGCGTCGCGGTCGAGCAGCCGGACGGCTCGACCTCGTTCGGTCTGCTGTTGTTGCCGGCGGACACTCCCGGTATCTCGGTGCACCCGTTCTGGTCGACGTTCGCCCTCGCCGGCGCGGAGAGCAACGAGGTGCGGGTGAGCGACGTGCTGGTCTCCCCCGAGCAGATCGTCACGCCGGACCCGTCGCTGGCCGACGCGATGGACCAGCTCACCACGGTCGGGCTGATCTGGTTCCAGCTCAACGTGTGCGCGGCCTACACCGGGATCGCGAGCCTGCTGGTGGAGAAGGTGCTGCACGGCGCGCGGGGCCCGGTGAGCGACCGGGCGGCGCTCGCGGTGCGGATCGAGTCCGCGGCCGCGCTCACCGAGGGCCTCGCCCGGCGGGTGCAGGCGGGTGAGACCGACAACGACACGCTGGCCGCGTCCCTGGTGACCAGGTACGCGGTCCAGGACGCGATCACCTCGGCGGTCAACCAGGCGGTCGAGTTGCTGGGCGGCATGGCGTTCATCGCCAACGGCGACATCGCCTACCTCGCCGCGGCGGCGCAGGCGATCGCCTTCCACCCACCGTCGCGGACCAGCGTCGCCGGCGGGTTGGTCGACTACTACGCCGGCTACCGGATGGTCGTGTCCTGATGGTCGCGGCCACCGAAACGTCCATTGTGGACAACGTGTTGCGCGGCTACCGGCGACACCTGTCCAGCGGCCGGGCGGCGCTGGCGGAGATGTTCGGCGGCGACGTCGAGGTCGGCTCGGCCGGCGCGTGGGTACGCACCAGCTCCGGGCGCAGGCTGCTGAACTGCGGCGGCTACGGGGTGTTCCTCACCGGGGCGCGGCATCGGCGGGTGCTGGCCGCGGTGCGCGAGCAGCTGGAGACCAACCCGGTGGCGACCCGGTTGCTGCTGGAGCCGCAGGCCGCCCTCGCGGCCGAGGAGCTGACCGCGACCATGCCGCCGGGGCTGGACCGGGTGCACTTCGCCTGTGGTGGCGCCGAAGCGGTCGAGGCAGCGATCAAACTGGCGCGGGCCAACGGAAAGCGCCACCTGGTGTCCATGGTGAACGGCTACCACGGCAAGACCCTCGGCGCGCTGTCGGTCACCGCGAAACCGGTGTTCCAGCAGCCGTTCCAACCGCTGCTGCCGGACGTGTCGCACGTGCCGTTCGGGGACGCCGACGCGCTCGCGGCCACCCTCGCCGCGCTCGGCGGGCAGGCGTGCGTGATCGTCGAGCCGATTCAGGGCGAGGCCGGCGTCATCGTCCCGCCGGCCGGCTACCTGCGGGAGGTGGCGCGGGTGTGCCGGGAGCACGGCGCACTCCTTGTCCTGGACGAGATCCAGACCGGCCTCGGCCGGCTCGGCTACTGGTGGGGCGCCGACCGCGAGCACGTGGTGCCCGACGTGTTGTTGGTGGGCAAGGCACTCGGCGGCGGGGTGCTGCCGGTGTCGGCGATGGTGGCCACCGAGGAGGCGTTCGCGCCGTTCGACCGGGATCCGTTCATCCACACCTCGACCTTCTCCGGCGCGCCGCTCGGCATGGCCGCCGCGCGTGGCGCGATCGCCGCGATCCGCGAGGACGACCTGGTGACCAGGGCGGGCATGCTCGGCCACCGGTTGCTGATCGACCTGCGCCGGCTGCTCGGCGACGTGCTCGGCGACGCGATCACCGAAGTCCGCGGCGTCGGGCTGCTGATCGGCATCGAGTGCGCGGTGGATGGCCTCGCGGGCGAACTGCTGTTGGAGCTGATGGCGGCCGGAGTGATCGCGAACCACTCGTTGAACTCCGACCGGGTGCTGCGGCTGACCCCGCCGGCACTGCTGGACGACCGCGATCTGCGGTTCCTGCTGGACGCGTTCGACCGGGCCGCGCACGCGGTGCTGAACTGAGGAGGCAAGCATGCGGACCGTAACCCTGACCGCCCGGATCGCGGCCGACGACGCGCGCTACGCGCTGGCGCGGATCGCGGAGTTCGACCGGTATCCCTTGCTGGCCGCCGATGTCCGGCATATCGAGTCCCATGTGGACAGCAGCGACTGGGAGGTGAGCTTCCGCCGAGGGGTGTTGCGCTGGACCGAGCGCGAGATCGTCGACTTCGGCCGGTCGCGGATCGACTTCGCGTTGGTCTCCGGTGACTTCGCCGCGTTCTCCGGACACTGGCGGGTGACCAGGGGCATCGGTGGCTGCGTGGTGCGGTTCACCGCGACCTGGGACTTCGGCATCGAGAGCCTGGCCGGGATCATGGACCCGATCGCGGAACGGGTGATCAAACGCGTGGTGTGCGACGTGTTGTCCGGGCTGTTCCCGGCGACCACGGTGCTCGACGACGCCGTGGCGGTCCCCGACCTCGGCCAGGCCGCCTGATGAACGGCGTGGTGGACACCTCGGTGCGGCTGGGCAACCGGTCGACCCAGGCCGTGCTGCGACTGGAGTACGGGATCGGGCTCGCGGTCTGTGTCGCGCTGTTCGCGCTGCACCTCGGTGAGGTGCGCTGGCTGCCGGCGGTACTGCTGTTCGCCGGGATCGACGTGCTCGGCTACCTGCCAGGGCTGCTCGCCCACCACCGCAGCCGGACCGAGCTGATCCCGAAGGCCTACTACGTGCTGTACAACCTCACGCACAGCTTCGCCACGCACGCGGTGCTGATCGGGGTCTGGCTGCTGGTCGCTGGGTGGGAGTGGGCGCTGCTGGCCATTCCGATCCACCTGCTCGGCGATCGGGCGTTGTTCGGCACGTCGCTCAAGTCGTTCGCCGAGCCGTTCGAGGAACCGACATGATCACCGACTGGGACCAGGCGCCCGGCCTGCTGGCCGGCGCCGCCGAGGTGGAGCTGACCGCGCGCGAGGCGAACCTGCGTTACTGGCTGACCAATGTTCCACAAGGGACACTCGTCGGCCGCCCGGACGGGTTCGACCCGGCGCTGACCCTGCCGACCCACATGCTCGCACCGAGGCCGCTGCGGGACGCGATCGCGCAGGAGTACGCGTTCCGGTCGGCCGCGGAGGACCGGGCGGCTCGCGCACTGTCCTATTTGGTGGCCAGTGCACCGGACACGGACACCATGGAGTTCTACGCCACCCAGCTGCTCGACGAGGCGCGGCACGCGATGGTGTTCCGCAACCACCTGCTGTCCCTCGGGGTAACGGACTTCGACGCGGCGGCGGGCGCGGACATCCGGTCGATCCTCGACCCGCTCGAGGAACACGGCCTTTCGGTGATCCGCGAGGACTTCATCGGTGGCGTGGTGATGATGGCGATCATCATCGAGGGCGCGCTGGCGCCGGCCGCGGAGCTGTCCGAACGCAAGTGGGCGCCGCTGAACCCGATCGCGGCGGAGATCGACCGGGGTGCGGGTATCGACGAGATCCGGCACCTGACCGTCGGCGCGTCGATCGCCAGGGAGCACCTGCTCGCCCACCCGGAGGACCGGGAGCGGGTGCGCGAGCTGATCACGGCCGGGATGCACCTGTGGACGGTGCTGCCGGTGCACGAGATGGTGCTGCGGCGGGAGATCCTGTTCCAGCGGGGACTCGAGGAGCACGCGGACACGGTCGGGGACTACGAGATCTGGCCGGGCAGGCGGCTGATCGACACCACGCCGGAGGAGCGGCTGGCCACCGCGGACCGGTGGTCCACGGAGATGAAGGAGTCCCACCTCCGCTACATCGGCATCGAGGACCTGGCGGCACCGTCATGAGTACCTCCGCGAAGATCCTGCCGTTCCCCGGGCGGGTCGGCACCTCGGCCGTCGTCTGCGGACTCGGCACCTGGGTGCCGCCCAGGGTGGTGCCCAACGCCGAGATCGCCGCCAGGCTGGACACCTCCGACGAGTGGATCCGCGCCAGGACCGGGATCCGCGAACGGCACGTGGTCGACCCCGGAATGTCCACATCGGACCTCGCGGTGGAGGCCGGGCAGCGGGCGCTGAAGTCGGCCGACACCGACCAGGTGGACGCGCTGGTGCTCGCCACCACCACCCCCGACCGGCCGTGCCCGGCCACCGCCCCCGACGTGGCCAACCGACTCGGCCTCGACCGGTGCGCGGCCTTCGACGTCAACGCGGTGTGCACCGGCTTCCTCTACGGCCTGGCCGCCGGCGCCGGGCTCATCGCCGCCGGGGTGGCGCAGCGGGTGCTGGTGATCGGCGCGGACACCTTCTCCACCATCGTCGACCCGGACTGCCGCAGCACGGCGGCGATCTTCGGTGACGGCGCGGGCGCGGTCGTGTTGCGGGCGGGCGGGCGGCACGAGCCGGGCGCGCTCGGTCCGTTCGATCTCGGCAGCGACGGCCAGGACGCCGACCTGATCATGGTGCCGGCCGGCGGTTCCCGCCAACGGTCCACACCGGAACCGGTGGCGCCGGGCGCGGAGTACTTCACCATGGCCGGCAAGGCGGTGTTCCGCAAGGCGATCTTCCAGATGGCCGGGTCGGCGCAGGCCGTGCTGCGCAAGGCGGACCTGCGACTGCGCGACATCGACCGGTTCGTGATCCACCAGGCCAACGCGCGGATCATCAACGGGGTCGCGGACATGCTGGGGCTGCCTGCCGACCGGTTCGTGCGCAACATCGACCAGGTCGGCAACACGGCGGCGGCGTCGGTGCCACTCGCGCTGGACGCCGCCTGCGCCAGCGGCGAGCTGCGCGCCGGGCAACGGGTGTTGCTCGGCGCGTTCGGCGGCGGCCTCACCTGGGGCTCGACCGTGTTGCGCTGGCCGGATCTGGAAGCCGTGTAGGGGAGGAACCGACATGTCGACAACCGTTCTGCATCGCCTGCGCGAGCTGCTGGTGGACAACTTCGGGGTCGAGGAGCACGAGGTCGTGCCGGAGGCCACCTTCGCCCAGCTGGACCTGGACTCGCTCGGCATCGTGGAGTTCGCCATGGTCGCGGAGAAGGAGTTCGGCATCGTCCTCGCCGAGGACGACGTCACCCCGAAGGCCAGCGTGGCCGACGCGCTCAGCACGTTGGCCGCCAAGGGCGTCGTCGATGGTTAGCTCCACTTCGGACGGTTTCCACGCGGCCGTCACCGGGATCGGCATGGTGACCCCGGGCGGGATCGGCGTGCCGGCGAGCTGGCGCGCGATCCGCGACGGCCGGCCGACCGCGACCACCGACCCGGCGCTGCACGGCATGCCGGTCGACTTCAGCTGCCGGGTGCCGGACTTCGACGCGGACGCGCTGCTCGGCAGGCGCACCGCGTGGCGGCTCGACCGGTACGTGCACCTCGCGCTGGTCGCCGCCAGGGAGGCGATCGCGAACGCCTGCCTCGACCCGGCGGTCTGGGACGGCGCCAGGGTGGGTGTGGTGATGGGCAACGCGCTCGGCGGCGTGGCCACCTTCACCGCCCAGCACCACACGATGCTCACCGAGGGCACCGGCAGGGTGTCCCCGCTGCTGATCCCGATGATGGGCGTGAACATGGTCGCGGGCTACCTCGCGATCGACGCCGGCGCGCGGGGGCCGAACCTGGTCACCACCACGGCCTGCGCGTCGGCCACCACCGCGATCGGCACCGCGCGGGACCTGTTGCGGGCCGGGCGGTGCGACATCGTGCTCACCGGTGGCGCGGAGGCCGGGCTGTCCCGGCCGGTCGTCGCCGGGTTCACCAGGATGGGCGCGCTGTCGGGCCGGGTGTCCGATCCGGCGGCGGCGTCCCGGCCGTTCGCCGGCGACCGGGACGGGTTCGTGGCCGGCGAGGGCGCCGGCGTCCTGGTGCTGGAACGACTCGCGGACGCGCGGGCCAGAGGGGCCAGGGTGCTGGCCAGCGTCAGCGGGTACGGCGCGTCCGCGGACGCGCACCACGCCACCGCCCCCGACCCGGCAGGCACCGGGGTGGAGGCCGCGATCCGCCTCGCCCTGGCCGACGCCGGGCTTGAGCCCTCCGATGTGGACCACGTGAACGCGCACGGCACGTCGACCAGGCTGAACGACGCGGTCGAGGCGCGGGTGCTGCACCGGATGTTCGCCGACCGGCCGGCGGTGACCTCGGTCAAGGGCGTCACCGGCCACTCGCTCGGCGCGGCCGGCGCGATCGAGGCCGCGTGCACCGCGCTGTCCATTTCGGACTCACTGGTGCCGCCGACGGCCAACCTGGACACGCCGGACCCCGAGCTGGACATCGACGTGGTGGCCGGCACGGCCAGGTCGATGCCGGTCACCACGGCCATCAGCAACTCGTTCGGCTTCGGCGGCCAGAACGCCGTCCTCGTCATGACCGCGAGCTGACCACCATGCCCGGCGCTCCGGAACGTGTCCTGATCATCGCGAACCCGGCCGCCGGCAACACGTCGGTCGACCTTGTCTGGCAGGTGATCCGCGGCTGCCGGCGGCCGGTCTCGGTGCGCTGGACCGATTTTCCCGGCTCGGCGACCGCGATCGCCGAGACGGCGGCGAACTGGGCGGACCTGGTGGTCTCGGTAGGCGGTGACGGCACGGCGCGCGAGGTGGTCGCCGGCCTGGCGACCGCGTGGCGGCCGGTGCCGATGCTGGTGGTTCCCGGCGGCACGGCGAACTCGCTGTACCGCACGCTGTGGGGGCGCATGCCGTGGCGGGCGGCGCTGGCCATGGCGCTGGCCGGCCTACCGGCGCACCGGCTCGACCTCGCCCGGCTGGACGGGGGTCTGGTGCTGACCGGGGCGAGTGCCGGCTTCACGCCGATGGCCGTGCACGACGCGAAGACCGGTGGGCTCTCCTACCAGGAGGCGATCCGGCGGGTTTCCTCCTGGTACCGCCCCTACCCCGGCCGGGTGCTCGTCGACGGCCACGAGATCCACAGTGGATCCACTTTCGTGGTGAACGTCGGCGGCAGCCGCTACCGGGGCGGCGACTACGAACTGCTCCCACACTCCATTGTGGACGATGGACTACTCGATGTGTGCGTGATCGGCGGCGAACACCCGACCACCGAGGTGCTGCGACTGACCATGGCCGGCGAGCAGCTCCGGCTCCCCGGCGTGCGTTACGCCAGGGGCCGTGAGGTGCTGGTCGAACGGACCGACGACAGTCCACTGTGGTTCGAACACGACGGCGAGGTTGTTCCGTTCCGGCGCAGGGAGTTCACCATCACCGTGGTACCCGCCGCGGTCGCGGTGCTCGCCGCGCCGGATGCCGAGTCGTTCGGTCACTCGCCGGAGCGGGGCTTGCGGTCGTACACGCAGGTGACCCGGCACAGCTTCCCGTCGTCGGCGAACTGCGCGTAGTCCACCCCGGCGATGGTGGCCGAGCCGCCGAGGTCGAGCATCGCCCAGGTGTAGCGGACGCGGTCCTTGTGGGAGAACACCTCGCTGGTGCGGCAGAAGACCCGGTTGGGGTACTTGTCCTGGATGCGGGTGATGTTCTGACTGATCGCCCGAAATCCCCTGGCCTCGATCGCCGGCGCGTGGTAGGCGCAGCTCTCGGACCACACGGCCTCGATCAGCACGTGCCGGTGATCGACGTCCGACTCGTTCCACGAGTCGACGTACACATCGATCTGTTCCTGACGTTGCCTCACATCACCAGGTATAGCCCGCTACGCGCGCGCATGACCAGCCTGTGCGAGCACCGCTCGATCTGCGCGCGAGGCGCGTGTCATCCCCCCGTGACCCGATTCTGCTTGCCATTACTCGACGATCACTCGAGCTAATGTCCGATGTGGACCTCGTGGCCCTGCCCGAACGTGCGCCGGTAGTCGTTCGGCGCGACGCCGACGACCCGGTTGAAGTGGTGGCGCAACAGCGCGGCGGAGCCGAACCCGCACTGTTGGGCGATCTCCTCCACCGGCATGCTGGTGTCCTCGAGCAGTTGGCGCGCGTGCAGCACCCGCTGCATGGTCAGCCAGCGGTGCGGGGTGGTGCCGGTCTCGGCGACGAACCGGCGGGCGAACGTGCGCTCGGACATCCGCGCCCGGTTGGCCAGCGCGGCCACCGAGTGCTCGGTGTCGAGGTTGGCGACCATCCAGGTGAGCACCGGCGAGAGGCTGTCGCCGGTGCACTCCGGGATCGGCAGCTCGACGTACTGGCGCTGACCGCCGTCGCGTTGGGGCGGCACGACCATCCGCCTGGCGATCGCGGTCGCGGCGGCCGAGCCGAGCTCGCGGCGGACCAGGTGCAGGCAGGCGTCGATCCCCGCGGCGGTGCCGGCACTGGTGATGATGTCGCCGTCGTCGACGAACAACACGTCCGGATCGAGCAACGCCTTCGGGTGGCGTTCGGCGAGCAGGTCGACATAGCGCCAGTGGGTGGTGCACCGCCGCCCGTCGAGCAGGCCGGCCGCCCCGAGGACGAAGGCGCCACTGCACACCGAGATGAGCGTGGCCCCGCCGGCGGCGGCCGCACGCAGCGCCTCGAGCACGGCGACCGGGTACTGGTCGGGGTCCCGCACGCTCGCGGCCGGCACCGCGACCAGGTCCGCGCCCACGATCCGGTCCAGCCCGAACTCGGGCACCACCTGGGCGCCGACCCCGGTCCGCAGCGGCTCACCCGCCCGCTCCCCACACACCCGGAAGTCGATCGGCGGCACCCCGTCCTCGGTCCGGTCGATCCCGAAAACCTCGCACAGCACGCCGAACTCGAAAACGGCGAACTGGTCGATCAACACCGCGGCGACAGTCCTGAGCACCCCCCGACCATACATGGCAGAAAATTGACGAACATGGTCTGTCCTGCCACTGTTGGCAGGATTGAAAGCAGCGCAAACTTACCGCCATGGAACTCCTCATCACCGCCGCCGTCCTCGCCCTCCTCATCTACGGCCTGGAGCGCAACAAGTCCCACCGCCCGCACACCCTCACCGGCTCCACCCACATCCACGACCGCGACACCGAGCGCCTGACCCTCGACCTCCGCACCCACCCCTGAACCCCGCGCAGGGTTGGCCTGGCGGGGGTGGGTGGAATACATTCCTGCTGGACTGCTTTTTTTGAGGTGGTGGCGTGATGGGTCGGTCGTTGGCTGGCAAGGTTGTCGTGATCACCGGGGGTGGGCGCGGGATCGGGGCGGCCACCGCTGAGGCGCTGGTGAGAGCCGGGGCCCGGGTCGCCATTGGGGACCTGGACCTCGCGGTGGCGACGGAGACCGCGAACCGGCTCGGCGCGGAGGCGTTTCCGTTGGACGTCACCGATCTCGCGGGGTTCACGAAGTTCTTCGAAGAGGTCGAGGGGCGTCTCGGGCCGATCGACGTGCTGATCAACAACGCCGGGATCATGGCGCTCGGGCCGTTCGAGGACGAGACCGACCGGTCAACCGTGCGGCAGCTGGAGATCAACCTGCACGCGGTCATCCACGGCACCCGCGAAGGGGTCAAACGGATGCGCCCGCGCCGCACCGGGCACATCGTCAACATCGCGTCCGCCGCCGGCAAGGCGGGCTTCGCCGGCGGCGCGACCTACTGCGCCACCAAGCACGGCGTGGTCGGTCTCTCCGAGGCGGTCCGCTCGGAGCTGCGCGGCAGCGGCGTCGACCTGACCGTGGTCCTGCCGGCCATCGTGCGCACCGAGCTCGCCAGCGGGCTCAAGGAAGCCCGGTTCTTCAAGTCCGTCGAGCCGACCGACGTCGCCGAGGCCATCGTGAAAGCCCTGCGGCGCCCCAGGTTCGAGGTCTTCGTGCCCGGTTCGCTCGGCGTGATGAACCGCCTCACCCGGCTGCTGCCCCGAGCCGCGGCCGAGTGGCTGGTGCGCGCGCTCAAGGGCGATCAGCTGCTCGTCGACACCGAGCAATCCCAACGCGCCGCCTACGAGGCCCGCGCCGCGGCCAGCGCACCGGGCACCGAACCCGAGTCCGCGTGATGCGCCCGCCCGCGCTCACCCCGGACCTGCTCGAACGCCTCAGCGCGCTGGTCACCGCCGAGTCCGGCGACACCTACACCACCACGGCCGTGTTCACCGGCGGCGACCTGGCCACGCTCCCCCAGTCGACCGTCGCCGACGTGCACACCGCCTACGAACGCGCCGCCCGCGCCCAGCCCGACTGGGCCGCCACCCCGCTGGCCACCCGCCTGGCCGTCTTCGAACGCTTCCACCGGCTGCTGGCGCGCCACCGGGAGGCGGTCACCGACCTGCTCCAGGCCGAGACCGGCAAGGCTCGCCGGGACGCGTTCGAGGAGTTCTGCGAACCGGCCCTGGTCACCAGCTACTACCTGCGCACCGCACCGAGACTGCTGCGCCCGCGCCGGCGCGCCGGCCTGCTCCCCGGGGTGATCAGCGCGCGGGAACTGCGCCAGCCCAAGGGTGTCGTCGGCATCATCGCGCCGTGGAACTACCCGCTCGCGCTGTCGGTCGCCGACCTCATCCCGGCGCTGATCGCCGGCAACGCGGTCGTGCTCAAGCCCGACAGCCAGACCCCGCTCAGCCCGCTGCTCGGTGCCGATCTGCTCTACCGCGCCGGTCTGCCGGCCGGGCTGCTCCAGGTCGTGCTCGGCGACGGGCCGACGATCGGCGGCGCGGTCGTGGACACCTGTGACTACCTCGGTTTCACCGGCTCCTCGCGCACCGGCGCACTGATCGCGCAGCGCGCGGCCGCCCGGCTGGTCGGCTGCTCGCTCGAGCTCGGCGGCAAGAACCCGATGCTCGTGCTGGACGACGCGGACATCGCGCGGACCGCGCGCGCCGCGGTCCGCGCGTGTTTCGCCAACGCCGGGCAGCTGTGCCTTTCCCTGGAACGGATCTACGTGCACGACTCGATCGTCGACCGCTTCGCCGACGCGTTCGTCGCCGAGACCGAGCGGCTGCGGCTGGCCGCCGGCTACCACTACGGCGCCGACGTGGGCTCGTTGTCCTCGGCCCGGGTACTGAAGACGGTGTCCGAGCACGTCGACGACGCCCGCGCGAAGGGCGCGACCGTGCTCACCGGCGGACGCCCCCGGCCCGACCTCGGGCCCTACTTCTACGAGCCGACCGTGCTCGCCGACGTCACCCCCGACATGCGCTGCCACGCCGAGGAGACCTTCGGCCCGGTGGTGTCGCTGTACCCGTTCGCGTCCGAGGACGAGGCGGTGTCGCTGGCCAACCAGACCCCCTACGGGCTCAACGCCGGGGTGTTCGGCCGGGACCGCGCGCGGGCGGGCGCGGTCGGCGCGCGGCTGCGGGTCGGCACGGTGAACGTCAACGACGGCTACGCCGCCGCCTTCGGCAGCACCGACGCCCCGATGGGCGGCATGGGCGCCTCGGGCATCGGCCGTCGCCACGGCGCGGCCGGGCTGCTGAAGTACACCGAGGCGCAAACGATTGCCAGCCAACGGTTCGCCGCGCTCGACCCGCCGCGCTGGGTGCCCTACGGCCAGTACGCGAAGGTGATGACCCGCTCGCTTCGCCTGCTGCGCAAGCTGGGTGTGCGCTGAGCGCTGACTGTGAATTGGGAACAACCAGAGCGCGCCAACGCTGGTTTGCCCCTTGTGGTGGCGTCCGTCTCAGGTAAACATCAGCTACCAGGTGTAGTGGCCGTGAGGGCACCGCAACGGTTTCGGACCACTCGCCGGGACAACTGAAAATCACCTCCGCGCCGACCACAGAACGGCGCCCCTGCAGGAGGCACCGCGTGAGACACACACGCCCGTCCATCATCGCGATCGGGGCGCTGGCCGCCCTGTCGCTGGTCCTGTCAACCAACGGCTCCGCGGCCTCCGAACAGGAATCCGCCGCGCCGTCCGCCAACCGCACCTCCGGCGAGTACTACGTCACCGGTGAGCTCGACATCCATCTGCGCAACGCGGTCGCCAAGACCGGCGCGGTGATCAACTCCGTCGAGCACGGCGCGCTGAACATCACCGCCACCGCCACGGAAGTCCGCGAGATCGAGGCACTCGGCCTCACCGTCGACGCCGAACCCGGCCTGGCGAACACCCATGACCACGGCACCCATGACCACGGTGACGACGTCACCGCCATGGACTTCCCGCCGGCCGACTCGAACTACCACAACTTCGCGGAGATGACCGCGGTGCTCAACACCGCCGTCGCCGACCACCCGACGCTGCTCAGCAAGCGCGTCATCGGTCGCTCATACCAGAACCGCGAGATCGTCGCGCTGAAGATCTCCGACAACGTGGCCACCGACGAGGACGAGCCGGAGGTGCTGTTCACCCACCACCAGCACGCCCGCGAGCACCTGACCGTCGAGATGGCGCTGTACCTGGTCGCCGAGCTGACCGACAAGTACGGCACCGACAGCCGGATCACGAACCTGGTCAACACCAGGGAGATCTGGATCGTGCCGGACATGAACCCCGACGGCGGCGAGTACGACATCAGCTCCGGCTCCTACGCCGGCTGGCGCAAGAACCGGCAGCCCAACTCCGGCAGCTCGTCGATCGGCACCGACCTCAACCGCAACTGGGACTACCAGTGGGGTTGCTGCGGCGGCTCGTCCGGCTCGCCGTCGAGTGAGACCTACCGCGGCTCGGCCGGCGAGTCCGCGCCCGAGGTCAAGGTGGTCGCCGACTTCGTCCGCACCCGCGTCGTGGGTGGCGTGCAGCAGATCAAGACGAACATCGACTTCCACACCTTCTCCGAGCTGGTGCTCTGGCCATACGGCTACACCTACAACGACACCGCGCCCGGGCTGACCGCCAGGGACCAGAGCGCGTTCGCCACGCTGGGCCGCGAGATGGCCGGCACCAACGGCTACACCCCCGAGCAGGCATCGGACCTCTACATCACCGACGGCACGATCGACGACTGGCTGTGGGGCAACCAGCGGATCTTCTCCTACACCTTCGAGATGTACCCGTCTTCGGGCGGCCTCAACGGTTTCTACCCGCCGGACGAGGTCATCGCCCGCGAGACCTCGCGCAACCGGGAGGCCGTACTGCGGTTCCTGGAGTACTCCGACTGCGTGTACCGGGTGATCGGCGAGACCTGCGACGGCTCCGAGCCGCCGCCGGCCGGGCCGACCTTCGAGAACGCCGCCGACGTCACCATCCCGGACGCGGGCGCCGCGGTGACCAGCCCGATCGCGGTCTCCGGCGTCACCGGCAACGCGCCGTCGGACCTCCAGGTGGCGGTGGACATCAAGCACACCTACCGCGGCGACCTCCAGGTCGACCTGGTGGCCCCGGACGGGACCGCGTTCCGGCTCAAGAGCACCAACAACGACTCTGGCGACAACCTCGTCACGACCTACACCGTCAACGCCTCCGGCGAGGCCGCCAACGGAACCTGGCAGCTGCGGGTGCAGGACCTGTACCAGCAGGACACCGGCTACATCGACCGGTGGGCACTCACCTTCTGAACAGCACCTTCCGAACAGCACTAGCTCAACAGCACTAGTTCAACAGCACTGACTACCGAAAGGACCCGACAGATGAACAGCTGGATGTCGAGGCTAAGACGGCTGACCGGACGGGCGGTGCTGGTCACCGTCGGCGCGGCGGCGGTACTCGGCGCGGCCACCGGACAGACCCTCGCGGCACCGCCACCCACGCCGGGTGACGTGCAGCCCCAGGTCGTCGGTGGCGTACGGGCGTCGCAGGGCGAGTTCCCGTGGATGGTGCGGCTGTCCATGGGCTGCGGTGGCGCCATGTACACCCAGCAACTGGTGCTGACCGCGGGTCACTGCGTGAACGGCACCGGCAACAACACCAGCATCACCGCCACGCTCGGCGCGGTGGACCTGCAGGACGCCAACCGGATCACGGTCCGGTCCAACTACGTCTACCGCTCCCCCGGGTACAACAGCGGTGACGACTGGGCGCTGATCCGGCTGGAGCGCGCGGTCGACGTGCCGACGCTGGCGGTGGCCTCCACCACGGCCTACGACAGCGGCACGTTCACCGTCGCCGGCTGGGGCGCGGCCGTGGAGGGCGGCGGCCAGCAGCGCTACCTGCTCAAGGCCAACGTGCCGTTCATCAACGACACCCAGTGCGCGCAGGCGTACTCGGACCTGATCCCGGCCAAGGAGATCTGCGCCGGCAACTGGGACGACGGCGGCGTGGACACCTGCCAGGGTGACTCCGGCGGCCCGATGTTCCGCCGCGACGACAACAACGCGTGGATCCAGGTCGGCATCGTCAGCTGGGGCATCGGCTGCGCGCGGCCGGAGAACCCGGGCGTCTACGCGCAGACGAGCTACTTCTCGGCGCAGATCGCGGCGGCCGCGGCCGACCTCGGTGGCGAGGAGCCGGCGCCGACCTGCACCACCGCGGCCAACACCACCCGGGTGTCGATCCCCGACGGCGGCGCGGCGATCACCAGCCCGGTGACCGTCGCCGGCTGCTCGGGCGCGGCGTCCTCGTCGAGCCAGGTCGCGGTCGACATCAGCCACTCCTACCGAGGTGACCTGGTGATCGACCTGGTGGCCCCGGACGGCACCAGCTACCGGCTGAAGAACTCCAGCGGCAGCGACTCGGCGGACAACGTGAACACCACGTACACGGTGAACGCGGCCAGCGAGACCGCCAACGGCACCTGGCAGCTGCGCGTCCAGGACGTCTACCAGGCCGATGTCGGCACCCTCAACACCTGGTCACTGACCGTCTGAAACCCCAGGTCACCTCGCGAGCCCAACGCTCCCGCCACGCGAGTCCAACCCCGCTGACAGGGTGGACCCGCCGCGCTGGAGCGTTGGGCTCGCGTTTGTGTCGGGGGGTGGCCCTTCGCGCCGTTGGCAGGCAAGATGTGCGGCAAGTTACTGTGAGGTAAGGCGGCGCTGACGTCGCGCGGCCCCCCTTGCTCGTGCTCGAGGAGCTGATCATGCGCGAAGTTGCCGTCCCCCCGCTGGCCACCGTGTCGGACAGTGGCGGCGTGGCCGACGTCGTCTTCACCAACGCCGAGCAGGCGCCGAACTCGATCGCCTTCCGGCGAAAGACCGGCGGCACCTGGGGCGAGGTGACCGCCGCGCAGTTCCACGACGAGGTGGTCGCGGTGGCCAAGGGCCTGGTCGCGCAGGGCGTCGGCCAGGGCGACCGGGTCGCCATCCTGTCGGCCAACTGCTACGAGTGGACCCTGTTCGACTTCGCGATCTGGGTCGCGGGCGCGGTCTCCGTGCCGATCTACGTGACCTCCTCCGACGAGCAGATCGAGTGGATCATGTCCGACTCCGGCGCGATCGCGGTCGTGGTGGAGAACGGCGCGCTGGAGAAGAAGATCGACGCGGTCCGCGCGAAGATTCCCGCGCTCGAGCACGTCTGGCGCATCGACGGCGACGCGGTGGCCACCCTGACCACCTCGGGCGCGGACACCTCGGCCGAGGTCGTCGACGAGCGCCGCCGCGCGGTCGCCCCCGACGACCTCGCCACCATCATCTACACCTCGGGCACCACCGGCCGACCAAAGGGCGTCGTGCTCACCCACCGCAACCTGGTGGCCGCGGTGAGCAACGCGGTGGAGTACCTCGCGCCGATGTTCAAGGGCGAGGGCGGCGTCGAGGCCTCGACGCTGCTGTTCCTCCCGCTGGCGCACGTGTTCGGCCGGATGGTCGAGGTCGGCGCGGTGATGGCCAGGGCCACCCTCGGACACTGGGCCGACGTCAAGACACTGACCGACAACCTCGCGGTGTTCCGGCCGACGTTCATCCTCTCGGTGCCCTACGTGCTGGAGAAGGTCTACAACGGCGCCCGGCAGAAGGCGCACGTCGGCGGCAAGGGCAAGATCTTCGACGCCGCCGCGGCCACCGCCATCGAGTACAGCGAGGCGGCCGGGCGGGCCGGCCTCGGGCTCAAGCTCAAGCACGCGCTGTTCGACCGGCTGGTCTACAGCAAGCTGCGTGCCGCGCTCGGCGGCCAGGTCCGGTACGTGATCTCCGGTGGCGCGGCGCTTGGCACCCGGCTGACGCACTTCTTCCGCGGCGTCGGCATCGTGGTGTTCGAGGGCTACGGGCTCACCGAGTCCACCGCCGCGTCGGTGGTCAACGCGCCAGGGGAGTTCAAGCCGGGCACCGTCGGCAAGCCGCTGCCGGGCACCGCGGTGCGGATCGCCGACGACGGCGAGATCATGCTGCGCGGCGCCGGCGTGTTCACCGGCTACTGGCAGAACGAGGCGGCGACCAAGGAGTCGATCGACGCCGACGACTGGTTCTCCACCGGCGACCTCGGCGAGCTGGACGCCGACGGGTTCCTGCGGATCACCGGGCGCAAGAAGGAGATCCTGGTGACCAGCGGCGGCAAGAACGTGGCGCCGTCGGTGATCGAGGACCGCATCGCCGCCCATCCGCTGGTCGCGCAGGCACTCGTGGTCGGCGACGGGCAGAAGTACATCGCCGCGCTGATCACCATCGACGCCGACTACTTCACCTACTGGAAGACCACGGTCGACAAGTCGGCGACCGCGACCGTCGCCGAGCTGGCCGAGGACCCCGCGCTGCTCGCGGAGATCCAGCGCGCGGTCGACGAGGGCAACCTGGCGGTGTCCACGGCGGAGTCGGTACGCAGGTTCCGCGTCCTGGACACCGAGTTCAACCCGGAGAACGGCTATCTGACCCCGTCACTCAAGCTCAAGCGCAGCGTGATCATGCAAGATTTCTCCGACGAGGTGTCCTCCCTGTATTAGGGTTTGCCCGACCCGAACAACGTCCCTGTGCCGACATTGGAGGGCGACCGCGATGGGACGACATTCGTCGGCCAAGCCACGGGGGCTGCGGTCGCGGTCGCCGATCATCCTGCTGAGCGCGCTGCTCGTGGTGGCCTTACTCGGCTGGTTCGTGTTCGATTTCCTCAACGAGCGGCTGCGGGCCGCCAGTTGCGACACGACCACCCAACTCAACGTGACCGCGGCCGAGGACGTCGCCGGTGTGGTCACCCAGGTCGCCAAGCGGGTCTCCGAGCAGGACGACGGCTCCTGTTTCGACGTGCGGGTGACGCCACGGGAGTCCTCGTCGACCGCGGACGCGCTGGTGCTCTCCGACGGCACCGAGCGGCCGCACGTGTGGATCCCGGAGTCGACGATCTGGTTACAGCGCGCCCAGGAGAAGGGCGCGTGGAACGTGCCGGTGAACGGCACGTCGATCGCCAGCTCGCCGGTGGTGCTCGCGCTCACCGAGGACGCCGCCGGCCGGCTCGGCTGGCCGGCGCAGCCGGTGACCTGGCCCAAGGTGCTCGGGCCGGAACCGGCCGAGCCGCTCACCATCGGCCTGCCCGACCCGGCCCGCGAGCCGGTCGGGGTGTCCACGCTGTTCGCCGTGCGTAACCTGTTCGCCACCGTCGATGACCCCGGCCGCGCGATCACCAGCCAGCTGCGCGGGCTCTCGCCGAACACCGTGCCCCAGGCCGCCGACCTGTTCACCCGGTTACCCGGCGTTGACAGCACCGACGAGCCGCTGGACGGCTTCCCGTCCTCGGAGCTGGCGGTGCTGCGGCACAACGTGCGCAACACCAACGCGCCGCTGGTCGCCGCGTACGCCGAGCCGGCCATTCCGGCGCTGGACTACCCGTTCGTGGTGCTGCCGGACACGCCGAGCACCGAGCGCGAGGCGGCCGAGCGGTTCCTGTCCGCGCTGATCGACCAGGAGTCCGCCGACGAGTTCGCCGACGCCGGCTTCCGCACCCCGGACGGGGAGATGCTGCGCCCCCGGGGTGACGACAAGCGCACCGACGACACCAAGATGACCCCGGTGCCCTTACCCCAGCCCGCCGAGGTCGACGAGGCGCTCAACCAGTGGGCCGGGGTCAACCTGAGCGCACGGATCCAGGTGCTGATCGACGTGTCCGGCTCGATGGCCGAGCCGGTGCCCGGGACCGGGCGCAACCGGATGGCGGTGACCCTGCAGGCCGCGGAGCTGGGCATCGGCCTGATGAAACCGACGACCAAGCTCGGGGTCTGGCTGTTCTCCACCGATCTGGACGGCCCGAACCAGGACTACCGGGAGTTGTTCCCGGTGAAGTCGGTGGCCGAGCTCAAGAACGGCGGGTCCATCGAGGCGCTGCGCGGGGTCCAGGCCCTGCCCAACGGCGCGACCGGGCTCTACGACAGCACCCTGGCCGCCTACCGGTCCTCCACGCAGAACTACGAGGCCGGCCGGATCAACGTGGTGGTCGTGCTGACCGACGGCCGCAACGAGGACGCCAACGGGATCAGCCGGGAGCAGCTGCTGGCCGAGCTGGACGGGTTGCAGGACCCCCGGCGGCCGGTGCAGATCGTCGGCATCGGCATCGGGCCGGACATCGACCAGAAGGAACTGCAAGCCATCTCCGAGGCGACCGGCGGCGAGGCGTTCACCACGCCGGATCCCACCCGCATCAACGAGATCTTCTACGCGGCGCTGTCCAAGCTGCTCTGCCAGCCACCCGCCTGCCAACCCAACGCCGGCGGCTGACGGGCGGCACGTTCGGCGTTAGGGTGAAGCGGAGTCGGGGCTCACTCACGTCCACGCGGGGGTCCCTTGTCTGTCGACGTCCAGGTGTCGGGGCCACGACACCTGAGTCCCCGCCGGCCGGCGCGCTCCCCGGTCGCGATGGTCGCGTTGCTGGTCGCCGCCGTGCCGTTCGTGGTGCACGCGGTGGCCGCGCTGAACGGGTACTTCGGCCAGGACGACTTCATCTTCACCTACCGCGCGGCGCACGCCGCGCCGCACGAGCTCGACTACCTGTTCCAGATCTACAGCGGGCACGTGCAGCCGGGCGCGTTCCTATACGTCTGGGTGGTCACCACCATCGCGCCGCTGAACTTCCCGGTCGCGATGGCGCCGCTGCTGGTGGTGCACGCGCTCACGCTGCTGTTGTGCTGGCGGGTGCTCCGGCGGCTGTTCGGCGTCCGCTGGGCGGTGGTGGTGGCGTTCGCGTTCTTCGCCTGCTCACCGCTGATCCTGTTCCCCACCCTGTGGTTCGCCTACGCGCTGCAGCTGCTTCCGGTGCTGCTGGCGATGTTCGGCGCGATCCACGCGCATCTGCGTTTCCTGCACGGCGAAGGCACCCGGCACGCGGTCTACGCCGGGCTGTGGACGGTGTTCGGGCTCGCGTTCTACGAGAAGGCGGCGCTGATCCCGGCGATGCTGCTCGCGGTGACGATCCTGGTCGCGCCCGCCGGGCGGCCGCCGATCCTGTTCGCCCTGCGTCGCTATCGGTGGGTGTGGCTGGCCAACGGCGCGCTGGTCGGGCTGTTCGTGCTCGGCTACCTGAGCCTGGCCGACGCGCCGGTCAACGAGAACCCGGTCGGCAGCCGGGATGTGCTCAGCCTCAGCTATCGGTCCATTGTGGACACATTGTTGCCTGGGCTGTTCGGTGGCCCGCTCACCGACAGCGCCGGTGGCGCGACGCTGGCCACCCCGCCGGCGTTCGTGCGGATCGGCGCGGCCGTCGCGGCGGTGGCGCTGATCGTGCTCAGCGCGGTCCGCGCCGGCCGGCGGGCGTTGCTGCCGTGGCTGTTCCTCGCCGCCTACCTCGTCGTGGACCTCGCGCTGGTCGCCTCGGCGCGGCTGGGGCTGTTCGGCTCGGTGATCGCCACCGAGCCGCGGTACCTGGCCGACGCGGTACCGGTCGCCGTGCTGTGCGCCGCGTTCGCTTTCCTTGAGCCCCAGCGGATCGGCGCGTCCGCACCCGAGGTGGCGTCCGCGCCGGCGCGGACGCGGGCGCTGGTCGCGGCGCTGACCGCGCTGGTGATGGTGGGCGGGGTGGTGAGCTTTCTGCGGGTCGCGCCCGCGCTGCGGTTCGCCGACGCCCGCGACTACGTGGCCACCGCGCGGGCGGCGCTGGCCGAAGCGCCGGGCATGGTCCTCTACGACACCGCGGTGCCCGGTCCGATCATGATCGACTGGTTCGTCGGGGACGCGTTCACCTCACGGGTGGTCGGCCTGGTACCCGAGTCGCCCCGGTTCGACCGGCCGGCCGAGGAGCTGTACCAGCTCGACGGCACCGGCACACCGCAGCCGATCATCAACCTCACCGACACCACGGCCGCGCTGCCCGGCCCGCAACCCGACTGTGGCTACCAGGTCGGCACCGACGTGGTGCGGATTCCGTTGGCGGACAGGGTGACCGGCCGCCGGATCGTGCGGATCGGTTACTTCACCGGCGAGTCCGGCGACGGCGTGGTCCAGGTTGGCGACACCGCGGTCCGGGCGCGGTTCACCGAGGGCCTGCACGTGCTGCACGTGGTGGCCACCGGGACCTACACCCACGTGGAGATCAGCCGCAGCCTGCGGGTGGCGCCGATCTGCGTCACCGACGTGCTGGCCGGGGTGCCCGGCTAGAACGGGTCGTAGGGGCCGTGGTGGCCCAACCAGCCGGCGACCGCGCGCAACCGTAGGCGCAGCAACACTTTCAGGAACACGTTGCCGAGAAACCACGGCAGCTGGCGGAGTACCCGCAGCCGGTCGGCGAACCCGGGCCGGCGCAGGGTGAACCTGGCCAGCGAGCGGCTGCGGTCCAGGTAGCGGTACCGCGAGCCGAGCAGCACCTTGTGCAGCGTGCCGGCGGTGACGCCGATCGAGGAGAAGCAGTCGTGCACGAGGATGTCGCCGCCCGGCGGCAGGTGGGCCGACCAGCGTAGGTCGTCCACATAGGTCCAGTAGTCGTGCTTGCCGTCCACGTAGAGCAGCTCGAACGGCCGGGACCAGGTGGGCCGCAGTCGCGTGGAGTAACCGACCACCAGCTCCACGACGTCGTCCAGGCCGGCGGCGGCGATGTTGGCTTCGAACAGCTCCCGAGTGGACGCCCCGCCGAACAGCCGGCCGTCGACGAACGCGTCGATCGCCACGACCGTCGCGCCGATGTCGCGGGCCGCGTGCCCGAGGATCACCGTGGAGCGGCCCTGGTGGCTGCCGATCTCCACCACGGTCGCGCCCGGCTCCAGCCGGCGCACCGCGTCCCACAGCATTCTGGCCTGGTCCTCGGTGAGCCAGCCGGGAACCTCGGCCACCGACGCCCACGCGTGGTCGAAGTCCACCGCTCTCCCATCAGCGCAAGATCGGCCCACTCTAGCCCTAGTATGCGGACGATGTTATCCACCGACGGTAGGGTCGGCCGGTTGCTGCGCAACCCGGCCGCCTGGGTGATGCTCGGGCTCACCCTGCTGTCGTTCCTCCAGCGGCCCGGCCGCACCACCTTCGACACCAAGCTCGACCTGGCCGTCGACCCGATCGCCTTCCTCACCCGCGCGCTGCACCTGTGGAACCCCGAGGCCACCGGCGGCGAGCTGCAGAACCAGGCCTACGGCTACCTGTTCCCGATGGGCCCGTTCTTCGCCGCCGGCCAGCTGCTCGGCCTGCCGCCATGGCTCACCCAGCGGGTGTGGTGCGCGCTGCTGCTCTGCCTCGCGTTCGGCGGGCTGCTGGCGCTGGCCCGCGCGCTGCGGGTGGGCACCGAGCCAGCCCGGTTCGTCGGCGCGCTCGCCTACACCCTCGCCCCCAGGATGCTCACCGAGATCGGCCCGCTCTCGGCCGAGATGCTGCCAGCCGTCGCCCTCCCGTGGGTGCTGTTGCCGCTGGTCAGAGCCGGTCGGATCGGCTCGCCGCGGCGGGCGGCCGGCCTGTCGGCGCTGGCCGTGCTCTGTATGGGCGGGGTCAACGGCGCGATGGTGCTGATGGCGCTGGTGCTGCCCGGACTGTGGCTGCTGACCCGCCGGTGGAGCGCCGAGCACGTCCGGCTGGTCGCCTGGTGGTGTGTCTCGGTGATCGCGGTCTGCCTGTGGTGGATCCTGCCGCTACTGCTGCTCGGCGAGTACAGCCTGCCCTTCCTCGACTACATCGAGTCCGCGACGAACACCACCGCGCCGATGTCGCTGTGGGAGGTGCTGCGCGGCACCAACCAGTGGGTCGCCTACGTCGTCGCCGGCACGCCGTGGTGGCCATCGGGCTTCATGCTGATCGACAACCCGGTGTTGATGCTGGTCACCGGCCTGGTCGCGGCGGTTGGCCTGTTCGGGCTGGTACTCGGCCGGCTGCCCGAGCGCCGCTTCCTCACCCTCGGCGTGCTCACCGGCCTGGTGCTGCTGACCGTGGGTTATGTCGGCACGCTGGACGGCCCGCTGGCCGCGACCGTGCGCGAGCTGCTGGACGGGCCGCTCGCCCCGCTACGCAACGTGCACAAGTTCGAGCCGGTCCTGCGGCTGCCGCTGACCCTCGCGTTCACCCACGCGCTCGCCGGGCGGCTGCCCGGCCTGGCGCGCGGCACCTCGACGCTGCGCGCCAACCGCGCCCGGGTCGCCGTCGGCTGCCTGTTGGTCGCGGTGATGGCCGCCCCGGCCTGGCTGCTCACGCTGCGTCCCGGTCCCGGCTGGGCCGAGGTGCCCGACCACTGGCGCGCGGCGATGACCTGGGTCGCCGACCAGGACGACGACGCGCGCACGCTGCTGCTGCCCGGCTCCGGGTTCGGCGACTACAGCTGGGGACGCACGGTCGACGAGCCGGCGCAGGCGCTGGCCAGGTCGCCGTGGGCGGTGCGCAGCCAGATCCCGCTCGGCTCGGAGGGCAACACCCGGCTGATGGACACCGTCGAGGACGCGCTGACCAACGCCCGCGGCTCACCGGAGCTGGCCGCGTTCCTTGCCCGTGCCGGCTACCGGTTCCTGTTGCTGCGCAACGACCTCGACCAGTCCAGTACCGGCGCGCCCGCCCCGGACGCGCTGCGCGCCGGGCTGGCCGGCTCGCCGGGACTGCGCCGGGTCGGCGAGTTCGGGCCGCCGGTGCGCCTGGAGGGCGTCGGCGAGGTGCCGGCGATCGAGATGTACGAAGTGGACAGTGCGGTACCGCGCACCACCCTGATGTCCACTTCGGACGTGCCGACGGTGAGCGGCGGCCCGGAGTCGTTGCTGCCGTTGCTGGAGTCCGGGCTGCTGGACGCGGACACCCCGACGGTGCTCGCCGGCGACGGCGGGCTGGCTGACTCGTCGCGCTGGCTGGTCACCGACGGGCTGCGCCACCGGGAGCGCAACGTCGGGCGGGTGCGGGACAACCTGAGCCAGACCCTGGCCGCCGAGGAGACGCCGAGACAGGCCCGGCCGTCAACCGACGTGCTGCCCTTCCGCGGCATCGAGCACCAGACGGTGGCCGCCTACCGCGGCATCCGCGGCGTGCACGCGTCCACCTCGATCGCGTTCGCCGACGCGGTCAGCGCCTCGGACCCGTCCGGCCAGCCGTTCGCGGCGATCGACGGCGACCCGCTGACCGCCTGGCGCTCGTCGAGCTTCACCGGCCCGGACGGGCAGTGGCTCGAGCTGGAGCTGGACACGCCCCGGCAGGTCAGCGAGGTGACCATGCGGATCGTGGACAGTCTGCGGGTTGGCTGGCCGGTGACCAGGATCCGGCTCACCACCGACACCGGCAGCGTGGACCACGACGTCGCCAGGGGCGGCGGCGAACAGCGCTTCACCACCGCCCCCGGGCTCACCAGCACGGTCCGGGTGACCGTGCTCGGCGTCGCGGCCGGCAAGCAGACCGGCAACGTGGCCATCGCCGAGCTCGCCGTGCCGGGGGTGAGTCCGTTGCGCGCGCTGCGGGTGCCGGCCGACGCCGCGCCGGAAACCGGGCAGGAGACGGCCTTCGCGTTCAGCCGGGGCGCGGTGCCGAGGTACGCCTGCGTCGCCGGGCGCTGCACGGCCGACTCGGCCAGGGACGGCGAGGAGCCGGCCGGCGTGCACCGGCTGTTCCGGACCGCGTCGGCCGGGACCTTCCAGCTCGGCGGGACGGTGCTGCCGGCGGCGGGCGGCACCGTGCCCGGCTCGCCGGACGGGCTCGCGGTGTCCGGCTCGAGCCAGCTGGCCGGTGACCCGGCGGCGAGCCCGCTCTCGGCCGTCGACGGCGACCAGCAGACGACCTGGATCGCCGACACCACCGACCTGAACCCGACCCTGCGCCTGGAGTGGGACCAACCGGTGCGGATCAAGGATCTCCGACTGTCCACAGCGGAGGATTCGGGCGGCTCCCGGCCGACCGACGTGCAGATCACGGTGCCGAAGGGCACCCAGTCGGTGCCGGTCACCCCCGACGGGGTGGCCCGGTTCGCGCTGACCACCGACCGGATCGAGATCACCGTGCGCGGCCACGAGGCCCGGCCGGGCGCGCCGGCCGGGATCACCGAGCTGACCTTCGGCGGCGTCGACCTGCCGGCGCCGCCGACCGACTTCGCGGTGCCGTGCGGGTCCGGGCCGACCGTGGAGCTCGACGGGTTCGTCTACCAGACCTCGGTCGCCGGCACCCGCGCGGACTTCCTCGCCCACCGGCCACTGCGCCTGTCGACCTGCCGTGACCTGGTCGGCGGGGTCGAGCTGCCGGCGGGCGAGCACGAGCTGCGCACCGGCGCGTCGGACTCGTTCGTCGTACAGGACCTCAGCCTTGCTCCATCCACATCGGACTCCGCGAAGCCGGAGCCGCGCGCGCACACGGTGACCCGCTGGGACGTCGCCGACCGCGAGCTGACCGTGGCCGAGGGCCCGGCGGCGATCCTCGCCGTGCCGGAGAACGCGAACGACGGCTGGGTGGCCACAATGGACGGTCAGCCGCTTGCCAGGGCCAGAGTGGACGGCTGGCAGCAGGCGTGGCTGGTGCCCGCCGGCGAGGGCGGCACCGTGTCACTGACCTTCGGCCCGGACGCCCAGTACCGCCAGGGCCTGGCGATCGGCGGCGGCACCGCGGCGCTGCTCGCGCTGTCGGTGCTGGTGCCACCCCGGCGACGGCGACTCGTCGACGTGCGGGCGAGCGGGCGGGCGCTGGTGCCGGTGGTGCTGATCGGGCTGTTGGTGGTGCTCGGCGGGATGCTGCCGGTGGTGCTGCTGATCGCGTGCCTGCTGCTGCGGTCGCTGTGGCCGCCCGCGCCGAGATGGCTGGTGCTCGGCGGCGCGCTGACCGCGACGGTGGTCGCGGTGACCGGCAGAGTGCTGGAGTACGGGCAGTCCTGGGCCTACGGGTGGGTGGCGCAGAGCGCGCTACTGCTGGCCGCGGCCGCCGCCGTGTCCGTGTGCGTCGACTGGTTCGACCCGCCTGGCCCGCAGCTCGACCAGCGCGCCGGCACCCACCAGCAGCCCGGTGGCCACGACCGCGGCGGTGACCACCTCGGCGAGGCTGTGGTGGAGCCAGAGGGTGACCAGCGCGGCCTCCACCACGACCGCGGCCCAGATCAGCAGGGTTGACCGCCGGTCGGCACTGGCGATGCGGGAGTACAGCAGGATCTGCACGAGCGAGAGCAGCGACCCGACGATCGCGAACGCCCACAGCGGCAGGTCGCTGCCGGCGTAGTCGGCGCCGCCGATGATCGCGACCACCGTCGGCCCCATGGTCGCGGTGCCCAGGACGACGACACTGTCCAGCGCGGCGCAGACCAGCAGCGCGACCGGCACGAACCGCCGCCTGCCGGCCGCGTCGGCCAGCCGGGGCAGCACCAGGATGGCGACCGCCTGCGGCAGCCAGTAGGCGATCTTGGTGACGATCGCGCCGACGGCGTACTCGCCCGCCTCGTCGGCGGGCAGGTGGTGGCGCGCGAGCACGAGGTCGAGGTTGACCAGCAGGACGAGCGCGAGCATCGCCTGCACCGCGTGCAGCACCTCGCGGATGTGGCCGCGGTGGTGGCGGGCCGGGCGGGGCCGGCCGACCACCACCCAGCCGATCATGGCCACCACCAGCGCGCCGATGGCCGTGCAGGCCAGCGCGCCGGTGGCGTCCCGGAAGATCGCGAGCCCGACGGCGGTGCCGCCGATCCGCACGAGGCCCTCGCAGCCGAGCAGCGCGGCCAGCGCGCCGAAGCGGCGGGTGCCCTGGAGCATGCCGTACCAGAGGCAGGTCATGGTGATCGAGGCGAGCGAGGCGGCCACGCACAGCGCCGGCCAGATGCTGTCCAGGTGCAGCAGCGCCATCAGCAGCGGCGCCGAGCCGGCCGTGACGGCGGTGACCACAGCGCTGGTGGTGAGCCCGAGGGAGCACAGTTGGCTGGCGCCGTCCCGGCCCGCCCGCGCGATCCGCAGTGCGGCCGCGGTCTGCAGCCCCATGGCCGGCACCGCGCCGACGACCAGCACCGCGAGCAGCGAGCCCAGCTCGCCGAAGTCGGCGGGGACCAGCAGGCGCGCGCCGGCGACGTTGAGCAGGTAGGAGGCGGCCTGGTTGCCGGCGACGCCGATGGTGACCAGCAGCGCGGTGAGCCGTATGCGCTCCGCCACCGTCACCTCCCCGGCTACCGACGAGCGGACCATAGCCGACAGTGGGGGTGCTGGGGAGTCCGCCGGAAGTAGCCTCCTCGCATGCGGGCGGTCGGGGTGGTGGCGGTGGGGCTGGCGTTGCTGGTGCTCGCGCCGCTGCTCGGGCGGGGGTTCGTGCTCAGCTACGACATGGTGTTCACGCCGAGGCAGTGGCTGTTGCCGGAGGCGTTGGGGCTGTCCTCGGCGCTGCCGAGGTCGGTGCCGGCCGATGCCGTGGTCGCGCTGCTGACGGCGGTGGTGCCGGGTGATGTCGTGCAGCAGGTGGTGTTGCTGGCGGCGCTGGTCGCGGGGCCGGTGGGGGCGGGGCTGCTGGTGCCGACGGGGTCGGTCGGGGTGCGCGTGGTGGCGGCGGTGACGTACGGGTGGAGCGGGTATGTGGCCGAGCGGTTGTTCATCGGGCACTGGCCGTATCTGCTGGCGTACGCGTGCCTGCCGTGGGTGGCGCGCGCGGGGTTGGCGCTGCGGGCGGGGTGGGGCGTTGGCCGCCGGCCCCCGGTAACCAGTTTACCGGCCGGCACCGACAGTCCCGCTGATCGCGACCTGCGCCCGAGCGCCTCGAGGGAGTCCACGCGACGGGCGGTGGCGTTGTTGGCCGTGACCTCCGCGCCCGCGGTGCTCACGCCATCCGGGGGGCTGCTCGCGGCCATGGTCGGCATCGTCTGCGGGGGTCGACGCGCGCTGCTGGTGACCGTGCCGCTCGCGGTCGTGCTCAACGCGCCGTGGTGGCTGCCGGCGATCCTGCACCCGTCCGGTGGGCTGTCCTCCCCGGACGGCTCGGCCGCGTTCGGCGCCCGGGGCGAGAACTGGGCCGGCACCATCACCAGCCTGCTGGGACTGGGCGGGATCTGGAACGCCGAGGTCGTCCCCGCCAGCCGCGCCAACCCGCTCGTCCCCGTGCTCACCATCGCCATCGCCGTGGTCGCGGTCCTCGGCTGGCGGGAGTGGCGCCGGCGGCAGGGCTCGGCGACCACCGGGCTGATCGTGCTGGGGCTCGGCGGCGTCGTGCTCGGCGCGCTCGGCGGCACGGCCGCGGTCGGCTGGTTGGCGGCCAACGTTCCCGGGGGCGGGCTGTTGCGGGACTCCCAGAAGTGGGTCGCCTGGTGGGCGCTGCCGCTCGCCGTCGGGTTCGCGCTCGGTGTCGGCGCGGCGGCGCGCACGCTGGCCAGGGGCGGGCGGCTGCTGCTGGTCGCGGCCGCGATCGTGCCGCTGGCGATGATGCCGGACCTGGCCTGGGGCGGCTTCAACCGGCTCGAGGCGGTCGAGTACCCGGCGGACTGGCAGGCCGTGGCCGACCGGCTGGCCACCGACCCCCGGCCGGGCGACGTGGTCGCGCTGCCGCTGTCGGCCTTCCGGCAGTTCGGCTGGAACGACCACCGCACCCAGCTCGACCCCGCCCCGCGCGCGCTCCCCCGGCCCACGGTCATCGACGACACCCTCTACGTCTCCGGGAAGGCGGTGCCCGGCGAGGACCGGCGCGCGGCCGAGGTCCGGGCCACCGTCGCCGAGGGTGGCGATCTTGGTCGGCTCGGTATCGGCTGGGTGCTGGTCGAGCACGGCACCCCCGGCGCGCCGACGGCCACCGTCACCGCCGGCCTAGACCGGGTTCACCAGGGCGAATGGCTCGATCTGTACCGGGTCCCCGGCTCGGTGACGCCCTCGGCGGCGCGCACCCCGCCGGTCGCGCCGGTCGTCGTGGCCGATGTGATCGCACTCGCAACTGTCACGCTGGGCTTGTTGTGGCTTGTGTTACCAGCCGGTAGATTGAGCCCGTCCAGACCCCGTCGGCGGGAGTAGGCACCGTGGGAAAGATGGTCGGCGCGATCGCAGCCGTTCTGGTCGGGCTCGCGCTCGCCACCGGGGTCGCGGTCGCCGTGTCCTCGGCCTCCGCCCCGGACAAGGGCGTCAACCTCAACGAGCCGGGCACGCCGAACAACTTCGGCGGCGGCCGCAACACGGTCAACTACGGGACGGCCCCCTGAGCACGTACCTGGTCGAGCGCCAGTGCGTCGCGCGATCGTCGACCGTCCTGGTCGCCAGCACCGCACCACCGGCCGCGCCGACCACCCGCCGCACCCGTGCCGGCGGGAACCGGGTCATCCGCATCGGCGCCGGATAGCCGAGCAGCCGCCGCTGCGCCTGCCGGACCACCGGGCCGGGAACCACCCGCCACACCAGGCCCTTGAACGTCCACAGTGGACGGGTCGTGCACTGCAGCAGCGCCACCCCGCCCGGGGCGAGCACCCTCGCGAACTCCCGCAGGTAGCCCTCGATCACCCGCCTCGGCAGGTGTTGGAGCACCAGTTCGGAGTAGACCAGGTCGAAGCCGCCGGTGTCGAACGCGGACAGGTCGCTGGCCTCGTTCAGCACGAACCGGCAGTTGGCCGGCGGGTCCAGGGTGCGCGCGGTGGCCAGCATCGCGGGCGCCACGTCCACGCCGACCACCTCGTCGGCGTAGGCGGACAGCGCCTGGGTCAGTCGCCCGGCCCCGCAGCCGAAGTCGAGCACCCGCCCCCAGCGCGGCCCGGCCCCGATCTCGGCCAGCCAGGACACCGCGCCGGCCACGTCCACCCGGCCGGTCTCCAGGAACTGCGCGGGATCCCAGCGACCGCCCCGCTTGTCCGCGGCGACGTACACGGCCCACAGCGGGTCCTGTTCCGCCAGCCGGACCCAGTCCCGCCGTACGTCATCGAAGCTCACGTCGGGCATTAAACGCCATACTCCGCACCAGCACTCGTTCGAAGGCGTCCACGCTGTGCTCCCACGCGAACGTCGCCGCCCGTCGCCTGCCGGCCTCGCCGAACGACGCGCGCAGCTCCGGTGCGGCCAGCAGGCGCTCGACCTGCCGGGTGAAGTCGTCGAAATCGTTGGCCAGCAAGCCGGTCTCACCATCCACAATGGACTCCGCGACCCCGCCGGCACGGTGGTAGGCGACCGACGGCACGCCGTGCGCGGCGGCTTCCATGATCGCGATCCCCCAGCCCTCCTTGACCGAAGGACACAGGTGCACCCAGGCGCGCGCCAGGATCTCGTGCTTGTCCTGCTCGCCGACATACCCGTGCAGCGTGACCCGGTCGGCCAGGTCGTGCCGGTGCACGTGCTCGACCAGGTTGGCCAGCCACCAGCCGTCACCGACGACCTCCAGCCGCAGCTTGGGCCAGCGGTCGAGTAATCGGGCCATGGCGTCCACCGCGTGCTCGACCCGCTTGTGCGGCACCACCCGGCCGACCACCACCAGCACCGGGTCCTGGTCGCGCTCGGCGCGCACCGGCGGGGCCGGGTCCATCCCGTTGTGCACCACGGTGGTCCGCGCGGTCGACACGCCGAGACCGGCCAGCTCGCGCCGGGTCTGCTCGGACACCGTGAGGTACGCGCAGTTCCGGTACAGCAACGGCGCCAGCCGCGACTCCACCCACCAGCCGACCCGGCCGAGCATCGGCCCGACCACCGCCGGCCACTGCTCGCGGTGCACGTGGTGCACCAGCACCAACACCGGACACCTGGCCACCAGCCGGGAGAAGAACGGCATGCCGGCCTGCACGTCCACCACCACGTCCGGGCGCAACCGCACCACGGCCACCAGCGCCAGCAGGTACACCGTCCAGCGCCCGCCCCGGCGGCGGAACCGCACCCCGTCGACCCACTCGTCGGCCGGCGCGCGCCCGTGCGCGGCGCACTGGACCGTCACCCGGTAACCGCGCCGGACCAGCCCACGCGCGATGCGCTCGTTGTACCGTTCGGAACCGCCACCCTCCGGGTGCGCCGTATCTCGCCAGTTCACGAGGAGTACCGACGGACTGTTCATCCATTCTCCAGATCAGCGGACTGGTAGGTTACCGGCCGGTACAGTGGATCAAATTAGTGACGAAAGCGAAACCCCCAATGGTAGGTAGCGGCCCGCGAACCGATCAAGAGAACGCGACCCTCGCCAGGTCTGTCCGGCTTTTCCGCGCTTTTCTGAAAGAACAGTCGGACCCGGACCACTTCTACCAAATTCTGGCCGGCGATTCGGTCGCCCAACTGTCGACCTTTACGCCACTACAAGATCGACTGGTACTCGATGTCGGCGGCGGTCCCGGCTATTTCGCGGACGCGTTCCGCGGCGCGGGCGCGCGCTACCTCGGCATCGACCCGGACGTCGGCGAGCTGTCCGCGCGCGGCCACCCGGCCGCCGGCATGGTCCGCGCCAGCGGCACCCAACTTCCGTTGCGCGACGGCACAGTCGACGTCTGCTACTCGTCCAACGTGCTGGAACACGTCGCCGACCCGGCCGCGATGCTCGCCGAGATGGTCCGGGTGACCAAGCCGGGCGGCACGGTGTTCGCCTCGTTCACGCCGTGGTTCTCCCCGTGGGGCGGCCACGAGACCGCGCCATGGCACTTCCTCGGCGGCCACCACGCGCGGCGACGCTATGTGAGAAAACACGGCCGGGAGCCGAAGAACCGATTCGGCGAGAGCCTGTTCGCATTCCGGGTCGGCCCCGCGATCAGCTGGGCACGGCATTGTGCGAACGCCAGCCTGGTGCGTGCCCTACCGCGATATCACCCGTGGTGGGCCACCTGGATCGTGCACGTCCCGGTACTGCGGGAATTCGCCTCCTGGAATCTCGTCCTGGTACTCAGGAAACGTTAGTTCTCGGCGTGCGCAGGCGTCCGGCGCAGCGTCCGCGCGTCCGCGCCCCGGCCACGCCTGCCCCCGGAGTTCGCGGTCAGCAGCAACAGCGCCCCGGCCACGATCAGCACCCCGCCACCGACCCACATGTAGACCGGCCAGCTGGTCAGCATGCTCAGCTTGGACATGGTGTCCTCGGCCTTGGTGACGTTGTCGTTGACCGTGGTCTCGTTGAACCCCAACGTGCCCTCGAAGACCGTGGTGCCGTCGCCTGGGGCGTCGCCCGCGGTGACCAGCTCCTGCTTCATGTCCTGGGCGCCCCGGATGACGATCCCGGTCTCCGGCTCGACCCAGACGGTGCGCCGCACCTGGTAGAACAGCTCGGCGGTGACCGACGGCGCCTGCTCGCCGATCAGCGAACCGGGCACCTCGCGGTCGGCGACCTTGGTCGCCGGCACGTCCATCACGTACCGGTTGACCGGCAGGCCCTGGATCTCCTCGGTGCCCTGGAAGCGCGCGTCGATGCTCTCCCCGACGGTGAGGTCGAAGTACTGGTAGTCGCGCTCCTCGGCGCCGAACGGGAACTTGAAGCTCTGGCCGGGCTGCTGGAGGGTGTTGCGGTCGGCGGTCTGCCGGTTCCCCTGCTCCTGCTCGACGTACTGGCCCTCGCAGGGCACCACGGCCTCGTTGGTGAACCGGTCGACGCACAACGATCGCACTGTGGCGTTCACCACGATCCCGCTGGCGTCGTCGACGGTTCTGATCGCCTCGACGTACACGGCGACGTCGCCGCCCTCCTCCACCTCGGGCGCGGTCAGGTCACCGGTCACGTAGGTGGTCGAGGTGAGGTTGAGGTTCTGCCGGATCTCCGGCGATGGCGCCCCGTCGACGGTCTGCACCACCAGCGCGGTGATGCCGGAGCCCTCGGAGACCGAGGTCGACTCCTGGTCGAGCGGGACCTTGGCGAGTTGGGGGTAAGCGTAGAAGCGCAGCAACAGGCCGAGCGCGACCGCGAACACCCCTAGCCCGAGCAGAATGAAGCTGAGGATGCGGCGCAACGGTCCTCTCCTTTGAGGTTTTCGTAGTTTTGGCTAAATTACCCGACAGTAACCTGTGCGCAAGACCCAATCGGGCTAGTGCGCGAACTGACTGCCCCGGGTGCCGGTCGCCCACCGGGGCAGCGATGATCTACGCATGCGATGCGACGTGTGGTTGGCCTCCCCGGCACCAGCGACTCCGCGCCTGCTCGGGCTGCTGGACGACCATGAGCGCACCCGGTACGGCAACTACCGCCGCGAGATCGACCAGCTGCGCTTCCTCACCGGCCGCACGCTGATCCGCGCGGTCACCGCGGACCTGCTCGGCATCGAGCCGGCGGCGGTGACCATCGACGCCAGCTGCTACGACTGCGGCAAACCGCACGGCAAGCCCCGGGTGGTCGCCCCCGGCGCGCCCGAGGTGTCGATCTCGCACTCCGGCCAGCGGGTGGCGCTCGCGGTCGTGGCCGGCGCGCCGGTCGGCGTCGACGTCGAGGAGATCCGCGACGCCGAGGTCGACGGCCTGGCCAGGATCGCCTTCTCCGCCGTCGAGCAGGAGCGGTTCGGCCAGGTGCCGGCGCCGGCGCTGCTGTCGGCCTTCTTCACCTACTGGGCCCGCAAGGAGGCCGTGGTCAAGGCCACCGGCAAGGGCATGTCGGTGGCGATGAGCTCGTTCACCCTCGCCGCGCACGACGCGGCCCCCTCGGTGCTGACCTCCGAGACCGCCGAGGTCGTGCCGGCGACCATCCGGATGGCCGACCTGGACGCGGGCGCGGACTACCGGGCCAGCCTCGCGGTGTTCACCGACCAGGAGCTGACGGTCACCGAGCAGCCGGCCGACGAGCTCATCGCGACACTGGGCTGACCGTCATCCCCATCGCACGCAGCAGCGTGGCGAACTTGGCGGAGGTCTCGGCCAGCTCCAGGTCCGGCCGCGAGGCCGGCATGATGCCCGCCCCCGCGTACAGCGTCATCACCCGGTCGGCGAGCTCGGCACACCGGATGCCGACCACCCACTGGCCATCGCCATCGGCGTCGCACCAGCCGACCGCCCCGGCGTAGAAGCCCCGGTCGAACGGCTCCAGCTCGGCGATCGTGTCCCGCGCGGCGGCGAACGGGGACCCGCACACCGCCGGGGTCGGGTGCAGCGCGCCGGCCAGGCGCAGCGAGGTCATCTCCCGGTCGATCAGCTCGCCGGTGATCCGGGTGGACAGGTGCCAGACCGCGCTGGTGCTGACCAGCTCCGGGCGGTCGGGCACGGTCAGCGACCGGCAGTACGGGGCCAGCGCGTCGANCAGACCGCGCTGGTGCTGACCAGCTCCGGGCGGTCGGGCACGGTCAGCGACCGGCAGTACGGGGCCAGCGCGTCGACCACCGCGGCCACCACCACCCGGTGCTCGTCGTGGTCCTTGACCGAGGCCAGCAGTTCCTCGGCGGCCAGCGCGTCCTGCGCCGGGTCGGGATGGCGCGGGATGGAGCCGGCCAGCGGGTTGGCCTCCACGGTCAGCCCGGTACGGGTGAGCAGCATCTCCGGGGTGGCGCCGACGAGCGTGCGGCCGCCGGGCAGGTCGACGGCGTAGGTGTAGCCGGTGGTGTTGTCCCTGGCCAGGTTGGCCAGCAGCGCGCGCACCTCGACCGGGTCGGGCAGGTGCAGCCGCAGGGTCCTGGCCAGCACGACCTTGTCCAGCACACCGGCACGCAGCCGGCGCACGGCGCTGGCCACGGCCAGCTCGTAGTCCGCGCCGGAGGGCACCGGCACGACCGTGGCGCCGGCCGCGATGGGGGCGGGTTCTGGCGTGTCGGCGGTGTCTCCGCCGGGGTGCGCCGGGCCGGCCCAGGTGGCGGTCTCCGGCAGCACGATGTGCGCGGCGGCGGCCCGGTCGAACGGGAGCGCGCCGACGGCAAGCGGCGCCGAGGTGTCCGCCAGCAGCCTGGTGACCTTCGCCGACAGCTCGTCCGGGTCGCGTTCGGCGACCACGGCCCTGGCGCCGGTGGCCAGCAGCGCGCGCCGGGGCGAGGAGAGCAGGAAGGAGCCTGGCCGGTAGTCCGCGATGAGGCCACGTGTCACGCCACTCATCATGCCCACCAACGGGCCGGCGAAACCCCTCGACGAGTAGGATTTTGAACACGTTCAGGGCCCGCCGGCCGCCGATGCCGGCGGGCGACGGGCCCTGTGCTGAAACGGGTGACGCGCTACTTCAGCGCGTCGATCAGCGCCGACCGCTGACGGTCGCCGAGACCGGCTGCCCGCCGGTCCGGGTCGACGCCGGCCTGCTCGAGCAGCGCGGCCACCTTCACCGCGCCGAGACCCGGGACGGCCTTGAGTAGCGCCGCGACCTTGGTCTTGCCGATCGTCTTGTCTTCCTTCGCTCGTCCGAGCACCGACGCGATGGTCTGCTTACCGGACTTGATCGACGCCAAAAGCTCGGAACGCGCCTTGCGCGCCTCCGCCGCCTTGGCCAACGCATCAGCGCGCTGTTCTGGAGTCAACGTGGGCAGAGCCACCGTGGTGATCCCTTCTTACTCGACATCTGGCTGAGCCGCGAATGCTCCCCGCCCAGGCCTGACCTGGGCGTTCCCCGCGGTGCCGCGACCCAGTAAACACACCGTCGTCCACGAACCTACGCGCGACACGCGCATTCTTCACGGCGAAACCGCAGGTAACCCACGTTCTGGGGGTCTGATACGCAGCGTTACCCGTCTGGCCCGCCCGGTTCCGGCCCATGTTCACGGCGCCCGTTTCCGCACTAATGTGCCACCAACCGGTCGACCAGCCACCAGGGAGCTGAACAGCGATGTTGGGCACCATGCAGGACGGGCAACTGTCCATCGCGAACCTCTTGCGTCACGGCAGCCGAGTCCACGCCTCCGCCGAGGTCGTGACCTGGACCGGCGCCGAGCCACGCCGCGCCACCTTCGCCGACGTCGGCCGGGAGGCCGCCAAGCTCGCGCACGCGCTGCGCGGCCTCGGCGTCACCGGCGACCAGCGGGTCGCGACGTTCATGTGGAACAACACCGAGCACCTGGTCGCCTACCTCGCGGCGCCGGCGATGGGCGCGGTGCTGCACACGCTCAACATCCGGCTGTTCCCCGAGCAGCTCACCTACGTGGCCAACCACGCCGAGGACCACGTCATCCTGGTCGACGCCACCCTGGTGCCGCTGCTCGCGCGGGTGCTGCCCACCTTCGAGACCGTCCGGCACGTGATCGTGGTGAACGGCGACCCGAGCACGCTCGCGGCACCCGACGGGGTGACCGTGCACTCGTACGCCGAGCTGCTCGCCGGCCAGCCCGACGAGTTCGACTGGCCGGACGTGGACGAGACGTCGGCGGCCGCGATGTGTTACACCTCGGGCACCACCGGTGACCCGAAGGGCGTGGTCTACACCCACCGGTCGATCTGGCTGCACTCCATGCAGGTCTGCATGACCGACTCGATGGCGCTGGCCCAGTCCGACCGCGCGCTGGTGATCGTGCCGCAGTTCCACGCGATGTCCTGGGGCCTGCCGTACGCGGCGTTGCTGGTCGGCGCGTCGCTGATCATGCCGGACCGGTTCCTGCAGCCGGAGCCGCTGGCCGCGATGATCGCCGCCGAGCGGCCGACGATGGCCGGCGCGGTGCCGACCATCTGGCAGGGCTTACTGGCCCACCTGCAGGTCACGCCGCAGGACCTGGCGCCGCTGGGGCGCGCGGTCGTCGGCGGCTCCGCGTGCCCGCCCGCGCTGATGAGCGCCTTCGACGAGCTGGGCGTGACGATCGTGCACGCCTGGGGCATGACCGAGACCTCCCCGCTGGGCAGCGTGTCCCGTCCGCCAGCGGGCCTGGACCCGGAGCGGGAGTGGGGCTACCGGATCCTGCAGGGACGCTTCCCGGCCGGCGTGCGCGCGCGGCTGATCGACGACGACGGCGCGGAGCTGCCGTGGGACAACGAGGCGGTCGGCGAGCTGGAGGTGGCCGGGCCGTGGGTTGCGGCGTCCTACTACCGGGTCGGCCCTGGTGAGGACGGCGCGGAGAAGTTCCACGACGGCTGGCTGCGCACCGGCGACGTCGGCGCGATCACCCCGGACGGGTTCCTGCGGCTGACCGACCGGTCCAAGGACATCATCAAGTCCGGTGGCGAGTGGATCTCCTCGGTCGACCTGGAGAACGCCGTGATGGGCCACCCGGCGGTGGCCGAGGCGGCGGTGATCGGCGTGCCGGACGAGAAGTGGGACGAGCGCCCGCTGGTGGCCGTGGTGCTGGCCGCCGACGCGACCGCGACCGCCGACGAGCTGCGCGAGTTCCTGCGGGACAAGGTCGCCAAGTGGCAGCTGCCGGAGAACTGGGCCTTCGTCGACGAGGTGCCAAAGACCAGCGTCGGCAAGTTCGACAAGAAGGTGCTCCGCGCCGCGGCGGCCGACGGGAAACTGGACATCCTGCGCAGCGAGGTCTCCTGAGCCCTGGCCGGCATGTCACGTTCCCCTCAGGTGCGGTTGGGTAGAACCTGGGTTGACCTATGACCTTTGATCTTTGGCGCTAGGGGTGTCATGACTGCTGTTGAGCCGGCCGACGCGGAGGCGACCGCCGGGTTGCGGGCGATGGTGCCCTTCGCCGGTGCCATCGGCATGGAGGTGTTGGTGAACACGCCCGCCGAGGTGCGGGCGCGGGTCGCCTGGAGCGTTGAGCGCACCACGATCGGCGGTGCGCTCAACGGGGGCCTGCTGATGGCCTTGGCGGACAATGCCGGTGGGCTGTGTGCGTTTCACAACCTGCCGGAGGGGGCCGGCGGCACGTCGACGGTGGAGTCGAAGACGAACTTCCTGCGCGCGGTGCGCGGCGGGCACGCCACCGCGGTCTCCCGGCCGTTGCACGTCGGGCGGCGGTTCGTGGTGGTGGAGACCGACATCCTGGACGACGACGAGCGGCTGGTGGCTAGGGTCACGCAGACCCAGGCCGTGCTTTGATCGATGATCACACCTCATTCGTCGGATGACCTGGGTATCGTCGACCGGGTGCCGGACCAGGGGAAGAAACGGGGCAGGCGCCGCAAGCTCAACGCCACGTCGTACGTCGTCCTCGGCCTGCTCAGCTACTCGCCGGCCACCAGCTACGACCTCAAGCGCTGGGTGGCCAGCACAATCGGCAACTTCTGGGCCTTCGCGCACTCGCAGCTCTACGACGAGCCGGCCCGGTTGGTCGCCGACGGGCTGATCACCGAGACCGTTGAGCAGACCGGGCGGCGGAAACGGACCTACGAGATCCTGCCCGCCGGGCGGGAGGCGTTGCGCGAGTGGCTCTCCTCGTCGACCGAGGAGCACACCGAGGTCCGCGATCTCGGTCTGCTCAAGCTGTTCTTCGCGAACTTCGGCGACCGGGACGACGTGCTCGCGCTCGCGCGCGACCAGCACACCACCCACCGCAGACGCGCGGACAACTACGCCGACCGCCGCGACGAGCTCGCCGACTACGCCGACCGCTGGCAGCTCAAGACGATCGAGCTGGGCATCCGCTACGAGCGGTGCGTCGAGCAGTTCTGGGCGGACTTCCTCAAGGAGCTGGAAGAAGAGCAGCCGTAAGCTGTTTACATACAGCACAACAGAAGCGAAAATCTTCACCATGAAGGCGCTTCCCGTGCTGCTGACCGCGCTCGCCCTGCTCACGGCGCTGCCCGCACCCGCCATCGCCAGCGGCCGCGACGATGCCCCCGACGATGCCCCGGTGGACTTCCACCAGTGGCGCACCCCGCGCGAGTTCCGGTCGGGGCACGCGGAGGGCGTGCGCCCCGGCCCCGGCGGGACCCTGGTCATCGGCCGCCCGATCGGCGTCGTCGAGCACACCGAGCCCGAGCTGGGCACCACCCGCGAGTACGAGTACGGCCGCTGGACCTCGCCGGCCTACCGGCACGGGTTCGGCGCGACCCAGCTGGTGGCCTCGTGGAACGCCACCACGCCCGAGGACACCTGGCTGTCGGTGCAGTTGCGCGGCACGACCGCCACCGGCGAGCAGACCTCCTGGTTCACCATGGGCCGCTGGGCGCTTGGCGACCAGGACATCGTGCGCACCACCGTGCCCGACCAGTCCGACGCGCACGGCTACGTCGACGTCGACACGTTCGTCGCCAGGTCCGGGGTGACGCTGCGGTCCTACCAGCTGCGGGCGACCCTCTACCGCGAGGCGGGCAGCCAGGCGACACCGCGGCTGGCCATGGTCGGCGCGATGACCTCGGCCATCCCGGACCGGTTCACCGTGCCGACCAGCCCGTCGGCCGGCGCGTGGGGCCGGGAGCTGCCGGTGCCCAGGTACTCGCAGAACATCCACGTCGGCGAGTACCCGCAGTACGGCGGTGGCGGCGAGGCCTGGTGCAGCCCGACCTCGACCGAGATGGTCGTCGAGTACTGGGGTCGCGGGCCCACCGCCGATGACCTCGCCTGGGTCGATCCGTCCTACCAGGACCCGAGCGTGGACCACGCGGCCAGGTTCACCTACGACAAGGACTACGACGGCACCGGGAACTGGCCGTTCAACACCGCCTACGCGTCGACCTTCGGGCTCACCGGGCACATCACCCGGCTGTCCTCGCTGCGCGACGTCGAGCGCTACATCCTGGCCGGCGTCCCGGTGATCACCTCGCAGTCGTTCCGCGCCGAGGAGCTGGACGGCGCTGGCTACGGCACCGCCGGGCACATCATGGTGATCGTCGGCTTCACCGAGGACGGCGACGTGATCGCCAACGACCCGGCGTCGAGCACCAACGACGGCGTGCGCAACGTCTACCAACGCGAACAGTTCGAGACGATCTGGTTGCGCACCAAGCGGTACAACGACTCCGGCGGGATCTCCAGCGGCTCCGGCGGGATCGCGTACATCATCGCGCCGCCGGGCAAGCGGCTGCCAACGCCGTAGTCCAGTTCCCTAGTCTGGCGCGGATGAGGTTCACCGACCAGGACTACCCGGCGCTGCCCTACCCCGGCGCCCGGCCCGACTGCTCGTTCGCCCACGACGACGCGACCGGCTGGCCGCTGCGGCCCGACCACGCGACGCCGTCGGGTTGGCGGCTGCCCGACGACACCGACCTCGACGACTGGCTCGCCACCAGGGACGCCGCGCCACTGGCGGCACGGCTGCCGGTGCTCTGCTACGGCTCCAACGCCTGCCCGTCGAAGCTGACCTGGCTGCGGGACACGCTCGGGCTTCCCGGCCCGGCGGTGCTGCTGCGCGCGCGGTGCACCGGCCTGGCCGCGGTGTGGGCGGCCGGGCTACGCGTGGTCGACGACCAGCGGCCGGCCACGCTCGCCGCCATGCCCGGCGTGCGGGAGACCCACGCGATCTGGCTGGCCACCACCGACCAGGTCCGGGTGCTCGACCGGTGCGAGGGCCGGGGCAGCCGCTACCGGCTGGCCGTGGTCACCACCGGCGAGGTCCGGCTCGACGACGACGCGCTGGTCGACCGGCCGCTGGCCTACGTCGCCGCCGAGACCGACGGGAGCCGACCCCGGCTGGTGCGTTACCCGCTGCTGGTCGACGGCGCGCCGGTGCGCTGCGCGCTGGTCGGGCAGGCCGAGGCCGCCGGCCTGACCGGCGTGCCGGCCACCGGTGACGGGCTCACCGTGATCGAGGTCGACCAGGACTGACCGATCCTTGAGGATTCACTGGTTTCCGGCGAACCCAGGGGGCAGGCTGTGCCCATGAACCCGGATCAGCAGACCGCCACGCTGCCGACGGCGACGCTGCCGACGGAGCACGCACCCGTCGCCGAGCCGCCCGGGAACCCGGTCGACCCGCTGGCCAGGATCACCCTCACCCCGCGCCGGTTCGCCACCCTGCTGGCCGGCGCCGGGCTGCTGCTCGGGCTGATCCTGGCGCTCGTGCCGGTGCACGTCGCCAGCCTCGACGAGGGCCGCGCCAGCTCGGTGAGCTGCGGAAACGCCATCGGCGGGGTGGAGACGCCGCTGTTGACCGACGACCTCGGCGACGCCGGCCCCACGGTGATCGCGACCTATGTGGGCACCTGCCAGGACGCGATCGGCACCCGGATGCTGTTCGCCTGGCCGATGTTCTTCGCCGGCATGATCGGCATCGTCTGGCTCGGCGCGGTCCGCCGCGAGCCGCTACCCGAGCAGCTTGCCGGGGTTGAGCACGCCTGAGGGGTCCAGCTCGCGCTTCACCGCGGTCAGCACGTCCACGCCGAGCGGGCCGATCTCGGCCGGCAGGTAGGGCGCGTGGTCGACGCCGACCGCGTGGTGGTGGGAGATCGTGCCCAGCGAGCCCTGGCCGGCGATCGCCGCGCACGCCGCGTCCTTTGCCTGCTGCCACTGGCCGATCGGGTCGTCCAGGTCGCGCGGCACGAGCACGGTGAAGTACAGCGAGGCGCCGGTCTCGTAGGCGTGCGAGATGTGGCAGGCGACGATCGGGCGGCGGCGATCGGTGGCCAGCGAGTCGACCAGCGCGGCGCGCACGGCCGAGCGCAACGTGTCCAGGCCCGACCAGTAGGCCGCGGTCTCCAGGGTCTCCACGCACACGCCCGCGTCCAGCAGCGCGTCCCGCTGGCGCGGGCCGTGGAACCGGCCGTGGCGCCACTTCTCCCCCACCGCCGTGCCCAGGGTGACCGGCCTGGCCTGGCCGAGCACGCGCAGGGTGGCCCGGCGCCTGGCGGCCACCTCGGCCGCCGACGCGCCGTCCCAGCCCAGCACCAGCAGACTCGGCTCGAGCACGCCGCGCGCCCGCAGGTACCGCTTCACCCCCGCGGTCTTCCACCCGCCGGACATGGCGAAGGCCAGCTCGGTCTCATGTGGATCCGACAGCCGGGTGACGTCGCCGAGCACCCTGGCCTGCGCCAGCAGGCGCACCGCGGTCGCGCCGTTGGTCCAGCCGTCGAGCACGAAGCCCTCGTAGCGGCTGACCGCCGGGCGGGGGCGCACCCGCACGGTGACCTCGGTGAGCACCCCGAAGGCGCCCTCGCTGCCGACCACGAGCTGGCGCAGGTCGGGCCCGGCGGCCGACGCGGGCGCGACACCGAGGCGCCACTCGCCGCGCGGGGTGGCCAGCCGGACGCCCTCGACCATGTCCTCGAACCGGCCGTAGCCGGCGGAGGCCTGGCCGGAGGAGCGGGTGGCGGCGAACCCGCCGATCGTCGCGCGTTCGAAGGACTGCGGCAGATGACCGAGGGTGAACCCGTGCGCGGCCAGCATCCGCTCGGCCGCCGGGGCGACCACGCCGGCCTGCAGCACCGCCAGGCGGGACACCGGGTCGACCGACACCAGCCGGTCCAGCCGGCACAGGTCGAGCACGACCACCGCGGCGTGCTCGCCGGCCAGCGCGCTCACCCCGCCGACGACCGAGGTGCCGCCGCCGAAGGGGACCAGGCCGATCCGGTGCTCCGCGCACACCACCAGCACCTGCGCCACCTGCTCGGGATCGGCGGGCACGACCACCGCGTCCGGCACCGTGAGGTCGCCGGTTCCCCTGTGCCGCAACAGGTCCACATAGGACATTCCGCCGGACCGGCCGAGCCGGTCGTCCCGGCCGAGCAGCACGTGGCCGACCCCGACCACCGCCTCGAGCGCCTCCCTCGCCGGCTCGGGCAGCGCCGAGTCGGCGACCACGAGCGCGGAGTCCGGCGCGGCGGGCGTACTTGTTTCGGTAAGGCCGGTTTTTGAAGATAGCCAACGGGTCGCGTGATTGGGCAGGATGGAGTCCTGCACGCCCGCGGGCGTCCATCCGCGACGAACAAGATGATCGATCTGCGCGCCGGTGTGGTCACTGGGTTCGGTCACGGGTATAGTGTGACATATGACGTCTATCCGTCACACCGTGTCCCCCAATCGCGTCGCCGACGACCTACTGCTGGATGCGGCCATGACGTGCGTGCTGGCGGTGGGCGTGCGGCGGACCACCCTGAGCGACGTCGCCAGGACCGCCTCGGTCAGCAGAATGACGCTCTACCGGCGCTTTCCGGACGTGCGCGGCATGCTGTCCGCGCTGATCACCCGGGAGTTCGGCAAGATCCTCGGCGAGGCGAACCGGGCGGCGGCCAGAGAGGCGACCGCGCGCGGGCAGCTGGTGGTCGCCTCGGTGCACACCATCCGCGCGCTGGCCGAGAACCCGTTGATGCACGCGGTGATCGAGCGGGACGGCGAGATGCTGGTGCCCTACATCATGGAGCGGATCGGCACCAGCCAGCGGATGACCGAGGAGTTCCTGCGCGCGCAGCTGGCCGCCGGGCAGCGCGACGGCTCGATCCGCACCGCCGACCCCGCCATCCAGGCCAGGTCGATCTTCCTGCTGCTGCAGCCCTACGCGTTCGCGATCCGCCCGTCGACCTCCGACCTCCCGCTGGAGTCCCTGCTCGCCGAACTGGCCCGCTTACTCGACGCGGCGCTGCGCCCATGACCGAGTTGGCAAGCAGCGAAGGGTCCCTTGCCTGCGTCCACCGCAGCGAAGGGACCCTTCGCTGCGTTGTCGACCAGGCCGGCGACCGTGCCGGGGGCCGGTCGTGATGCGGGCGGGGACCTCGCTCAACGGGGCACGGCGGGCGGTGGAGCTGGCGGAGCTGGCCGGTGGGGCCGTGGTCGACGTGCTGGTGATCGGGGGCGGGGTGACCGGCGCCGGGATCGCGTTGGACGCGGCCGCGCGCGGGTTGTCGGTCGCCCTGGTGGAGGCCAACGACCTGGCGTTCGGCACGTCCCGCTGGTCGAGCAAGCTGGTGCACGGCGGCCTGCGGTACCTGGCCAAGGGCGACGTGGCGCTGGCGCACGAGAGCGCGGTGGAGCGCGGGATCATGATGACCCGCACGGCCCCGCACCTGACCCGGCCGCTGCCGCAGCTGATCCCGTTGCACGAACAGGTTTCCCGCGCCGGCGCGGCGGTCGTACGGACCGGCCTGCTCGCCGGCGACGCGCTGCGCCGGGCCGCGCGCACACCGGCGAAGCTGTTACCCCGCCCGAGACGGGTCTCCGGTCAGGAGGCGCTCGCGTTGGCGCCCGGGCTGCGGACCAGCGGCCTGCGCGGCGGCCTGCTCTCCTTCGACGGACAGCTCGTCGACGACGCGCGGCTCGTGGTCGCGTTGGCCAGGACCGCGGCCGGCTACGGGGCGAAGGTGTTGACCCGCCTGAAGGTCACCGAGGCGACGGGCACCGGCGTCACCGCGCGGGACACCCTCGACGGCCAGGACGTGACCCTGCGGGCCCGCTGCGTGGTGAACGCGGCCGGCGTGTGGGCGGGCGAGCTGGTCGACTCGGTACGGCTGCGCCCCTCCCTCGGCTCGCACGTGGTGCTCGACGGCGACGCGCTCGGCATCGGCGGCACGGCGCTGACCGTGCCCGTTCCGGGTGAGCGCAACCGGTTCGTCATCGTGCTGCCACAACGGAACGGTCTTGTCTACATAGGACTCACCGACGAGCTGTTCGACGGCGACGTGCCGGACGAGCCGGTCGCCCCACAGTCCGATGTGGACTTCCTGCTGACGGTGGCGTCCTCGGTGCTCGAACGCCGGCTCGGCCAGCAGGACGTGCTCGGCAGCTACGCCGGCCTGCGCCCACTGCTCGACGCGCCGGGCCGCAGCGCGGACCTCTCCCGCAAACACGCGGTACTCACCTCGGCCACCGGCGTGCTCACCGTGGTCGGCGGAAAGCTGACCACCTACCGGAAGATGGCCCAGGACGCGGTCGACGCGGCGATCCTGGCCGCCGGCCTGCCCAACCGCCCGTCGCCGACAAGGAACCTGCCGCTGGTCGGCGCCGCCACCAGAACCGAACTGTCCATTGTGGACGCTCCGGCACGGCTGGTTGCGTCCTACGGCACCGAGGCCCCCGCCGTGGCCGCGCTGTCCCCGGAGCGGGTCGCCGGCGAGATCACCGCCGGCGAGATCGCCTGGGCGGTACGCCACGAGGGCGCGCTGTCCTCGGCCGACGTGCTGCACCGGCGCACCAGGATCGGCCTGGTACCCGCCCGGCTCGCCGAGGCCAAGGACACCGTCACCACGCTGGTCGAGGACGCCCTGACCGCGCTCACCTAGGCACATACCGGAAACCGAACGGGCCGGCCACCAGCAGGTGACCGGCCCGGAACAGCTCGTCGCTACTGCGCGTTCGCGTTGCGCAGCCGCTGGGCCACCGCGGTGACCTCCTCGACCGAACCGACGATCTCGAAGTGCATCTCGTCCGCCCGGCCCTGGTAGTCCCCGCCCCAGCGGACCACGTTGTCGACCTCGCCGAGGATGGCGCGGATCTCGGTGGTCTGCTCCGTGGTGAACGTGCCCCGCTCGCCGAGCACGTGCCTGGTCGCGTTCATGTCGACGGCCGTGGCGCTCGCGTGGTTGGAGATGTCGCCACCGCCGCGGACGTTGCGCTCCGCGTGGCCCCAGTCGTCGCGCTCGCCCGCCTCGGAGTCCATCGAGATGTCCTCCACCCGCCGGCTCACCTCACCGAGCACGTGCATCAGCACGTCGCCCGCCGGGCCGTCGGCCACGTTCACCCGGACGTTGGTGCCCGGGATCGTGCGCATCCCCCTCGGCGGGTTCACCGGCCAGCCGTTCTGCGACACCGGGCCCTCCGGCGTCCCGTTCACCGTCGGGATCGGCGGCAGCGCCCCCAGCTCGGGGCCGGCCTGTGCCAGCCGCACCGGCGCGCTCGCCGAGTCGGTCAGCCCGAAACCCTGTGGGATCGGCACCGTGCCGCCGCCGGTCTGCGGCGCGGCCAGGGTCTGCGGCTGCGCGGCGCTGGCCTTGCCGCCGATCTGCTCCAGCAGCTGCTTGACCGACTGGGCCGTCTGCACGATCTGCTGCACGGTCTGCATGATCTTCTGCAGGCCGGACACCAGCTTCTGGATCGCCTGCATGAGCTTCTGGCCGGTCTGCACGGCCTTCTGCACCGACTGCGCGATGCCCTGCGCCACGCTCGCGCCGAAGGACATCCAGGACTTCGCCAGCGCCTCGATGCAGATCTGGATGATCTGCTGCACGGCCTCGCTGATCAGGTCCATCACGGCCTTGCGCACCGAGGCGAGCAGCTGACCACCCTGCTGGGTCGCCTGCGAGACGCCCCGGCTGGCCTGGCTCAGCGCGGCGATGCCGTCGGCCTGGTTGGTCGAGGCGCTCCGGTAGCCGTCGGCCGCGTTGCCGGCCCACAACCGGGTCTGGCTGGTGGACGCCTCGCGGTACTGCTGGGCGGTCTGGCCCAGCCCGCTGCTGGCGCCGTTCCAGGAGTCGGCCGTCGAGCTGATCGCGCCCGCGTCGCCCTTCAGCACCTGGAACGGCTCACGCAGGAACGACACCGCGCCGAGCACCCAGCTGACCCCGGAGGACGCGATCGCGCCGAGCGGGTCGCCGTCCATGCTGATGACGTCCAGCGCGACCTTGGCCACGCCACCGGCCGCCTCGAGCCAGTCGCCCTCCTCGATGGCGTTGGCCGTGGTGCGGATGTCGTTGAACAGCGACTGGGCCGAGCCCGGCTGCTGCGTTGTCCCCGTGGTCATCGGCTCTTCGCCTCCAGCTCGGGTTCGAACGCCCGGAACAACGTCATGTGCGCCTCGTCCGCTGCCTGGTAGGCGTTGGCCACCTGGCTCAGGCCCGCCTGGACCTGCTCGACCGTCTGGCCAGCCCGGTCGATGCCCTCCCGCAGCTCGGAAGCCGCCTGGGTGATCGCCTGCGCGAAGAACTGGCCGATCTGGCCGAACGCGCCGCCGCCAACCGAGTCCTGGGCGTTGGAGGAGGCCGAGCGCACCATCGTGGCGACGGTGGTGACCGTCTCCGCGTGCGCCCGCACCTCCCCGACGCTCACGTTGAAATCACTGCACATCAGGGATCCGCCGATCGTCATCGATACCTCGCCCCGGCCTGCCCCGACCGGGAGCGCACGTCACTTGATCACTTCAGGGGGGTTGTCGAAGTAGTCGTCGTCCGGACGCTTGTCCCGCTGCGCCTCCAGGTTGAACACCTCGTCCCGGCCGTCTCCGGCGAAACCCTCCGGCAGGTGCTCCTTGACCGCCTCCAGTGCGGCGCCCTCGCCGACGAACTTGGTCATCACGTCGACGACCTGGGCGCCGACCTCGCGCTGCGCCTGCCTGGTGGTCTCCAGGATCACCCTGGCCAGGTGCTCCGGTTCGATCTCGCGCGCACCGGGCCGCAGCACCAGGTCCGTGGTGGCGCCGCTGGCGTTCACCCGCACGGTCACCTCGCCGTCCTGCGAGGTGGCCGAGCCGCCGACGGTCTTCAGCGCCTTCTCGGCCTTCTCAGCTTTCGCCGCGGCGTCGCGCAGTTTCTCGTCGTACTGCGCGAACCACTTCGCCGGGTCGCTGCTCTGGTCCATGACCTAGCCACTCCAATGGTCCTTCGTGGATCATCACTGCATCCTGGCCAGGAACCTACGCGGTCCGCTCCCGCCGAAGGTCGTAGACCCGTGAAGAATTTTCAAAGGTAATCCGTGGCCGATAGGCTCTTGACGGGCCGGGGAATTCCAGGGGAGGTCGGGGTAGCGTTGCCGGAGATCGACCGGAGCACCAGGCTGCCGACCGGCCACCGCCAGGAAGGTGTGGACGACGTGCGCGACCCCGCCGGCTCGGCCAACCTGGTCTACCTGGTCGCCAGCCGCGAACTGCGCATCCGGTTACGCGCCAGGTCCTTTGTGGTCAGCACGGCGGTCTCCCTGGTGGTGCTCATCGGTTTCGTGCTCACCCAGAGCAGCGTGTTCGACGGCGAGCAGGTCACCACGATCGGGCTCAACGGCCAGTCGATCGCGGTCGCCGACACGCTCGCCGCCTCGGCCGCCGAGCTCGACTTCGCGGTGCGCACGGTCGAGATCACCGACCTGGCCGCCGGTCGCGACCAGGTCGCCGACGGCACGCTGGGCGCGTTGGTCAGCGGTGCCCCCGCGGCGCTGAACGTGTTGGCGCCAGGGGATCTCGACCCCGATCTGCACACTGTCCTCAATGGAATCGTGCAGCGCCAGGTGCTCGCCGGCCTGCTCGCCTCGGTGGAGGAGCTCGACGCCAACGCGGTGCTGGCCACGGTCGCCGCCTCCGGGGTCCAGGTGCGCTCGCTCGAACCGGACGATCCCCATCACGACCAACGCATCGCGCTGGCGCTGACGATGGTCGCGCTGCTCTACGTCTCCCTGCTGGTCTACGGTTCCATGGTCGCGCAGGGGGTCGTCGAGGAGAAGTCCAGCCGCGTGGTCGAGCTGCTGCTGGCCACCGTCCGGCCATGGCAACTGTTGTCCGGCAAGGTGGTCGGGCTCGGGCTGGTCGGGTTGATCCAGCTGGCCACCGTCGGCGTGGTCGGGCTGCTGCTGGCGATCATGACCGGGACGCTCACCATCGCCGGCACCGCGGCCGGCACGCTGGTCTGGGGCCTGCTCTGGTACCTGCTCGGATACCTGTTGTACGCCACGGTGTTCGCCGCGGTCGGCTCGCTGGTCTCCCGGCAGGAGGACGTGCAGTCGGTGCTGATGCCGGTCACCGCGGTGCTCGTGGTCGCGTTCGTGCTCGGCTTCGCCGTGCTGTCGGGCAATCCCGCCGGCACGACGGCCACCGTGCTGTCCCTGCTGCCGCCGCTGTCGCCGATCCTGATGCCCGGCCGGCTCGCGCTGGCCGCGGTGCCGCTGTGGCAGGTCGGCCTCGCGGTGCTGCTCACCGTGGCCTCGATCGCGCTGCTCGCCCGGCTCGGCGGCGTGGTCTACCACAACTCGGTGCTGCACCGGGGACCCCGGCTGCGGCTGCGGGACACGCTGCGGTGAAAGCAGAACGACGCCCCCGCTCATGGCGGAGGCGTCGTCGGCGGCTGGTGGGTCAGCGCTGCGTGAGCGGCACGTAGTCGCGCTCGGTCTGACCGATGTAGACCTGGCGCGGGCGGCCGATCTTCGTCGCCGGGTCGTTCATCATCTCCCGCCAGTGGGCCACCCAGCCGGGCAGCCTGCCGAGCGCGAAGAGCACGGTGAAGAACTTCGTCGGGAAGCCCATCGCGCGGTAGATGAGCCCGGTGTAGAAGTCGACGTTCGGGTACAGCTTGCGCTCGACGAAGTAGTCGTCGGCCAGCGCGTGCTCCTCGAGCTGCTTGGCGATCTCCAGCAGGCTGTCGTCGCCGCCGAGCCGGCCGAGGATGTCGTCCGCGGTCTTCTTGATGATCGCCGCGCGCGGGTCGTAGTTCTTGTACACCCGGTGGCCGAAGCCCATGAGCTTGACGCCCTGCTCGCGGTTCTTCACCCGGTTGACGAACGCACCGACGTCGCCGCCGGAGTCCCGGATGCCCTCGAGCATGTTCAGCACCGCGCTGTTCGCGCCGCCGTGCAGCGGGCCGAACAGCGCGTTGATGCCCGCGGAGATGCTCGCGAACAGGTTCGCCTCCGAGGAGCCGACCAGCCGCACCGTCGAGGTCGAGCAGTTCTGCTCGTGGTCGGCGTGCAGGATGAACAGCAGGTCCAGTGCGCGGGCGAGGTCGGGGTCGACCTCGTAGGGCTCGGCGGGGAAGCCGAAGGTCATCCGCAGGAAGTTCTCCACCAGCCCGAGCGAGTTGTCCGGGTACAGGAACGGTTGGCCGACCGACTTCTTGTAGGCGTAGGCGGCGATCGTCGGCAGCTTGGCCAGCAGCCGGATGGTCGAGATCTCCACCTGCTCCTCGTCGAAGGGGAACAGGCTGTCCTGGTAGAAGGTGGACAGTGCCGACACCGCCGAGCTGAGCACCGGCATGGGGTGCGCGTCGCGCGGGAAGCCGTCGAAGAAGCGCTTGAGGTCCTCGTGCAGCAGGGTGTGCCGGCTGATCTTCGAGGTGAACTCGTCGAGCTGGGCCTGGTTGGGCAGCTCGCCGTAGATGAGCAGGTAGCTGACCTCGGGGAAGGTCGACTTCTCGGCCAGCTGCTCGATCGGATACCCGCGGTAGCGCAGGATGCCGGCGTCGCCGTCGATGAAACAGATCTCCGACGCGCAGGCCGCGGTGTTCACGAAACCCGGGTCCAGGGTCACCAGACCGGTGGTCGGCAGCAGTTTGCTGACGTTGACCCCGTGCGTCCCCTCGGTGGCATGCGTGACGGACATCTCGTATTCGCCGCCCGGATAGTGCAACGCAACGGATTCCGGCGCGCCGTTGGGTGTTGCCGAACCGTGGGCACTGTTGTTACCAGTCCCGGCGGTTACGGTCCTCGCGTCAGGCATGCGTAGTCCCTCTCAACAAATCTTGTCTTGTTGTTCTCAACGCTAGTGCGATCCGCGCCGCCCGGACAGTCCACGGAGTGTGGGGCACCGCACTCTATGGGTGAACAGCCAGCTCAGCGGTATACGGTGGCTCGGCGCCCGCCCGGGAAACGGTGACCGAAGCGGCCAGCGCGGCGAATTCGAGCGCGTTGTGCCAGCCGTCGGCGTCGATCTCCCGCACGCCCGCCGGGTCACTGATTCCGGCTTTTTCCAACCAGTGCAGCAACGCACCGTGCACGGTGTCTCCCGCGCCAATGGTGTCCACCACCACAGCCGGGACCGTTGGCACCTCGATCCGGTCGCCGGCCGCGGTCAGCGCGACGAGACCGTCGCCACCCCTGGTGAGTACCGCGGCCGCGGGTCCGTTAACCAGCCAGCCGCGCACGGTGTCCTCAATGGCGTGTTCGCCGCCGGCGAGCCAGGCGGCGTCCTCAACGGACAGTTTGAGCAACCCGATGTCGGGCAACCAGGAGGTGAACCGGGCGCGGTAGGCGTCCGGGTCGGTGATCATCGCCGCCCTGATGTTGGGGTCGACGACGACCAGCCCACCGCGCGCGGAATGGCGGCGTAGCAACGTTTCGTAGGTCGTGGCGCCCGGTTCGAGGACCATCGAGAGCGTGCCGAGGGACAGGATCGTCACCGCCGCCGGCAACTCACCCGGGTCGGTCACCAGCCGGTCGGCGGTGGCCTCGACGTGGAAGGAGTAGCTCGCCGAGCCGTCCTGGCCGATGCCGGTGACCGCGAGCGTGGTCGGCTCTGCACCCCGCTGTACCAATGAGACGTCCACACCGGACACCCGCAGCCGGTCGAGCAGCACCTCGCCGAAGGTGTCGGTCGACAGCCGGGACAGGAAGGCCACCGGCGCGCCGAGCCGGCCGAGGGTCACCGCGACGTTGTACGGACCGCCGCCGGGCAGTGGCCGCAGGGGGCCGAGCTCGCCTGGTGGGGTCTCGGCCGCCGGTACGAGATCGATCAGGGCCTCGCCACCGACACAGAGCATGCGCACACCTCGCTGTTTCGATTCCTACCCGACAGTAGGTCGTCATACTAATCGGGCCCGTGCCGACCTGCGGAGGACCGTAAATGCCTGCTGAGCGCCTGCTCCCCGATCAGGACGCCGAGGACCTGATCAAGCTGACCGCGCAGATCGCCAGAGACGAGCTCGCGCCGCTGGCGTCCCGGTACGAGGAGGAGGGTCGCTTCCCGCGCGAGCAGTTCCGGCTGCTCGGCCGCTCCGGGCTGCTCGGCCTGCCGTATCCGGAGCGCTGGGGCGGCTCCGGGCTGCCCTACGAGGTGTACCTGCAGGTGCTGGAGGAGATCGCGACCGCGTGGATGTCGATCGGCGTCGGCCTGTCGGTGCACGTGATGTCGTGCTTCGCACTGGCCGAGTGCGGCACCGATGAACAGCGCGCACGGTGGCTGCCGGAGATGCTCGGTGGGGAGTTACTCGGCGCGTACGCGCTGTCGGAGACCCAGGCCGGCTCGGACGCGGCCGCGCTGGCCACCCGCGCGGTGCGCACCGGGGACCACTACGTGGTCAACGGGGTCAAGGCGTGGATCACCCACGGCGGCCAGGCGGACTTCTACACCACGATGGTGCGCACCTCGCCCACCGGCGGCAAGGGCATCAGCTGCCTGCTGGTCGACGCCGCGACGCCGGGGCTGTCGGCCAGCGCGCCGGAACGCAAGATGGGCCTGACCGGCTCCACGACCACTCAGATGATCTTCGAGGACGCCGAGGTGCCGGCCGACCGGCTGCTCGGCGACGAGGGCGCCGGCCTGCGGATCGCGCTCACCGCGCTGAGCTCCGGACGGCTGGGCATCGCCGCGTGCGCGGTCGGGCTCGCCCAGGCCGCGCTGGACGAGGCGGTGGCCTACGCGCGGGAGCGGTCCCAGTTCGGCCGGCCGGTGATCGAGTTCCAGGGCCTGGAGTTCCTGCTGGCCGACATGGCCGCGGCCGTCGAGTCCGCCAGGGCCACCTACCTCGACGCCGCCCGCCGCCGCGACCGCGGCCTGCCCTTCGCCCGCCAGGCCTCGATCGCCAAGCTCATCGCCACCGACGCGGCGATGAAGGTGACCACCGACGCCGTCCAGGTCCTCGGCGGCGCCGGCTACACCCGCGACTTCCCCGTCGAGCGCTACCTGCGCGAGGCCAAGGTCCCGCAGATCTTCGAGGGCACCAACCAGATCCAGCGCATGGTCATCGCCAGAGCCCTGCGCAACCCCTGAGCCCGGGGTTACTCGGCGTAGAAGGGGTTGGCGGTGATGCCCTGGGCGGTCGTGTCGTCGTAGTGGTAGACGTCGCGACCGTTGACGAAGACGCGGACCGCGCGGCTCATCACGTCCAGGGGGTCGCCCGACCACAGGACGATGTCGGCGTCCAGGCCTGGCTTCAGCGCGCCGACGCGGTCGGCAAGGCCCATGATCTGCGCCGGGTTGACGGTGATCGAGCGCAGCGCGGTGTCGGTGTCCAGGCCCTCCTTGACCGCGAACGTCGCCTGGTGCACCAGATAGTCGATCGGCAGCACGGGATGGTCGGTGGTCAGCGCGATCCGCACGCCGGCCCGCGCCAGGATCCCGGGGTTGCGCAACGACCGGCGGCGCACCTCAACCTTGGACCGGCCGACGATCAGCGGCCCGAGGATCACCGGGATGTCCTTGGCGGCCAACGTGTCCGCCAGCAGATGGCCGTCCGTGCCGTGGTTGATGATCAGCTGGTAGCCGAACTCCTCCGCCAGCCGGATCGCGGTCGCGATGTCGTCGGCGCGATGGGTGTGCTGGCACCACGGCAGCTCCCGCTCGAGCACCCGCAGCATGATCTCCTGGGTGGTGTCCCGCTCGAACGGCTTGCCCTCGCGGACCGCGTACGCCTTGGCCTCCCGGTAGTCCTGGGCCTTGGTGAAGGCGTCCCGGATCACCGCGGCCACCCCGAGCCGGGTGGACGGGAGCTTCTGCTGCTCGCCGTACACCCGCTTCGGGTTCTCCCCCAGCGCGCTCTTCACGCTCACCGGCTCGCGCACCAGCATGTCCTCGACCGTGCGGCCCCAGGACTTCACCGCCACCGTCTGTCCACCGATCGGGTTACCCGACCCCGGCTTGACCACCACGGTGGTCACCCCGCCGGCCAGCGCGTCCCGGAAGCCCTGGTCGTCGGGGTTGATGCCGTCCAGCGCGCGCAGCCGGGCGCCGTTGGGGTCGGTCATCTCGTTGACATCGATGCCGGCCCAGCCGTCGCCCTCCTCGATCACGCCGACGTGCCCGTGCGACTCGACGAAACCGGGCAGCACCCAGGTACCCGCCGCGTCCACGATCTCCGCGTCGTCCGGGATGTCCACATCGGCCTCGGCACCGACCGCGACGATCACGCCGCCCTCGATCAGCACGGTTCCGCCATCGACGGGCTCGCCGTCGACCGGAACGACATATCCACCAGTGATCGCAATACTCACGAGCGGCAACCTACCCCGCCAGCGGGCGCACGCCCCACCGCCCGGACCAGGTCTCCCCGGCCGGCAGCACGATCAGGTCGGTGCCCGAGTTCAGCGCGTCCGGCGGGCAGGTCATCGGCTCGATGGCGATCGCCCGGCCGCCGCGGCCGGGGAACGCCGATGGCGTGAACACCTGCACCCAGCCGAACGCCGCGTCCGCCCACACCTCGACGCCGCCGCCGTCGTGGGTCACGGTGTGGCGCACCAGGCCGTCCGCGCCGGGCTCACAGCCGCCGAACGCGGTATCCAGGTCGGCGGTGCGCAGCGGCCGGCCGGCGCGGAAGTCCAGCTCGGTGCCCTCGACCGACACCGGCTTGCCGATCGGCACCATCGTCTCCGCGTCGACCGGCAGCACGGTCGAGGCGGCCAGGGTGAGCACGCAGTCGTCGATGTCGGTGCCGCCCGGCCGGGGGTAGGGGTGGCTGCCGATGCCGAAGGGCATCTCCTCGTCGGCGAGGTTGTGCACGGTGTGCGACACCGTCAGCCCGGCCGCGTCCACGGCGTAGGTGATGCCGGTGCGAAAGGGGAACGGCCAGCCCTGCCGGCCGTCGAGCTCCACCTCGAGGGTCACCTCGGCGTCGGTGCGGGTGGCCACGGTCCACTCCTCCCGGCGGGTCAGGCCGTGGATGGCGTTGCCCCGCGCGGGCTCGGTGACCTCCAGTTGCTGGGTCAGGCCGGCGTGCGGCCAGGTGCCGCCGCGAACCCGGTTGGGCCAGGGCACCAACACCGCGCCCGCGCCCAGCGGTGGGGTGTCCTCGGCGCCGAAGGTCTCGACGTAGGCGACACCCGCCACCTCGAAGGCACGCAGCGACGCGCCGACCGTCGTGACGGTCGCGCGCGCGTCGCCGTGCCCGATCTCCAGTTGTCCTCCGGTAGGTCCCATGGCAATGACCTTATTGCCAGGACGTCACTCCTTGAGAGCCTCCGGGTCGATCTCCGTCACCTGCTCACCCTTACGGCGCAGATACAGCCAGTTGAGCAACCACAGCAGGACGCCGACGCCGACGAGGATGAGCGCGATGTAGTAGTCGCTGCCCGGCCGCCCGGACAGGCCAGGGATGGCGAGGTAGCCACACAGCACGCCACCGACGATCGGCGCCCAGGTCGGCGCCCGGAAGTGCTGGTGGTCCACCGACTCCCGGCGCAGCACCAGCACCGCGATGTTGACCACCGCGAACACGCACAGCAGCAACAGCGCCGTGGTGCCGCCGAGCTTGCTCACGCCGTCGGAGCCGGCGGTGGCCACCAGCACGGCGGCGATGCCGCTGGTGATCAGGATGGACACCCACGGCGTGCGCCGGAACGGGTGCACGGTGCCGAAGATCTTCGGCAGGATCCGTTCGTTGGCCATGCCGTAGAGCAGCCGGCTGGCCATCAGCATGTTGATCAGCGCCGAGTTGATGACCGCGAACATGCCGATCCACTCGAAGATCCAGCGCGGGAAGTCGGGCGCGCCGACGCCGATGACCTCGAGCAGCGCCCCGGACTCGGCGGCCGCCAGGTCGTCGGCGGCGATCAGCAGCGAGGACGTGATCGCGACCAGCACGTAGATCACCGCGGCGGTCGCCATGCCCGACAGCAGGGCCTTGGGGAACACCCGGTTGGGCTCGCGGACCTCCTCGGCCATGTTCACCGAGTCCTCGAAGCCGACCATGGCGAAGAACGCCAGCGAGGTCGCGCCGGTCACCGCGAGCAGCCAGGTGGTGTCCGAGGTGTCGATCTGGGCGAGCCTGGTCGGGTCGCCGTTGCCGCCGGCGACCGCGTAGATGCCGACGCCGATGATGATCGCGAGCCCGGCCAGCTCGATGCAGGTGAGCACCACGTTGGCCTTCACCGAGTGCGCGACCCCGATGAAGTTGACCGTGGCCAGGATGATCACGAACAGCACGGCGATGATGGCGATCGTGCTGGTCGAGATGTCGGTGATGTCGAAGGCCGCCGGCAGGTAGGTCTTGCCGAACGCGAGCGCGGCCGAGGAGGCCGAGGTGATCCCGGAGCACATCACCGCGAACGCCACCACGAAGGTCAGGAACGGCTTGCGGAACGCGCGGTTGGTGTACAGCGCCGCGCCCGCGGCTCTCGGGTACTTGCCGACCAGTTCCAGGTAGGCGAACGCGGTGAGGAACGCGACCACGAACGCCAACAGGAAGGGCAGCCACAGCGCCCCGCCGACCTTGCCGGCGACACTCCCGGTCAGCGCGTAGATACCCGTGCCAAGGATGTCGCCGATCACGAAGAAGAACAGCAGCCGGGGGCCCATGACCCGCACCAGCGACGGCTGCTTCTCCTCGTTCTGTGCTGTGTTCTCGGTCACCATAAACGCTGAGCATGCCCGATCATGCAGCCGAGTTCCAGAGCGGGTTGTTACTTGTTCACTACGTTCTGATCCTCTGGTTGATCATCGTCGGGATCCGGCGACCGATACCGCCAGAAAACGGGCAGACAGGCGACCGCGACCACGGTCAGCACGATCACCAGCGCGCCCCCGCCGCTGGCCGCGACCGTGGTGCCGACCGCGGCCGCGGTCCACCCGTGCAGCAGGTCGGCGACCCTCGGCCCACCGGCGACGACCACGATGAACACGCCCTGCATGCGCCCGCGCATGTCGTCGGTGGCGTCGATCTGCAGGATGGCGCTGCGGTAGACCATGCTGATCATGTCCGCGACGCCGCCGAGCACGAGGAACAGCACCGCGACCCAGAGCGCCGTGGCGAACCCGAACCCCATCACCGCCACGCCCCAGGCGCACACCGCGACCGTGACCCCGACGCCGTGCCGGCGGATGGTGCCGATCCAGCCCGACGCCAGCCCGCAGAGCAGCGCGCCGATCGGGATGGCGGCGTACAGCCAGCCGAGCGCGAGCCCCCCGCCCGGCGGGTCACCGAAGGTGCGTTCGGCCATCTCCGGGAACAGTGCGCGGGGCATGCCGGCGACCATCGCGATGATGTCGATCAGGAAGGACGCCAGCAGCACGTGTTTGGCGGCCAGGTAACGGAAGCCGTCGACGATGTCGGCCAGCCCCGCCCGCCGGGTCATGCCGTTGAGCGGCCGGATCCTCGGCAGCGGGAGGATCATGAGCGTGGCGACGGTCAGCGCGATGGCGTCGGCGAGGTAGAGCAGCGGGAGGCCGGCCAGCGGCATCAGCGCGCCGGCGACCAGCGGGCCGAAGACCATGCCGAACGAGGACACCGTGGCCGTCAGCGCGATCGCCGCCGGCAGCAGCGAAAGCGGCACCAGCCGCGCCACCGCGGCGGTGCGCGTCGGCAGGTTGACCGCGACGAACCCCTGCTGCACGGCGAACAGGACCAACACCAGCCAGACGTTGTCCACGCCGATGACGGCCTGCAGCCAGAACGCGATCGAGGTGACCGCGATACCCGTGTTGCTGACCAGCATCACGGTGCGCCGGTCCACCGTGTCGGCGATGGCGCCGCCCCACAAGCCGAAGATCAGCAGTGGCACCAGGCCGAAGGCCCCGGTCAGCCCGACGTAGGCCGACGACCCGGTGAGGTCGAAGACCTGTTTGGGCACGGCGACGGTGGTCAACTGGCTGCCGACCGCGGTGATCGCGGTGGAGATCCACAGCCGCCGGAACGACGGCACTCTCAGTGGTCTGGTGTCGATGGCGATCCTGCGCCATCGGCCGTTACCCGCCCCCACCTGTCAGAGATTAGTCCTGGCCAGGACTTCGTTCGTGCGTGAGAACGCTCACGGACCGAGGCGCTCGACCTTCCAGCCGTCCCGGCCGAGCTTGAACTGCAGCCGGTCGTGCATGCGGTCGCGGCGGCCCTGCCAGAACTCGACCACCTCCGGCCGGATCCGCCAGCCGCCCCAGTGCGGGGGCACCGGTACCTCGTCCACGTCGGCGAACTGGCGCCGCACGTTGGCCAGCGCGGACTCCAGCGCGTGCCGGCCGCTGACCACGATCGACTGCGGGGAGGCCCACGCGCCGATCTGGGAACCCCTCGGCCTGCTCGCCCAGTAGGTGGCGGTCTCGGACTGGCTGACCTTCTCCACCGTGCCGCGGACGGTGGCCTGGCGGTGCAGCGAGTACCAGGGGAAGGTCGCCGAGGCGAAGCGGGTGGCCATCAGGTCGTGGCTCTTGGCCGAGGTGTAGTTGGTGAAGAACACGACGCCGCGCTCGTCGAGCCCCTTGGCCAGCACGGTGCGGGAGGCGGGGATGCCCTCGGCGTTGGCCGTGGCCAGCACCATGGCGTTCGGCTCCGGCGCCGCGGCCCGGATGGCGTCGTCCAGCCACACCTGCAGCTGTTCCCACCAGGTGCCGGCGAGCTCCGGCTCGCTCAGCGTCCCCTCCTCATAGGAGACCCGCATCTTCGGCAGTTCCAGGGTGAGGTCACTGGTGGTGATCCTGCCGTCAGCCATGCCCGAGCTCCTAGTCGTGTAGGGACCCACATATCACGCGAGGGCCTGCCGCCGTCGTCGTCCATCGTCGCGTCGTCGGGAAGCCCTCTGGCCGTGACGGTACGGGGATTTCCGTCGTGCGGAAACCGCACGACGGGTGATGACCCCCACCGGAATCGATGCGGAAACGCTGTGGAAACACCAGGCGACGTGCGCTAGGCCGGACGGGTGATGGCCGCGACGCAGACCTGCCGGATCTCGTTGGCCACCGCCTCCGCCGGCATCGGCGGGTCGTGCGCCTGCCACTCGCGCAGGATGCCGGTGACGGCACCGACCAGCGCGATCGCCGTGAGGCGGTAGTCGCGCTTGGGTGCGAGCCCGGCCGCGGCCGCGCGGTCGCACTCCGTCTCGATGAAGTCGGTGTAGCGGTTGAACCAGTCGCGGTGCTGGCGCTCCATCGCCTGGCTGATCCCCGGCACCTCGACGTAGTTCAGTCGAGGAAAGCGCGGATCCTCGGTCACCGTGGCGACGAACTCGTCGAGCAGTCTGGTGATCCTGGTCAGCGCGTCGGCCCCGGCCAGCGACTCGAGTACCGGCCGCATCCGCCGCAGCGCCATCGTGTTGACGTGCGCGTGCAGTTCGAGCAGCAACGCCTCCTTGCTCGCGAACTTCTCGTAGAAGTTCCTGGTCGACACGCCTGCCCGCGCACACAGATCGGCGATCTTCGTCTTGTGATAGCCCCTCGTGGTGAACTCGTCCAGTGCCGCCTCGAGCAGCCGCTCCCGCCGCTCGGCTCGCCGCTGTTCGGTGTCCACTCCCCGATACATGCGGCTGTGCGGTCCTTGCCCCATCGGACCTTCTCCCTCAGCTCTCTCAGCTGGGAATATCCGGCCGGGCGGTCACACCCGACCAGGATAACGTTCTGAAAATTTCAATTACCACAGTAGAGAACCCCAGTTGAGGTCACCAACAATGCGAAATCCTCCCACGTTCGCTCGGCCACGTGTTGTTGGGTTTGTCCGCCTGGCCACGGTGTTGTTCACCGGCCAAGCCGAGTGCCCGCCCTTAGGTGGGAGTTCCCACACCATCTGACGAACCGTTTTACACCCCGGCGATTCGGCTCCTACCAGGGGTCCCCGGGTTGTCATTCGATGCGGACACGGTAAAGATCGCGCTTGCCCCCGACACGCCCACGCGGGCATTTTACGGTTCAACCACAAGGACACCAAACGCGTGAATATTCACTGCGCGCAATTTCGGGGAGTTTCTTATTCGCCGGTCATCCGACTGGCGCGCAGCAGGCGCAGCGCGGTCACCACGTCGTCGGCCAGCGCGGTGGTGACCGAGCCGCCGGCGGCCAGCGGGCTACGCGACCACCACTGCCCGCTCGCCGGGTCAGCGCCGGCGCCGTCCAGGTCCAGCTCGGTAGCCAGCACCCGCCTGCCGGCCAGGCCGGCCAGGCTCGCGTCCAGCTCCTGGTCGCCGACCCGCAGGTGCTGGCGCAGCACCGGATGGCCGTCCCTGGTGACCGACGTGCGCGTGGTCAGCGCACCCGGCCGCTCGTCGGCGCGGCCGAGCACCAGCACCTCGCGGGTCCGCAGCCGCGCGTCGCCGGCGAGGGTGGCCACCAGGATCGCCTCGTGGTCGGCCCTGGCCGTGATCACCGTCGGCTCCGGGAGGTAGTCCACCCGGGCGCCGGGCGCCAGCTCGAAGCGCACGGTCGACCGGCTCGGCGCGTCGTGCTGGCCGGGGAGCAGCACCGTGGCCGCGACCCCGACCAGCCGCAGCGTGGCGTCCTGTCCGACGTGGACAGTCAGGTCCAGCTCGTCGCCGCCGAGCGGTCCTGCGGCGGAGCCGACCACGTGCACCAGCGTGGACCCGTTGGCACGGGCGGGAACCAGCGTGATCGGCGCCGCGCTGCGCAGCTGCTGGACCACGGTGGCGCCGGTCCGGTCGCGGGCGACCGCCAGGTGGGCTCGCGCCCTCACCCAGCGACCGCGGCCAGCCGGGCGCGCGCCCAGGCGGCCACCGCCGGCGCGTCCGGGGTGTCCACAAGGGACTGGAGAACGACCGGCAGGCCGGCCCGGATCCGGTGCGCGTCCCCGGACATCACGTCGAGGTCCGCGCCGACCAGCGGCGCCAGGTCGGTCTTGTTGATCACCAGCAGATCGGCGGTGGTCACCCCGGGACCGCCCTTGCGCGGCACCTTGTCCCCGCCGGCGACGTCGACCACGAAGATCTGGTGCTCGACCAGGCCCCGGCTGAAGACCGCGGTCAGGTTGTCCCCACCGCTCTCGATGATCACCAGGCGCAGCGCGGGAAAGCGCTCGGTCAGCGTGTCCACCGCGTCCAGGTTCGCGGTGATGTCGTCGCGGATCGCGGTGTGCGGGCAGCAGCCGGTGCGCACCGCCTCGATCCGCGCCGGGTCGAGAACTCCCGCCCGGCGAAGGAACTCCGCGTCCTCGGTGGTGTAGATGTCGTTGGTCACCACCGCGAGGTCCACATCGGACAGCGCGCGGCAGAGCGCGGCCACCAGCGCGGTCTTGCCGCTGCCGACCGGCCCGCCGACCCCGATCCGCAGCGGGCCGCCCGCGGGCGGGCGCGCGGCGTACCGGTCGGGCTCGGTGGCGCTCGGATCGAAGTTCACCGGGTGGGTGTGGATGTGGTCAGCTCGCAAAGAGACGCACCTCTTCTCGGTGATGCCGGTCGTGTTCCTCGGCCAGCAGGTCCAGCCCGGGTGAGCCGGGGGCGGGCAGTTCGGCCAGCGGCCGGGCCGCGCAGGCACTCGCCCGGTCGGCGACGGCCTCACACCCCGGCGCCAGCGCCGCGACGACCGCGTTGACCCGCAGCGGATCCAGGCCGAGCAGCCGGACCGCCGCGCTCGCCGGGCCGCTCACCGACAGGTACGCCGCCACCTGGGCGGCCGGGCGCGGGTCGCCGATCAGCACCCCGAGCACGATCGCGTGGTGCGGGCGCGGGGTCGCGGCCAGCAGCGCGCACAAGGATGATCCACAGCCGCTGTCCACACTGGGGACAACCATCGCGCTCGCCGCCCGCGCGGTGGCCCGTCCCTGCGTCCGAGAGGCGTAACGCGCTGCGGCGGATGGCGTACGGGCGTCGAACTCGGCGTCGGCCGTGGACCATTCGGCGGTATCGCCTGCGGCCGCGGCCCACGCGGCGAAGACCGCGGCGAGCAGGCCGGCGGTGCGCAGTCTGCCGGACAGGAAACCCGGCAGGTCCGCCTCGGTGCGCACCAGGCCGCGCGCGGCCGCCTCCTCCAGCCCGCCGGAGTGCACGTGCCCACCCCCGGGAAACCGGGAGTCCGCGAGCAACATCGCCAGCACGGACATCAGAACAGGAAGTACCGCTGCGCCATCGGCAGCTCGGTCACCGGCATCGGCTCGATCAGCTCGCCGTCGACGTGCACCGCGAAGCTGTCCGGATCGACCGTCACCGCCGGCAGCGCGTCGTTGGCGATCATGTCCGCCTTCGACACCCGCCGGGTGTCGGTGATCGCGGCCAGCGGGGTCGCCGTGCCGAGCCGGTCGGCCAGGCCAAGGGCCTGCTCGGCGACGAAGTGCCGGCTCGAGGCCGCGGCCACCCTCGGCGCCGACCCGTACATCGGCCGGGCGAGCACCGGCTGCGGGGTGGGGATCGAGGCGTTCGCGTCGCCCATCGCGGCCACCGCGATGAACCCGCCCTTGATCACCAGCGACGGCTTGACCCCGAAGAACTTCGGCTCCCACAGCACCAGGTCGGCCAGCTTGCCGACCTCGACCGAGCCGACCTCGTGGCTGATCCCGTGCGCGATCGCGGGGTTGATCGTGTACTTCGCGACGTAGCGGCGCGCCCGCAGGTTGTCCGCCGCGCCGTCGCCGGGCAGCGTGCCGCGGCGCCGTTTCATCGCGTGCGCGGTCTGCCAGGTGCGGATGATCACCTCGCCGATCCGGCCCATCGCCTGGGAGTCCGAGCCGATCATCGAGATCGCGCCGAGGTCGTGCAGCACGTCCTCGGCGGCGATGGTCGTCGGCCGGATCCGGCTCTCCGCGAAGGCAAGGTCCTCGGGCACCGACGGGTTGAGGTGATGGCAGACCATCAGCATGTCGAGGTGTTCGTCGATGGTGTTGACGGTGTGCGGCCGGGTCGGGTTGGTCGAGGACGGCAGCACGTTGGGCAGGCCGACCACGCGGATGATGTCCGGCGCGTGCCCGCCGCCCGCGCCCTCGGTGTGGTAGGCGTTGATCGACCTGCCGGCGATGGCGTCCACAGTGGACTCCAGGAAGCCGGCCTCGTTCAACGTGTCCGTGTGGATCGCGACCTGGACCCCGGTCTCGTCGGCCACCCGCAGACAGGCGTCGATCGCCGCCGGCGTGGTGCCCCAGTCCTCGTGCAGCTTGAACGCGGCCGCGCCGCCGGCCACCTGCTCGCGCAGGCCGTCGGCCGAGACGGTGTTCCCCTTGCCGAGCAGCACCACGTTCACCGGCTGGCCGTCCATCGCCTGGAACATCCTGGCCAGGTTCCACGAGCCGGCGGTCACCGTGGTCGCCTTGCTGCTCTCCGCCGGCCCGATGCCGCCGCCGATCAACGTGGTCAGCCCGGACGCGAGCGCGGTGTCGGTCAGCTGTGGGCAGATGAAGTGCACGTGGCAGTCGATCCCGCCGGCGGTCAGGATCTTCCCGTTGCCGCCGACGATCTCGGTCGACGGGCCGATCACCAGCGCGGGGTCGACCCCGTCCATGGTGTCCGGGTTGCCCGCCTTGCCGATGCCCACGATCCGCCCGTCGCGCACCCCGACGTCGGCCTTCACCACCCCCCAGTGGTCGAGCACCACCACCCCGGTGATCACCAGGTCCGGCGCGCCGTCGGCTCTGGTCGCGGTGGACTGGCCCATCGACTCCCGGATCACCTTGCCCCCGCCGAAGATGACCTCGTCGCCCGCGCCGGTGCCCAGCGAGCGGTCCTCGGTCACCTCGATCAGCAGGTCGGTGTCCGCGAGCCGCACCCGGTCGCCGACGGTCGGGCCGAGCAGCGCGACGTACCGCGCGCGCTCGGTCATGCCCTCGGTCACCGCAGCCCCGCGACGACCCGGCGCCCGGCCAGCGGCACCAACGAGACCTCCCGGTCGACCCCCGGCTCGAACCGGACCGACGTACCGGCCGGAATGTTCAGCCGGTGCCCGGCGGCGGCCGCGCGGTCGAAGGACAGCCCGGGGTTGGTGTCCGCGAAGTGGAAGTGCGAGCCGACCTGGACCGGCCGGTCGCCGGTGTTGCGCACGATCAGCGTCCGCCTCGGCCGGCCGGGGTTGAGCTCGATCGGCTCGGCCCCCAGTAGTACCTCACCTGGGATCATGGCTCGCTCCTGGAGACGATCGGGCTGTGCACGGTTACCAGTTTGGTGCCATCGGGGAAGGTGGCCTCCACCTGAACGGAGTCGATCATCTCCGGAATGCCGTCCATGACCTGTTCCCGAGTGAGCACCGAACGGCCCGACGACATCAACTCGGCCACCGAACGGCCGTCCCGCGCGCCCTCCACTATGTGATCGGTGATCAGCGCGACCGCCTCCGGATAGTTCAGCGGCACGCCGCGCCCGAGGCGGCGGCGGGCGACCTCGGCGGCCATCGCCACCAGCAGCTTGTCCCGTTCCTGGGGGGTCAGATGCATAGGAGAGGTCTACCACCGGGAGGTGTGAGTTTCGATTCCGGAAACACACGCTTAACGTCTTGCGTCGGTGCCTTTATCTGAATCGTTCTCCTGAATCGTGACCGAAACCACCGGTCCGGACAATTGCCTCGGGGCACCGAACAGGAGGAAAGTGGCCTGACCGCGTGGTGAACGCCGGTGCGGCGGGGGCCTGACCGCGCCGGGAATCCGGTACCGCGGGAGACATTCGGGGACTGGCGGAGAGGCTGAGAAACGATGCACGGCGCGGTGCGACAGGTCGATGAGAACGCGGCAGCGAACACGTCGGTGTCCGACCCCGACGACGGCTTCCGACCTGGGCTGGAAGGGGTCGTGGCGTTCCGCACCGAGATCGCCGAACCCGACCGCGACGGCGGAGCGCTGCGTTACCGCGGGGTTAACATCGAGGACCTCGCGGGCAAGATCACCTTCGGCGAGGTGTGGGCACTGCTCGTCGACGGCCGGTTCGGCCAGGGACTGCCGCCGGCCGAGCCGTTCCCGATCCCGGTACACACCGGCGACGTCCGGGTCGACGTGCAGGCCGCGCTCGCCATGCTGGCCCCGATCTGGGGCTACGAGCCGCTGCTGGACATCGACGACGCGCAGGCCCGCGAACAGCTCGCCCGCGCCTCGGTGATGGCACTGTCCTATGTCGCCCAGTCCGCGCGCGGCATCGGCCGGCCCGCGGTGCCCCAGCAGCGGATCGACGAGTGCACCACGATCACCGAGCGGTTCCTCACCCGCTGGCGGGGCGAGCCGGACCCCGCGCACGTCCGGGCCATCGACGCCTACTGGGTCTCCGCGGCCGAGCACGGGCTGAACGCGTCCACCTTCACCGCCAGGGTGATCGCCTCCACCGGCGCCGACGTCGCCGCGTCGATGTCCGGCGCGATCGGCGCGATGTCCGGTCCGCTGCACGGCGGGGCGCCGGCCAGGGTGCTGCCGATGATCGCCGACGTGGAGCGCATCGGCGACGCGCACAAGGTGGTCTCGACCATTCTGGACAAGGGCGACCGGCTGATGGGCTTCGGCCACCGCGTCTACCGCGCCGAGGACCCGCGCGCCCGGGTCCTGCGCCGCACCTGCCAGGAACTGGGCGCCGAGCGCTACGAGGCGGCCGCCGAGCTGGAGCGCGCGGCGCTGACCGAGCTGCGCGAACGCCGCCCGGACCGCGCGATCGAGACCAACGTGGAGTTCTGGGCCGCGGTCATCCTCGACTTCGCCCAGGTCCCGCCGCACATGATGCCGGCCATGTTCACCTGCGCCCGCACCGCCGGCTGGTGTGCCCACATCCTCGAGCAGAAGCGCACCGGCCGCCTGGTCCGCCCGTCGGCCCACTACGTCGGCCCGGCCCCCCGCCGCCCCGACGAGGTCGAGGGCTGGGACACCGTCACCCACTCCTGACCCGGACGTCAGCCCCGGTCGACGGCGGTGTCGGTCGATCGGTTGACAGTGAGGTTCAGTCCCGCGTAGGTCCCTGACCGGGGCATACGCGGGCAGGCTCGTGGCCATGACCGCCATACAGGTTCGAGGACTGCGCAAGTCCTACAACACGTTGGTCGCGGTGGACGGGATCGACCTGGACATCGAGCGGGGACAGGTGTTCGCGCTGCTCGGCCCGAACGGGGCCGGCAAGACCACCACCGTCGAGATCCTCGAAGGCCACCGCGACCGCACCGCCGGGAACGTCACCGTCCTTGGCGCCGACCCCGCCACCGCGGGCCGCGCCTGGCGCGCCCGCATCGGGATCGTGCTCCAGACCGCCAACGACGCCGCCGAGCTGACCGTCGCCGAGACCGTCCGGCACTACGCCGGCTACTTCCCCGACCCGGCCGCGCCGGACGCGGTGATCGAGCGCGTCGGCCTCACCGCGAAGGCCGGCGCGCGGATCAAACAGCTCTCCGGCGGCCAGCGCCGCCGCCTGGACGTCGCCCTCGGCATCATCGGCCAGCCGGAGCTGCTGTTCCTCGACGAGCCGACCACCGGCTTCGACCCCGAGGCCCGCCGCCAGTTCTGGGACCTCATCCGCACCCTGGCCGACGTCGGCACCACGATCCTGCTGACCACCCACTACCTCGACGAGGCCGAGGCGCTCGCCGACGAGGTGGCGGTCATCGCCGGCGGCACGATCGTCGCCCGCGGCACCCCGGCCACCCTCGGCGGCCGGTCCACCGCGAAGGCCACGGTCAGCTGGCTCGACGCCGACGGCCAGCACGCCGTGCTCACCGACACCCCGACCGCGCTGATCCACCAGCTCTCCGCCGGCGACCGGGAGCTCCCCGAACTGACCGTCAGCCGGCCGAGCCTGGAGGACACCTACCTCGAGCTCATCGGAGGCGCCAGATGACCACCACCCTCGCCCTGCCCAACGTGCTGAGCGTCGGTCTGGCCCGCAGCGGGATCGAGCTGCGGCAGTTCTTCCGGCACAAGGACCAGGTGGTGTTCACCTTCACCTTCCCGGCGCTGATCCTGATGCTGCTCGGCTCGGTGTTCACCGACGCCTACGGGGACACCGGGGCCACCTCCGGCCAGGTGTTCGTCGCGAGCATGGCCGGCGCCGGCATCGTCTCGACGTCGTTTCTCACCCTCGGCATCGGCGTCGCGGAGGACCGGGCGGACGGCACGCTCAAACGGCTGCGGGGCGCGCCAGTGCCGCTGAGCGCCTACTTCATCGGCAAGATCGTCCTGGTCGTGGTCGCCAGCCTGGCGGAGCTGATCCTGTTGTTCGCCGTCGGCATGGTGATGTTCGACACCGAGCTGCCCGGCGACGCACAACGCTGGTTCACCCTCGGCTGGGTGTTCCTGCTCGGCACGGTCTCCTGCGCGCTGCTCGGCCTCGCGATCAGCTCGTTCGCGAAGAACGCGCAGAGCGCGGGCGCGATCACGAACCTGCCCTACATCGGGCTGCTGTTCGTCTCCGGCGTCTACATCCCGATCGTCGTGCTGCCCGGCTGGATGCTGGACATCGGCGCGCTGTTCCCGGTGAAGTGGGTGGCGCAGGGCTTCCGCTCGGCCCTGCTGCCGGACGGCATGAGCGCCTACGAGGCAGCGGGCTCCTGGGAGCTGGGGGCGACCGCGCTGGTGCTCGGCGGCTGGTGCGTGGTCGGATTGCTGCTGTGCCTGCTGACGTTCCGGATGACCAGCCGCAAGGAGCGATGACGATCAGCAGCGAGGTCACCGACCGGGAGGCCTCGCAGGCCTGGTTCCGGCTCTGGGACATGTACTTCGTCCTGGGCTACCTCGCCCTGATCGGCATCATGCTCAACGCGGACGAGGTGGCGCCGATCGCGCGGACGGTCGTGATCGCCGCGATGTCGCTGATGGCGTTCTGGTACCTCGCCTACGGCCGCCGGGTCATCCTCGCCGAGCAGGAGCTGGTGCGGCCGTGGCCGGGCCGGGTCTTCGCCGCCGGCGTGGTGCTGCTGCTCGGCGTGGCCGTGGTGTCCGCGCAGCTGGCCTCGATCGGGTTGTTCGCGGTGTGCCCGCTGATCTTCATGAGCGTGCGGCTGCGGGAGGCCATCGGCTTCATCGTCGCGGCCAACCTGCTGCCGGCGGTGAACGTGACCATCTACGACGGCATCGAACACGTGCTCACCGACGTGGGACCGGGCATCCTGCTCTCCCTCACGTTGTCGGTGCTGCTCGGCACGTGGATCTACCGGGTGGTCACCGAGAGCGAGGAGCGCAAGAAGTTGATCGACGAGCTGGAGCGGAGCCGGGAGGAGATCGGCCGGCTCTCCCGCGAGGCCGGGGTGGTCGCCGAACGGTCCCGGCTGGCCGCGGAGATCCACGACACCCTCGCGCAGGGGTTCACCAGTGTGTTGACCCTGGTCCAGGCCGCGGAGTCCGAGCTGGACGGTGACCAGGCCGGCGACCGGGAGAAGGTCCGCCACCACCTGCGGCTGGCCGCGCGCACCGCCAGGGAGAACCTCGGCGAGGCGCGCGCGCTGGTCGCCGGCCTGATGCCCTCGGTGCTGGGCACCGCGTCGCTGGACGAGGCGATCCACCGCCAGCTGGAGCGGCTGGCCGAGGAGACCGCCATGCACACCGACTACGAGGTCGAGGGCGACATCGCCGAGCTGCCGACCGGCCTCGAGGTGGTGCTGCTGCGCACGGTGCAGGAGTCGCTGACCAACGTGCGCCGGCACGCCGACGCCGCGCGGGTGACCATCCACCTGCGGGCCGACGCCACGACCGCGACCCTGCGGGTCACCGACGACGGCACCGGGTTCGACCCGGAGCTGGCCGTCGACGGCTACGGCCTGCGCGGCATGCGCGCGCGGGCCGAGCAGGTCGGCGGGTCGTTGGAGATCGGCAGCGGACCGGCCGGCACCACGCTGACCCTGGAGGTGCCGACGTGATCAGGGTGCTGCTGGTCGACGACCACCCGGTGGTCCGGGAGGGGCTGCGCGGGATGCTGGAGGCCGAGGCCGACCTGACCGTCGTCGGCGAGGCCGGCTCCGGCGAGGAGGCCGTCGCGCTGGCCATGGCCGTCGAGGCGGACGTGATCCTGATGGACCTGCGGATGCGCGGGCTGGACGGGGTCGGCGCGACCGCGCGCATCCTGGCCGAGTCCGAGCGGGCCAGGGTGGTCGTGCTGACGACCTACGAGACCGACGCCGACATCCTGCGCGCGGTCGAGGCGGGGGCGGCGGGCTACCTGCTCAAGGACGCCTCCCGGGCCGAGCTGGCCGGGGCGGTCCGGGCGGCCGCGCGCGGGGAGACCGTGCTCGCGCCGTCGGTGGCCGGCCGGCTGGTCAACCAGGTCCGCCGGCCGGCCCAGCAGACCCTGTCCGCGCGCGAGGTCGAGGTGTTGGCGCTGGTCGGCAAGGGTCTGACCAACGCCGACATCGGGCGGGCCCTGCACATCACCGAGGCCACCGTCAAGACCCATCTGCTGCGCTCTTTCGGCAAGCTCGGCGTCTCCGACCGGACCGCGGCGGTGACCACCGCGATGGCCCAGGGACTACTGCGTTGACCAGGGTCGTTAGCAGCGGTAATTGGTAATGCCCCATGACCGATCCAGCCGCCGTCGGCTATCGGCCACAATGACGGCCATGCTGCAAACCACCGAGTTCGCGTTGCTCCGAAGGGTCGCCGTGGAGCAGGCCGAACGCCGGGCGCCGTCGCTGGTGGCCGCCGTCATCCGTGGGCAGGAGCTGCTCTGGCACGGTGCCCGCGGCATCGTGGATGGGACCCGGCACGGTCCGGCGCCGACCATCGACACCCAGTACCGCATCGGCTCGATCACCAAGACGTTCGTCGCGGTGCTGGTGTTGCGGCTGCGCGACGAGGGCAGACTCGACCTCAACGACGCGCTCGACAAGCACATCGGTGGCACGTCCTTCGGGCATCTGACGGTGGCCCAGCTGCTCTCCCACACCGGCGGGCTGACCTCGGAGTCCCCCGGCGACTGGTGGGAGCGTGCGCCGGGCGACGACTGGCCGGCGCTGGTGGAGAGCCTGTCCGGGGAGCCGGTCCGCCATCGCGCTGGCGAGCGGTTCCACTACTCCAACGTCGGCTACGGGGCACTCGGCCAGCTGGTCGCCGAGCTGCGCGGCACCGACTGGCTGAGCGCGCTGAACGCCGAGGTGCTCGAGCCGCTCGGGATGACCCGCACCACCCCGCACCCGGTCGCCCCGCACGCGCTTGGCTTCGCCGTGCACCCCTTCGCCGACGTGCTGCTCCCCGAGCCGGCGCCGGACGCGGGCGCGATGGCCCCTGCCGGTCAGCTGTGGTCGACCGTGACGGACCTGACCAGGTGGCTGCGGTTTCTCGCCGGCGACACCGGCGGCGTGCTGGCGCCCGAGACGCTGGCCGAGATGCGCATCCCCACCGCGGTGGAGGACGGCCCGGCGTGGACCGCCGGTTACGGCCTCGGCCTGCAGACCTTCCGCGACGCCGGCCGCCGGTTCTGTGGGCACGGCGGCTCGATGCCCGGCTTCCTGGCCAGTGTCGTGGTCGACCCGGCGACCACCACCGGCGCGCTGGCGCTGACCAACAGCACCGCCGGTGTCGGGGTGTCCGGCCTGGCCACCGACCTGCTCAAGCTGGTCGACGACTACGAGCCGGCGCTGCCGGCGCCGTGGATACCCCAGCAGGCCGCCGACCCGGCGCTGCTCGCGCTGACCGGCGAGTGGTTCTGGGGCCCGTGGCCCTACACGCTGCGCCTGCTGCCGGACGGCTGGCTGGACCTGCGCCCGCAGTCGACCAGCGGCCGCGCGTCCCGGTTCCGGCCGGCCGGCCAGGACACCTGGCGTGGCCTCGACCACTACTACGCGGGCGAGACCCTGCGGGTGCACCGGCACGCCGACGGCGCCCCGAGCCACCTCGACCTGGCGACCTTCGTGTTCACCCGCACCCCCTACGACGAGGCCGCGCCTGTCCCCGGCGGCCTTGACCTGGGCAGTTGGCCCACCGGGAACTGAACCATCCATCTTTGTCAAGCACTCAAGATCGACATGTGGACAAGTGGTCCGGTTGTGGATAACCGGACCCTCGGGCATGGGGGGTCGCCCCGAACTCGGGCGCGATGAGAGAGACTTGCCCCGGCAACGTCGCCGTAACCCAACCCCGTAATGCCGAGAGGCGCAGTCACATGACGCAGTCATCGACCACGACCGACCCAACCTCGCTGGTACTGCCCGCCGACCTCAAGCCGGCCGACGGCCGGTTCGGCTCCGGTCCGTCCAAGGTCCGCCAGGCACAGCTGGACCGGCTGGTCTCCGACGGCGCCGCGCTGATGGGCACCTCCCACCGCCAGCAGCCGGTCAAGGCCCTGGTCGGCCGGGTCCGCTCCGGCCTGCGCGAGCTGTTCGCGCTGCCGGATGGCTACGAGGTTCTACTGGGCAACGGCGGCACCACCGCCTTCTGGGACGCGGCCGCCTTCGGCCTGGTCCGCCAGCGTGCCCAGCACTTCACCTACGGTGAGTTCTCCGCCAAGTTCGCCACGGTCACCAAGGGCGCCCCGTTCCTGGACGACCCGGTGGTGGTCACCGCCGAGCCGGGCACCGCGCCGGCCATCGAGTACGCCGAGGGCACCGACCTGGTCGGCTGGGCGCACAACGAGACCTCCACCGGCGTCGCGGTGCCCGTACACCGCCCGGCCGGCTCGGACGCCGCGCTGGTCGCGATCGACGCCACCTCGGGGGCCGGCGGCCTGCCGGTCAACGCCGAGGACTTCGACGTCTACTACTTCGCGCCGCAGAAGTCCTTCGCCGCCGACGGTGGCCTGTGGCTGGCGCTGATGAGCCCGGTCGCGCTGGAGCGGGTGGCCGAGATCGGGGCCAACGGCCGCTGGGTGCCCGAGTTCCTGTCGCTGACCACCGCGCTGGACAACTCGCTCAAGAACCAGACCTACAACACCCCGGCCATCGCCACGCTCTACCTGCTGGCCGAGCAGATCGACTGGATGCTCGAGCACGGCGGCCTCGCCTGGACCACAGAGCGCACCAGGGACTCCTCGTCCCGGCTGTACGAGTGGGCCGAGAAGAGCTCGTTCGCCACCCCGTTCGTGGCCGACCCGGCCCACCGCTCGCAGGTCGTCGGCACGATCGACATCAACGAGGGCACCGACGCCTCGGCCATCGCCAAGGCGCTGCGCGCCAACGGCATCGTCGACGTCGAGCCGTACCGCAAGCTGGGCCGCAACCAGCTGCGGGTGGCGATGTTCCCGGCCGTCGAGCCCGACGACGTCACCGCGCTCACCCAGTGCGTCGACTGGCTGGCGGAGCGCGTCTAGATGCAGCACGTCTACAGCGGCAAGGTCCGCGAGATCTACTCCGATGGCGCGGACCTGCTGCTGGTGGCCTCGGACCGGGTGTCGGTGTACGACGTCGTACTGCCGACCCCGATCCCGGACAAGGGCGCGCTGCTCACCCAGCTGTCGGTGTGGTGGTTCGACCAGCTGGCCGACATCGTGCCGAACCATCTCGTGTCGGCCACCGAGGTGCCGCTGCGGTTCGCCGGCCGCGCCATCCGCTGCCGGCGGCTGGCGATGGTCCCGTTCGAGTGCATCGCGCGCGGCTACCTCGCCGGCTCCGGCCTGCTCGAGTACCAGCGGACCGGCGCGATCTCGGGCGTGCCGCTGCCCCCCGGCCTGGTCGAGGGCAGCCGCCTGCCGGAGCCGATCTTCACGCCGACGACCAAGGTCTCCGACGGCGGGCACGACGAGCTGGTCACGTTCACCGAGGTCGCCAGCGCCATCGGCACCGACCTGGCCGACCAGCTGCGCGACCGCACGCTGGAGATCTACCGCCGGGGCGCCGAGCGGGCGGCCGCCAGCGGCATCATCGTCGCCGACACCAAGCTGGAGTTCGGCCTGACCGAGGACGGCGTGGTCACCCTCGCCGACGAGGTGCTCACGCCCGACTCGTCCCGGTTCTGGCCGGCTGGCGAATGGCTGCCCGGCCGCCCGCAACACGCCTACGACAAGCAGTTCGTCCGCGACTGGGTGGTCGGCGCCGGGTGGGACAAACGGCCGCCCGCGCCGGAGTTACCCGAGGAAGTGGTGGTGGCGACCAGGGCCCGCTACGTCGACGCGTTCGAGAAGATCACCGGTTCGGTCTGGCGCTCTTGACCAGGAGTCCGGCAAGATCTGATCTGGACCGATGGCACGGTACTCGGCGCGCCTAGCCCGTCAAGGCGACCCGCCGAACTAACGTGGCAACTGGCGAGGTGAAGTCTGTTCCCAGGGAGGCCGCGATGCGTTCGCTGCGGGTCGTCGGGCTCGGAGAGGACGGCAAGATCGTCATCTGCGAGGACCCGGCACGTGGCGAGCGTTTCCAGATTCCCGCGGACGAACGGTTGCGCGCGGCAGCCCGAGGAGACATCACCCGACTCGGCCAGATCGCCATCGAGCTGGAGAGCCAGATGCGTCCTCGTGAGATCCAGTCCCGCATTCGTGCGGGAGAGTCCGTAGAGCAGGTCGCGGCAGCGGCCGGCGTACCAGCGAGCCGGGTGGAGCGGTTCGCCTACCCGGTGTTGCTGGAGCGATCCCGCACCGCGGAGCTCGCCCAGCGTGCGCACCCGATCCGCGAGGACGGTCCAGACGTACAGGAGTTGGGCGAGGTGGTCGCGCAGGCGTTCACCGCCCGTGGCCAGGACTTCACCGCCGCCACCTGGGACTCGTGGAAGGGCGAGGACGGCAAGTGGGTGATCCAGCTGACCTGGACCGCCGGCCGTTCCCACAACCGCGCGCACTGGTCGTTCCACCCCGGTGCGCACGGCGGCACCGTCACCCCGCTCGACGACCACGCCATCGACCTGCTCGACCCGAACCCGAACCGCCAGCTGCGCACCGTGCGCCCGGTGACCGAGCTGGCCGCCCAGGCCCTCCAGGTCGAGCGCCCGCCGCTGGAGCCGGTCGAGCGCCGGCAGGCCGTCGGCGGCGGCGAGCCGCCCCTGCGCGGGACGACCGACGAGCAGGAACCGCGCTCCGAGCAGGAGTTCGTGCAGGACATCGAACTCACCGACGAGCAGGAGCAGCAGGCGGAGCTGGTCGAGCCGCCGGCCGCCCCGGAACCCCGCCGGCCAAGCCCGGCCCCACGCCAGTCGACACCGACTCCACCGCCGGCCCCACGCCAGTCGACGCCGGCCCCACCGCCACCACCGGCCCCGGAGCCAGAACCGGAGCCGGAACCGGTAGCCGCCACGCCCCCGCCCGACGACGAGGACACCTCCCAACCCCCGACGGAACCCACCGAGCCGGACACCGCCCCGCCTCGCCAGCAACCAGCGGCGGCCACCCCGGCTCCCGACCCAGCACCAGAACCAGAACCGACCCCCGAACCGGAACCAGCAGAGGAGCCGGAACCAGCGGTACCCGCCGCGGCCACCGAGCCGAAGCCGGCCCCCGCGCCGGCCAAGCCGCCCGCCCGCAAGGGCAAGAAGGGCCGCCCGATCGTCCCCTCCTGGGAGGACGTCCTGTTGGGCACCCGCTCCAACCGCTGACAACCGACACCGCGCCGCCAGGGAGCCAACAACCCGGCTCCCTGGCGAGCGAACACGCGCTCAGCCGATGCGTTGCAGTGCTCGTTCCCGGCGTTGGGCCACGCTCGACCCGGACTCGCGTCTGGCCATTCGGCGCAGGACCACCGGCGCGACCGCCAGGCCGAGGACCGCCCACGCGCCCAGCACGCCGACGGTCTCCAGCTGCCGCCAGGACTCGCCGAGCTCCACCACCACCGCCCCGTCCGGCAGCAACGCCGAGCGCATCGCCAGCCCGAGCCAGTAGAACGGGAACACCTGCGCGACCCCCTGCAACCACTCCGGCAGCGCGGCCACCGGGTAGAAGATCCCCGAGATCCCGATCAACCCGATGATCGGCAGGGTCAACAGCCCCTGCGCCCGCACGCTGGTGAACACCGACCCGAGCACCGCCCCCGCCGGCAACGTCGCCAACAGCCCGAGCACCAGCGCCCACCCGACCACCACCCAGCTGCCGGCATCGCCGACCGCCAGCCCGGGCACGATCAGCATCGCGGGCACCAGAAAGATCACCAGGTCGGCGACCAGTCCACCGGACACCGAAACGATCTTGCCGACCAGGTAGGCCACCATCCCGTTCGGCGTCGCCTTCGCTCGCAGCAGCGTGCCGTCCTCGCGGTCGGCGGTCAGCAGCTGGCTCATGCTCACCATGCCGACCGCCACGTTCATCCCGAGGATGCTCGGCAGCACCAGCGTGCCGAGCAGGAACCCGGAACCGCCGAAGGACACGTCCCGCAGGAAGAACGTGACCCCGACCATCAGCAACGGCCAGCACAGGTGCGCCCACAGCTCGGCGCCGTTGGTGAACGACTGGCGCAGCTCGATCAGGCCGCGGGTCCAGCCGGCGCGCAGCGGGCTCATCGCGACACCGCCGCGTGCTGCTCTGCCGAGCGCACCAGCTCCAGGTAGGTGTCCGCCAGCGACGCCCGGCGGACCTCCAGATCACCGATCGCCGCGCCGTACCGGGTGAACAGGTCGAAGACGAACGGCGTGGACGCCGCGGTCGCGTGCGTGTAGTGCTGGCCGTCGCGGGTCCAGCGCACCTCGTCGGTGCCCGCGATCAGCCGCGCCAGCTCGGCGGCCGTGCCGTCGGCGACGATCCGGCCGCCGTCGAGGATCACGATCCGGTCGGCCAGCACCTCCGCCTCGTGCAGGTCGTGGGTGGTGAGCAGGATCGTGGTGGTCCCCGCGAGGCTGGCCACCAGCCGGTGGAACTCCCGCCGCGCGTGCGGGTCGAGGCCGGCGGTCGGCTCGTCGAGGAACAGCACCTCCGGCCGGCCGACGAGACCGATCGCCACGTCCAACCGCCGCCGCTGCCCGCCGGAGAGCGTCTTGATCTTCCGGCCGGCCAGCTCACCGAGGCCGACCGCGGCCACCAGCTCGTCGATGTCCCACGGCCGGGAGATCGACTCGGTGGCGTAGCCGGCGTAGAGCGACCCGAGGTGGGCCAGCAGCTCGCGCACCCGCCAGTTGCCGTGGTCGCGCCACGACTGCAGCACGACCCCGACCCGCGCGCGCCATTGTTCGGACCCGTGTGCCGGATCGGTGCCGAGCACCTCGACCCGGCCCGCCGACCCGGTCCGGAAGCCCTCCAGGATCTCGATGGTGGTCGTCTTGCCGGCGCCGTTGGGCCCCAGCAGCGCCAGCACCTCCCCGCGCCGTGCCTGGAAGGTCACCTCGTGCAGCACGTCAGTCGTGCCGTAGCGCATGCGCAGACCGTCGACCTCGAGCACGACCGGTTCGTCGCTTCGTTCAGTCATGCGCGAAAGCTACGTTGCGTTTTATATTCAGTCAACATTACTTTCCCAGCGTGATCTCAAGAATTGCAATGGTCTTGCCGAGAAAAGCAACGAAACGTTGCACTGTTCTGACCGTGAACGCACACTTGTCAGACACACTGGAGGGCGGGCACGAATGCCGGGAGGCCGACTGGTCCACGAGGACCGGCAACAGATCGCGTCCTGGCTGGCCGAAGGGCTCGGCTATGCCGAGATCGCCCGGCGCCTGCGCCGGCCGACCTCGACCATCAGCCGGGAGGTCGCGCGCAACGGTGGCCCCGGCGCCTACCGCGCCGACCAGGCACACCGGGCCACCGGCCAGCGCGCCCGCCGCCACCGCCCGGCCCGCCAGCCGGCGACCGCGCCCGACAGCCCCGACCACCAGGCCGTGCTCGACTACGTCGAGCGCTTCGCCACCCTGCTGGTGCACATCGGCCTGCCTCGGATGGCCGCCAGGGTGCTGGCCAGCCTGGTCACCACCGACTCCGGCACGCTGACCGCGGGCGAGCTGGTCGACCGGCTGCGGGTCAGCCCGGCCTCGGTCTCCAAGGCCGTCGCCTACCTGGAGCGGCTCGACCTGATCGGCCGCGAACGCCACGACCGCCGCGAGCACTACGTGATCGACGACGACGTCTGGCTACGCACCTGGCTGACCAGCGCGCACGCCAACGACATGCTGGCCGACACGGCAAAGCGCGGCACCGAGATCTTCGACCAGGCCTCGCCCGTCGGCGCGCGGCTGGCGCACATGTCCCAGTTCTTCGCCCAGCTGAGCAAGGACATGTCCGGCGGCCCGAGCGAACCGGAGGTGGCCGACGCGCTGACCGTGCTGGCCGCGCTGGTGCACGCGGGCGGTCCGCGCGCCGCCCGCGACCTGGCCGCCGCGCTGGCCTGGCCGACCGCCAGGGTGCTGGCCTCGCTGCACGACGCCGAGCGGCTGCCGGGCATCGCGGGGCCGCTGGCCGTGCGTCGCGTCGGCGACACCTACACCGTCATCGCGAGCCCTCGGCACCTGAGCCCCGCCCAGCGCGCCGGGCTCCAGCTGGTCGGGCGGCCGCGGCCGTTGGGCTCCGCCCCCCGGAAACCAGCGTACTGACGGGCACCGACAGCGGCGGTCAGACGCGGGGGCCGGCGGGCACGGTGTCCAGCAGGTGCAGGTCCCAGCCCTCGCGCTCACACCAGTCCTCGGCCTCCTCCCTGGTCAGCCAGGTCGTCCCCGGCGGTCGGTTGGCACGCAGCCTGGTCCAGCCGTCGGGGGCGAGCACGAACAGCTGCCCCGCCCGCAGCGCGAGCAGTCGCCCCTCGGGGAAGGCCATGGTCGACTCGGTACGCAGGAAACGCACGGGCTCCGGTCGCGTCATGGTGATGATGATCCCGCGACCTTGACCTCCACCGCGCTGGAGGTCGCACCCTGAAAAGCGGATGCCGGCTTGGGTGCCCATCACCTACCGTCGATGGGCGACTCGTGGGGAGATCATGACCAACACCAAGGATGACGCAGCGCCAGCGCGCGGGCAGAACCTCGCCGCCCTGCGCCGGCTTTCCCCTTACCTCAGACCGGTTCGCGGTCGCCTGATCGGCTCGGCGTCGGCCGTGCTCGGCTCGATGATCTGCGGACTGCTGATCCCACTGGTCCTCCAGCGAATCCTGGACGGCCCGGTGGCCACCGGCGACACCTCGACGCTCACCTGGCTCATCGCCGCGATCGGCGCCCTCGGCGCGGCCGAGGCCATGCTGTTCTTCATCCGCCGGCGCCTCATCTCCGGACCGAGCACCCGGATCGAGGCCGAGCTGCGGGAGGACCTGTACCGCCACCTGCAACGCCTGCCGATCAACTTCCACGACCGCTGGCAGTCCGGCCAACTGCTGTCCCGCGCGGTGTCGGATCTGTCGACGCTGCGCCGGTTCATCGCGTTCGCCGCGATCTTCCTCGTGGTGAACAGCCTGATCCTGGTGCTCGGCCTGGTCGTGCTGTTCGTGCTGGATCCGGTGCTCGGCGCGATCTCCACCCTGTGCTCGTTACCGCTGATCCTGATCTCGACGCTGTACGAGTCGAAGTTCGCGGTGCTCGCCCGCCGCGCCCAGGACCAGAACGGCGACCTCGCGACGACCGTCGAGGAGTCCGCGCTGGGCATCCGGGTGCTCAAGGCGTTCGGCCGCGGCCCGCACCTGGCGAGCGTCTTCGCCAAGCAGGCCAAGGAACTCCGGCGCACCGAGCTGCGCAAGGTGCACGTCATCGGCCTGCTGTGGGCGGCCATCATCATGCTGCCCGAGCTCGCGATCGGCGGCCAGCTGCTCTACGGCACCTTCGGCATCGCCAACGGCAGCATGACCCTGGGCACGCTGGTCGCCGCGATCGCGGTGGCGACCTACCTGCGCTGGCCGACCGACTCGATCGGCTGGCTGCTGGCCGAGTCCAACCAGGCCGCCACCGCCGCCAGCCGCTACTGGGAGGTCCGCGACGCACCGGTGACCATCACCGGCCCGGCGGTGCCCCGCGCCCTGCCAGCCGAGGTGCACGGGCACCTGCGCTTCGAGAACGTGCGCTTCGCCTATCCGGGCAGCGAAACCGAGGTCCTGCGCGGCATCACGCTCGACGTCCGTCCAGGTGAGACAGTCGCGCTGGTCGGCGCGACCGGCTCGGGCAAGACCACGCTCACCGGGCTGGTCGGCCGGCTGGCCGACGTCACCGGCGGGCGGGTCACCATCGACGGGGTGGACGTGCGCGACCTCGACCTGACCCGGCTGCGCACGGTGGTGGCCACCGCCTTCGAGGAGCCGGTGCTGTTCTCCGCGAGCGTGCGGGAGAACATCGCGCTCGGCGGCACCGACGCCACCGAGGACGATGTCCGGCAGGCGCTGTCGGTGGCCTCGGCGACCGACTTCGTCGAGAACCTGCCGTGGGGCGTGGACACCCGCATCGGCGAGCAGGGCCTGTCGCTGTCCGGCGGCCAGCGCCAGCGGCTCGCGCTGGCCCGCGCGGTGGTCGGCCGGCCATCGGTGCTGGTGCTCGACGATCCCCTGTCCGCGCTGGACGTGCACACCGAGACCGAGGTGGAGCACGCGCTGCGCAGTGTGCTGGCGGACGTGACCGCGCTGGTGGTCGCCCACCGGCCGAGCACCGTGCAGCTGGCCGACCGGGTCGCGCTGCTCACCGACGGCCGGATCGCCGCGATCGGCACGCACTCCGACCTGTTGGCCACCAACCCCGAGTACCGCAACCTACTGTCCACATTGGACAACGACGTGCGCGACGACGACGTGCGCGACGACGACCTGCGGGACGACGACCTGCGGGACGACGACCTGCGCGACGACGAGCGCAGCGAGGTGGTCGCGTGAACCCGTTGTCCACCTCGGAAACCGACCAGCAGGGTCAATCCCGGGGAGACGAATCCATGGACTGGCGCGGGGTCGCGGCCGAGGACGTCGAGGACGTCGACGCGATCGTCGGTGCGCGGCTGCACCGGCGCTCCCGCGTGCTGCTGTCCTCGCTGGTCCGCCCCCGGCTCGGCCTCGGGTTGCTCGCGCTGGCCCTGGTGATCATGGAGAACGTGCTGACCCTGGTCGGCCCGCTGGTGATCGCGGTCGCCATCGACACCGGCATCACGCGGGCGATCGACGGCGACCCCGGGGTGCTGGCCTGGTGTGTCGGCGGCTATCTGGCCTCCGGGCTCGGGGCAGCGGCGCTGCGGTTCGCCTTCCTCAAGGTCTCCGGGCGCTTCGGCCAGGACCTGCTGCTCGACCTGCGCGAGCGGATCTTCGGCCACGCGCAGCGGCTTTCCCTCTCCTTCCACGAGAAGTACACCTCCGGCAAGGTGATCTCCCGGCTCACCAGCGACATCGACTCGCTGCACGACCTGCTCGAGGACGGCCTCGACGGGTTGCTGACCGCGCTGTTCTCGGTGGTCGGCATCGCGGTCATGCTGCTGGTGCTCGACCTGCCGCTCGGGCTGCTGGTGCTCACCGGCCTCATCCCGGTGATGCTGGTGACCCGGTGGTTCTACCGGCGCTCGCGCTTCGCCTACCGCAACACCCGGGGCGCCATCGCGAAGATCATCGTCCAGTTCGTGGAGACGATGAACGGGATGCGCGCGGTGCAGGCGTTTCGCCGGGAGTCGCGCAACGAGCGGATTCTCGCCGACCTCAACGACAGCTTCCGGCACGCGAACAAGACCGCGCTGGACGTGATGGCCACCTACACGATGACCGTCCGGCTGGTCGGCAACCTGTCTCTCGCCCTGGTGCTGGCGATCGGCGCGGTGCGGGTCGTGGACGGCGGTCTCGAGCTCGGGGTGCTGACCGCGTTCACCCTGTACCTGCGGCGGTTCTACGACCCGTTGGACGAGTTGGCGATGTTCGCGAACTCCTATACCGCGGCCATCGCCGCGCTGGAGAAGATCTCCGGGGTGCTGGAGGAGCGGCCGGCGCTGGTCGAACCGGCCGAGCCGGTCGCGCTGCCGGCGGCCGACACCGGGCGCGCGGTGACCTTCGAGCGGGTCGAGTTCGGCTACACCGGCGACGGCCCGGTGGTGCTGCCGACCTTCGACCTGACGATCCCGGCCGGCCAGACCGTCGCCCTGGTCGGCGCGACCGGGGCCGGCAAGTCGACGATCGCCAAGCTGGTGGCCAGGTTCTACGACCCGAGGGCCGGCACGGTCGCGCTCGACGGGGTCGACCTGCGGCAGTTGGCCGACGCGGACCTGCGGCGCGCGGTGGTGACGGTGACCCAGGAGAACTTCCTGTTCGCCGGCTCGGTCGCGGACAACATCGCGCTCGGCCGGCCGGACGCCTCCCGCGCGGAGATCGAGGCGGCGGCCGCCGCGGTGGGCGCGGACGAGTTCATCGCCGCCCTGCCCGACGGCTACGAGACCGACGTCCGCAAGCGCGGCGGCCGGCTGTCGGCCGGGCAGCGCCAGCTGGTCGCGTTCGCCAGAGCGTTCCTGGCCGACCCGGCGGTACTGGTGCTGGACGAGGCGACCTCGAGCCTGGACGTGCCGACCGAGCGCGCCGTGCAGCGGGCCCTGGAGTCCGTCCTGGCCGACCGCACGGCGCTGATCATCGCCCACCGCCTGTCCACGGTCCTGATCGCCGACCGAGTCCTCGTGGTCGAGTCCGGCCGCATAGTCGAGGACGGCTCCCCCACCGACCTGATCGAACACCCGTCCGGCGGCCGCTTCGCCGCCCTCCACCGCACCTGGCTCGAATCCCTCGCCTGAGGTGGGGCTACCAGAGGATGAAGGGCAGGGCCAGCCAGGCCATGGCGATGGCGGTGGTGACGCCGTAGGCCACCCAGCGCCAGGTGGGGGCGGTGCGCACCAGCCAGAGGGACGGCAGGAGGCCGGCGGTGACCACGATGTTGGAGGCCAGGGCCAGCAGCACGTTGGTGTCGGCGAGGGTCGCGGCCAGGGTCACGATCGTGACCACGGCGAGGACCAGGCTCACCGCGGCGACGGTGAGGCCGGTCAGCCACGGGGTCGGTTCCGGGGAGCGGGTGGCCGGCGGGCGGGCGGCGGCGGCCGGCGGCTCGACGGTGGCCTCCTCGCCGGTCAGCGGGTCGAGGTAGCCGACCGGCACGCCCATCGACGCGGCGATCCGGCCGGCGAGCTGCAGGCCCCGGCGGGTGATCACGGCCCGCGCGGCGGGCTGGGTGTCCGCGTCGCCGCGACTCACCACGTCGGCCACCCGCGCCCACTCGTGCAGCGCGTCGGTCAGCTCGCCCCCGAGCGGCAGCCGGCGGGGATCGACCTCCCGCCGCGCCGTCCCGTCATGGCCGACCAGCACCGCACGCTCACCGTTGGCGCGCAGCTGCACCGATACCCCTCCCCCTCGCCGGACCGTCTACCGGAAACTACCGAGCGCGTAGAAGGCGACCGCGCCCGCGGTGGCCACGTTGAGCGAGTCGACCCCGCCGGCCATCGGCACCCGCACCGCCGCGTCCGCCGCCGCGACCGCCTCGGCGCTCAGTCCCGGCCCCTCCGACCCGAGCAACACCGCCACTCTGGGTGACGCCGCGAACTCGGCCACCGGCACCGCGCTGTCCGCCGGCGTCATCGCCAGCACCTGGAAACCCTGGTCCCGCAACCACTTCAGCCCACCTGGCCACTCGGTGACCGGCGCGAACGGGACCCCGAGCACGTGTCCCATGGACACCCGCACACTGCGCCGGTACAGCGGATCAGCACAGCCGGGCCCCAACAGCACCCCGTCGAACCCCAGCGCGGCGGCGTTGCGGAACAGCGACCCGAGGTTCTCGTGGTCCCCGACGCCCTCCAACACGACCACCCGCCGCGCGTCGGCCACCACCTGCGCCGCGGTCCAGGCCACCGGCCGGTCGGCGACCGCGAGCACCCCCCGGTTGAGGTGGAACCCGACCACCTCGGCCAGTGTCTGCGCCGACGTCGTGTACACCGGCGCGGTCTGCCCGGCCAGGTCGCCGGCCAGCTCCGCCACCCGCCGCGGCACGCCGAGCACGGCGCGCAACGGATACCGGGAGGCGAGCAGCCGCCGCACCACCACGACCCCCTCGGCGATCACCAGCCCGCGCCCACCAGGCCGGTCGGGCCTGCGGTCGGCGGTGGTGAGGTCGCGGAACTCGTCCAGCCGCGCGTCGTCCGGCGCCGGCACCTCGATCACCGAATCATGGTCACTCAACGTCACACACAGCACCTTATTGGCCCTAGCTTCCACGTTCGTACATATGTCACGGTTGATACTCCCGCGCATTCGCCGGACCTCCCCCGTCCGGCCTGGGGAGGTTCCACATGGGACAGGACGTCGCCGCCGACTCTTTTGCCCGCACAGACCGTCAGCGATACCGCCAGAAGGTTCAGCGATGTCTGGACGCCCTGGCGCGCATGCTCGCCGAGGGCGGATTCTCCACCTCACCCCCACAGATCGGCCTCGAGGTCGAGCTGAACCTGGTGGACGACGCCCTGGCGCCGGCGATGGCCAACGACGTGGTGCTGGAGAAGCTGGACGACCCGTCCTTCACCACCGAGCTCGGCCAGCACAACATCGAGCTGAACGTGCGCCCGCGCCCGCTGGCCGGCGACGGGGCCAGCGAGCTGGAGGCCGAGCTGCTCACCGCGCTCGCCTCGGCCAACGGCAAGGCCCAGGACGCCGACGCCGCGCTGGTGATGATCGGCATGCTGCCGACCCTGCGCGCCGAGCACTTCAAGGCGAAGTGGCTGTCGACCAACGCCAGGTACAGCCAGCTCAACGAGACGATCTTCGCCGCCCGCGGCGAGGACATGGAGCTGCACATGGAGGGCCCGGCGATCCCCGGGCAGCGCGGCGAGCGGCTGCGCAGCAGCGCCGACTCGATCCTGCCCGAGGCCGCGTGCACCTCCGCCCAGCTCCACCTGCAGGTCCCGCCAGAGGAGTTCGCCACCCACTGGAACGCCGCGCAGTGCCTGGCCGGCGTGCAGGTGGCCATCGGCGCGAACTCGCCGTTCCTGCTCGGCAAGGCGCTGTGGCACGAGACCAGGATCCCGCTGTTCCAGCAGGCCACCGACACCCGCCCGCAGGAGCTGAAGAACCAGGGCGTGCGGCCGAGGGTGTGGTTCGGCGAGCGCTGGGTGACCTCGATCTTCGACCTGTTCGAGGAGAACGTCCGCTACTTCCCCGGCCTGCTGCCCCAGCTCGACGCCGAGGACCCGATCGAGGCGCTGGACGCCGGCAGCGCGCCGAGGCTGACCGAGCTGCGCATGCACAACGGCACGATCTGGCGCTGGAACCGCCCGGTGTACGACGTGGTCGGCGGCGTGCCGCACCTGCGGGTGGAGAACCGGGTGCTGCCGGCCGGGCCGACGGTCGTCGACCTGATCGCGAACGCCGCGTTCTTCTACGGCGCCCAGCGGGCGCTGGCCGCCCAGGAGCGCCCGCTGTGGTCGCAGATGTCCTTCCAGGCCGCCGAGGAGAACTTCTATGCCGGCGCCCGGCACGCGTTCGACGCGCAGCTGTACTGGCCGGGCATCGGCTGGGTGCCGCCCGACGAGCTGGTGTTGCGCAGGCTGCTACCACTGGCCCACGACGGCCTGCGCGAGTGCAAAGTTTCCGACGAGGCTCGCGAGCGCTATCTCGGGGTGATCGAGCAGCGCTGTCTTGCCCAGCGCACCGGCTCGACCTGGCAGCGGGAGACCGTGGCCAGGCTTGAAGATCGAGGTCTGAGCCGGGACGCCGCGTTGGTCGGCATGCTCGCCAGGTACCTCGAGTTCAGCGCGGCGAACGAGCCGGTGCACACCTGGTCAGTGGGCTAGCAATACCGACAGCGTCGCGGCCGTCTTTTCCCACCTGGCATATTGTCGCGTTGTGCAGGAAGACGGACGCTCCACATTCGTGGTCGGCGACGTGCACGGGCACCTGGACGAGCTGCTCGCCGCGCTGGCCGACGCCGGGCTGGTCGACGAGGAGACCACCTGGTCAGGTGATCAGACACACCTGTGGTTCCTCGGCGACTTCGTCGACCGGGGGCCAGACGGCATCGGCGTGATCGACCTGGTCATGCGGCTGTCCGAGGAGGCCGCGCAGGCCGGCGGGCAGGTACAGACGCTGCTCGGCAACCACGAGATCCTGCTGCTCGGCATGCACCGCTTCGGCGACACCGAGGTCCCGTCGGACTTCGGCCCGCGCAGCTTCGCGCGCAGCTGGGAGCTCAACGGCGGCCAGCCGAGCGACCAGGACGCGCTCACCGAGGCCCACGTCGAGTGGCTGACCTCGCGGCCGGCGGTCTCGCTGGTCGAGGACCACCTGCTGATGCACTCCGACACCGTGGAGTACCTGGTGTGGGGCGGGGACATCGACGAGATCAACGCCGGCATCCACGAGGTGCTGGTCTCCGAGGACCTGGTCGAGTGGTGGGAGGTGTGGCGGCGGCTGACCACCCGGCACGCCTTCCGCGGCCCGCACGGCGCGGAGACCGCCGGCCAGCTGCTGACGGTGCTCGGCGGCCAGCAGGTGGTACACGGCCACAGCGTCATCGCCGACCAGCTCGGCATCGCGCCGGCGCTGGTCGATGGCCCCTACGAGTACGCCGACGGCCGCGCGCTGGGCGTCGACGGCGGCGTGTTCGTCGGCGGCCCGTGCCTGATCGTGCCGCTGCCCTGGAGCACCAGAGCCCGTCGAGGACTGATCGCCGGCGAGGTTAGGCCGATCGTGGGGCGTGGCGGCAGGATGGGGTGATGACGAGCGCGCCAAGCTACGTGTCCGGGACGTCCGACAAGCCGCTGCTCGGCGACACCATCGGCGAGAACCTCGACCGCACGGTGGCCGCCTTCGGCGACCGGGACGCGCTGGTCGAGCGGGCCAGTGGGCGCCGGTGGACCTACCGCCAGCTCGCCGACGAGGTCAACGCGGTCGCCTTCGGGCTGGTCGACCTCGGGGTGGAGAAGGGCGACCGGGTCGGCATCTGGGCGCCCAACTGCGCCGAGTGGACCTTCGTCCAGTACGCCACCGCGAAGATCGGCGCGATCCTGGTCAACATCAACCCCGCCTACCGGACCCACGAGCTGACCTACGTGCTCAACCAGTCCGGCATCCGCACCCTGGTCGCCGCGCCGAGCTTCCGGACCTCCGACTACGCCGCCATGATCGACGAGGTCCGCCCGGAGTGCCCCGACCTGCTCGACGTGCTGCTGATCGGCCAGGAGCAGTGGCGTGACCTGGTCGCGATCGGCCGGGGCGGCTCGGTGGCCCAGCTGGAGGAGATCCAGGAGGGGCTGTCGGCCGACGAGCCGATCAACATCCAGTACACCTCCGGCACCACGGGTTTCCCGAAGGGCGCGACGCTCTCCCACCACAACATCCTCAACAACGGCTACTTCGTCGGCGAGCTGTGCGGATACACCGAGGCGGACGTGATCTGCCTGCCGGTGCCCTTCTACCACTGCTTCGGCATGGTGATGGGCAACCTCGCGGCCACCTCGCACGGCGCGTGCATGGTCATCCCCGCGCCCGCGTTCGAGCCGCGCGCCACCCTCGAGGCGGTGGCCGCCGAGCGCTGCACCTCGCTCTACGGCGTGCCCACGATGTTCATCGCCGAGCTGGCCGACCCGTCCTTCGCCGAGCACGACCTGTCCTCGCTGCGCACCGGGATCATGGCCGGCTCGCCGTGCCCGGTCGAGGTGATGCGGCAGGTGATCGAGCGGATGGGCATGTCCGAGGTGACCATCTGCTACGGCATGACCGAGACCTCGCCGGTGTCCACCCAGACCCGCGCCGACGACTCGTTCGACCGGCGGGTGTCGACCGTCGGCCGGGTGCACCCGCATCTTGAGGTCCAGGTCGTCGACCCGGAGACCGGCCAGACCGTGCCCCGTGGCACCCCCGGCGAGTTCTGCACCCGCGGCTACTCGGTGATGCTCGGCTACTGGGAACAGCCCGACCGCACCGCCGAGGTGCTCGACGACGAGCGCTGGATGCACACCGGCGACCTCGCGGTGATGGACGAGGACGGCTATCTCAACATCACCGGCCGGATCAAGGACATGGTCATCCGCGGCGGGGAGAACGTGTACCCCAGGGAGATCGAGGAGTTCCTGTACACCCATCCCGACGTGCTCGACGCGCAGGTGATCGGCGTGCCCGACGAGCGCTACGGCGAGGAGCTGATGGTGTGGCTGCGGCTGCGCCCCGGCGCGGCGGCGTTGACCGCGGACGCGGTACGCGAGTACTGCACCGGCAGGTTGGCGCACTACAAGATCCCGCGGTACGTGCACATCGTGGACGAGTTCCCGATGACCATCACCGGCAAGATCCGCAAGGTGGAGATGCGCGCGGTGTCGGTGGAACTGCTTGGGCTACAGGAGATCGCGGCCGCCCGGCACGCGTAGTTCCTTTCCACCCGCGAAAACCCGCCCTTTCGGCGTGCCGCGTCCGTCTCCGCAAGGTATTTTCTCTGCGGAGAACTGCGGACTTGTGCGGAGCGTGAAATGCCTGAGACCAGACGCGGGCCACGGGCCCGGGACCGGGTGATCGGCGCGCGGTTGCGCGCGATCCGGAAGGAACGGACGACGTTGTCGTTGGAGGAGGCGGCCAAACGGACGCAGTACTCGCTGACGATGATGTCCAGGATCGAGAACGGCAAGCGGCATGTGTCGGCGGCGGACGTGGCCACGTTGTGCACCGTCTACGGCCTGCCGAAGAAGGAACGCCAGCAGCTGGTCGAGTCGGCCGAGGAGGCCGACAGCATCGGCTGGTGGGACCGTGGCCTGCCGGGCGTCCCGTCCGACATGGGCACCCTGGCCAGCTACGAGGCCGATGCCACGGGACTGACGGACTGGTCGGCCAACCTCGTCCCCGGGCTGCTGCAGACCTACGACTACGCGGTCGCCACGATGCGCTCGGTGCAGGTCGATCCGCGCGACATCGAGTTCCGGTGGATGGCCCGCCTGCGGCGCCAACAGGTGCTCGGCGCCCTGGACTACACGGCCTTCATCGGCGAGGCGGCCCTGCGAACCCCGTTCGGCGGCACCACGACGTTGCAGGGCCAGTTGCGGCACCTGATCGACGCCCGCAACCGGGGCATCGGCGTCCACGTGCTGCGCGAGCACACGCCACACGCGCTGATCAACCACTCCTGGATGCTGCTGGAGTTTCCGACCGGCTCGCCGGTGGTGTACGTGGAAGCGTGGAACGGCAGCATGTTCCTGCACGAGGAAGTTGCGGAGTCGTACTTCACCCTGCGACGTACGCTGGAGCAGGTGGCGTTGTCCACCACGGAAAGCCAGATGTTCCTGCGGACGTTGCTGGAGGAGATGTGACCAAGTGGCGTAGGTCATCCCGCTCGGGCCCGACAGGCAACTGTGTGGAGTTACGCGACGATCTGACCGCACTGCGTGACAGCAAACGACCCGAGACCAGACTGCCCGTCGACCGCGCCGCGCTTACCAGACTGGTCACCTTCGCTCGCTCCCGGTGACAGCGCATCTTCTTCGCACACAAGGACAAACCGGCTACCGCCTGACGGCCGAATTGGCATAAGCTGTACGGACGCGTCCTGGGTACGCCCCCGGGGCGCGTTCGTATGTGTGGAGGTGAGTGTTGTGCCGACCGGGAAGGTCAAGTGGTACGACTCGGAGAAGGGCTTCGGGTTCGTCACCCAGGATGGCGGCGAGGACGTCTACGTCCGGTCATCAGCCTTGCCGGCCGGAGTGTCGGGGCTGAAGGCCGGTCAGCGCATCGAGTTCGGTGTCGCGGACGGTAGGCGCGGCCCGCAGGCACTGTCGGTGCGCCTGATCGACCCGCCACCTTCGGTGGCTGAGGCGCGGCGACGGCCGGCGGAGGAGCTGCACGGCCTGATCGAGGACATGATCAAGCTGTTGGAGGCGAAGGTCCAGCCCGACCTGCGCCGCGGCCGCTACCCCGACCGCAAGAACACCAAACTCGTCGCCGACGTGGTCCGCGCGGTAGCCCGCGAACTCGACCCGTAAGCCCTGAATGCCTCATTCGGGACGTTGAACGTCCCGAATGAGGCATTCAGGGCTTTGCTAGGCGGCTGGGGCGGCGACCTGGGCGGACCAGACACCTCGGCTCACGGCCGCGGGGGCGCCCTGCTCGTCGCGGACCAGTTTCGCGCCGGCCTGCTTGACCTCGACGGTCTGTAGCTGGTCGCCCTTTCCCGGCGGCAACGCGTCGTAGGTCGAGGACTTGCCCGGCGCGAACGTCGCCACGGTCTGCGGCGCCTGCTGCTCCCCGGCCGCGGTCGTGTACTGGATCACCACCGACCACGGGGTCTGCTTGACCTCGTCCGGCACGGTGATCCGCACCGGCGTGCCGGGCGCGACCTCCAGGTCGACCTGCGCGGCGTTGTCCCGCTTGCATTCCTTGACCTGGACGTCGCAGTACAGGTACGGCGTGGCGGTCACCTTCTCGTCGGCCACCACGAAGTCGACCACCGGATCCGCCGGCGGCGGATCGGCCGCCGAACACCCGGCCGCCAGCACGACAACAGCGATGACACCCACGACACCGACGAGACGCACGCCCGCGAGACTACGGGCGCTGGTCGGACTCGCTCGGCGGCCCCTCCTGAAACGCGGTCGCCGGCATCGACCTCGGCACGCTGGTGCTGGTGCGCTGCGGCCGGATCGTGCGACTGCCCCCGAACCACGGCAGCAGCGACGCGCCCTGCCTGGTCAGCATGGTCTGCACCAGGCCGATCACCAGCAGGATCGTGATCACCAGGAAGCCGATCCAGAACGTCGGCGGCAGCAGCACCCCGAGCGCGCCGCCGAACACCCACGCCAGCTGCAGCACGGTCTCCGACCGGCCGAACGCCGACGCGCGCGACTCCTCCGGCAGGTCGTCCTGGATCACCGCGTCCAGGCTGTTCTTGGCCAACGCGCTGGCCGTGGCGCCGACCAGGCCGACGATCGCGGCCGTCGCGATGCCCTCCATCAGGACCGCGACCACTGTCGAGGCGATACAGCCGCCGATACAGCCGAGCACCACCTGCTCGGGATGCCCGACGTGGATCCGCGCGCCGATCCCGTTGCCGATGAAGCTGCCCGCCCCCGCCGCGCCGGCGATCACGCCGAGCAGCAGCAGTTGGGCGAACGCGTCGCCCTCGGTCTGCGCGCGCACCGCGAACGCGGCGAACATCATCAGGAACCCGGTGAGCAGCCGGATCGTGGCGTTGCCCGACAGCGCGACGACCACATGCCGGCCCATCGGCTGCCGTTTGGGTTTCTGCGGATTGGCCGACAGGGAGGCCGGCACCTCGCCCTCGGTCACCTCGACCCAGCCCGGGATCCGCATCGCCTGCACGGCACCGAACACACAGATCGCCGCGGTGAACCAGAGCGCGCCCGGCGAGTCGAACAACTGCAGGATGAGCGCGGCGACCGCGCCGAACGCCGCGCCGCCGACCAGACCGAACACGGTCAGCCGCGCGTTGGTCTTGGCCAGCGTGATGTCCGGCGGCACGACTCGTGGGGTGACCGCCGCCTTCAACACGGTGAAGGACTTGGACAGCACCATCTTGCCCAGCGCGGCCGGGTAGAGCAGCCAGGAGTCGAAGTTCGCCGCCATGATCACGCACATCAGCGCCTGGCCGGCCGAGGTCGCGCACATGGCGAACCGGCGGCCACGCTGGATCCGGTCGAGGATCGGCCCGATGACCGGGGCCAGCAGCGCGAACGGCGCGACGGTGATCAGCAGGTAGAGCGCGACCTTGCCCTTGCTGGAGTCGGTGCTCGCGGCGGAGAAGAACAGCGTGTTGGCCAGCGCGACGGCCATCGCGGCGTCGCTGGCGTAGTTGAGCATGGTCGCGTAGGTCAGCGAGGTGAGGCCGGACTTGTCCGCGCCGTCGGCGTTGGCCGCGCGCCGGAAGGCGTGGACCGCCCGGCTGCCCAGCTCGCGGCTGCGCAGGGCGGCGACCCGGGTGACGGTCAGCTTCTTCGGGTACTGCGGGGCGGCCGCCGGCCGGGACGCCGGGGCCGGCTGCTCGTACTCGTGCCGCGGCGGGAGGTCCTCGGGGTAGCCGTCCGGGCCGTAGGTCTCCGGCGGGTTCTCCGGTGGCAGGTGACGCCGTGGCGGCGGGACGTCACGCCAGTTGCGCGTCGGGGGTGGCGGCTGGGGTGGCGGCGGCTGCCGGCGCTCCGGCGGGGGCTGGCGGCGGACCGGTTGGGTGCGCCGCAGATCGTCGGCGTAGGGGTTTGCCGTGGGGATGGCGTTGGTGAGCGGTTCCTCGCGCGGCTTCTCGCGCGGCGGCGGGTGGATCGGCGGTTGTGGCTGGTCGGTCCAGCGGCGACGGCGTTTCCGCCCGGAGTCGGGGCGACCGTCGCGGTCCCCCGAGTCCTGGTCGCCTGAACCGGAACGAATCACGCTTCCATCCTGCCGTACGTCGGTCTGTCGCGGAGCGTGTGCCTGCGGCGCGTTGCCCTTCGCTCAGCTGGTGACAAACTTCACCCGGAACATCTTCGGCCAGTGCTTTCCGGTGACGAGGAACTCGTCGGTGTCCGGGATCGCGGCGATCCCGTTCAGCACGTCGGCGCCGGCGCGATCTTCCTCGGGCAGCAGGCCCTCCAGATTGACAGTAGCCGTGAGTAGTCCGCTGCCGGGGTCAATCCGCACGATCTGGTCGGTTTGCCACACGTTCGCGTAAACCTGGCCGTCGACACACTCCAGTTCGTTGAGGTGGGTGACCGGTTGGTCGTCGGCGTCCCGGACCTCCTGGCGACCGGTCTCCTCGAAGGTGCGCGGGTCGCGGAAGGTCAGCTCGGCGGTGCCGTCGCTCATCACCAGCCGCTCGCCGTCGTGACAGAGCCCCCAGCCCTCCCCCTCATAGGCGACCCGCTCCCGCTCCGCGAGCGTCTCCCGATCCCGCGCGATGGCGACGCCGTCCTGCCAGGTGAGCTGCCAGACGGTGTCGTCGACGACGGTGATGCCCTCGCCGAACAGGTCGGCCGGCAGCGGTACCTCGGTGCGCACGTCGCCGGTGTCCGGGTCGTAGGCGCGCACGATCGACTCGCCCTCCAGGCCGGTGCCCTCGTACAACGTGCCGTCCACCAGCTCGAGCCCCTGGGTGAAGGCGTCCGGGTCGTGCGGCAGCACCTCGACCACCTCGGCCACGAGCTCGGCCTGCCCGGTCGGCGTCGGCGGTGGCGGCGACTCCGCCGGACCGCTACAGGAAGTGACGACCACCAGGGGGACAAGCGCGAACAGAGCCCTCACGGGAACCAGCCTCACACGAGTACGGCACAATCGTCCACGATGATGCCGCAGCCTGATGAGCTCAAGGACCCCGCGCTGGTCGCGGCGGTGGAGCTGGCGCGCGCCGCCGCCCAGGAAGAGGCGGGCGACGAGGAGATTGGCGCGCACGTCGGCAGCCAGATCGAGGGCGCGGCGGCGGTCACCCACCTGTTCGAAGCAGCCAAGCGCGGGTACCGAGGCTGGAGCTGGGCCGCGACGGTCGCCAGCGCCGGCCCGGACACGATCGTCACGGTGAGTGAGGTCGTCCTGCTGCCCGGACCGGAGGCGCTGGTCGCCCCCGACTGGATCCCGTGGGACCAGCGCATCCAGGCGGGCGACCTCGGCGTCGGCGACTTGTTGCCGACCGCGCCCGACGATCCCCGGCTGGTGCCCGCCTACGTGGCGTCCGACGATCCGGCCGTGGAAGAGGTGGCCACCGAGCTGGGCCTTGGCCGGGTGCGCGTGCTGGCGCGCCCGGGGCGCGAAGAGGCCGCCGCCCGGTGGTTCCACAGTGACTTCGGCCCGAGTTCGGACATGGCGCGCGGCGCACCGGCCAGGTGTGGCACGTGCGGCTTCTACCTGATGCTGGCCGGCTCACTCGGCGCGTCCTTCGGCACCTGCGGCAACGAGCTGTCGCCAGCCGACGCGCACGTGGTGCACGCCGAGTACGGCTGCGGCGCACATTCGGAAGCCGAGGTCGAGCAGGTCTCCCCGGTCCTGGTAGCCAACCTGATCTACGACGACGCCCGGTTGGACGTGGAACCACTGGTTCCCGCGCAACCAACACCGGAACCAGCGCCCGAGGCAGCCACCGCTGACCCGACAACCGAGTCCGCCCCGGCAGCCGAGCCGTCCGCTGAGGCCACACCCGAGGCAGTCGCCACGGACACCGCGCCAGAGGCAACTGCCGCTGACTCCGCGCCGGCATCCTCGACCGCCGAGCAAGAGGCAGCACCCGAACCGGAGCACTCCGCCGAGCCCGACACGGCCGACGCCGCGCCGGCATCTCCGGCCGTCGAGCAGCACGCTTCGGAGACTGACCCGGCGGCCGACACGAAGTTCACCGCTGAGACCGAGCAGGCGGACCAGGACACCCCGCCCAGCCAGTCCCCACCAGGGTGAACGACCCCTTCAACACCGCACGGCTCCGGGACGCCGTGCTCGCCGCCTGGCGCACCTCCCCCACCCGTCTGCGTGAGGACGCCAACTCCGAGGAAGACCTCTACCTCGGCGGCTACCGCGACCGCCTGCTCACCGAGCTCGCGCAGAACGCCGCCGACGCGGCCGAGGCCGCCGGCACCACCGGCCACCTCCGAGTGTCCATAGTGGACAACGAACTCCGCGTCGCCAACACCGGCCAACCGCTCGACGCCGCCGGGGTGGCCTCGCTCGCCTCGTTGCGCGCCTCGGCCAAACAGCACGGCGTCGGCCAGTTCGGCCTCGGCTTCGCCGCGGTACTCACCGTCTGCGACGAACCCCGGGTCATCTCCCGCACCGGCGGCGTCGCCTTCTCCGCCAGCCGCACCAGGGAAGCCATCGACACCACCGACCGGGTCCCCGTCCTGCGCCTGGTCTGGCCGACCGACGAGGACGACCTCCCGGCCGGGTTCGACACCGAGGTCCGGCTCCCCCTCAGGGAAACGCCCCGGCTCGACGAGTTCGCCGCCCAGGCCGTCGACCTGCTGCTCTCCCTGGACACCCTCACCCGCATCGACATCGGCGACCGCACCTGGCACCGCACCGGCGACGACATCCACGGCCCGGACGGCGTCACCCACTGGACCATCGTCCGGAAGTCCGGCGAGCTGCCGGCCGAGCTGACCGCCGGCCTACCGAGCGAACACCGTCCACAATGGACAATCTGCTGGGCGTACACCGAACACCAGCAGGAGCAGGTGCTGCACGCGCCGACGCCGACCGACGAGCGACTGTCGTTGCCCGCCAGGCTGATCGCCACCCTCCCGGTCGAGCCGTCCCGCCGGCGGCTGATGCCGGGCAAGGCGACCGACATCGTGCTCGACGAGGCGGTCCGGCTCTACCCCCGGCTGCTCGACGCCGCCGACAACCCGACCGAACTGGTGCCCCTCCCCGGTTTCCCACTGTCCGAAGTGGACGACCGGCTCCGGCAGGGGATCATCGGCGCACTGCGGACCACCCCCTGGCTGCCCACCCCGGACGCCGACGGCGACCCGGTCGCGCCGAGCAAGGCCGCCCTGCTGCCGACCAACAGCCAGGCACTCGCCGAACTGCTCACCGACGTCATCCCCAACCTGGTCGCCGCCGACCTCGCCGCGCCCGAACACGCCGCCGCCCTCGCCGCGCTGGACACCAACCGCCTGCACACCGCCGACATCGTCGCCGCGGTCACCGGCATCGACCGGGCGCCGACCTGGTGGCACCAGCTCTACGACGCCCTGTCGCCCATCGCCGAGGTGGACGCCGACGCCCGCGAGGCCCTCGGCGGCCTGCCCGTCCCGCTGGCCGACGGCCGCACCATCCCCGGCCCGCGCGGCACCCTCATCGTCGAGGACACCGACCTCGCGATCGGCGACGCCGTGCACCCCGACGCCGCGCACCCACTGCTCGAACGGCTCGGCGCCCGCCGCGGCGGCGCCGCGGACCTGCTGGACTCCCTGCGCGACGCCGTGGAACGCAGCGTCGAGGACGCCGAGTCCGGAATGGACATCGACGACCTCCGGCACACCGTGCTCACGCTCGCCACCTCGGCCGGCGTCCGACCGGGCGAGTACCCGTGGCTGGCCGCCATCGCGCTGCCCGACGAGGCGGGCGACTGGCGCCGGGCCGACGAGCTCGCCCTGCCCGACGCCCCGCTGCTCGACCTGCTCGACGAGGACACCCCGCTCGGCGTCCTGCACCCCGACACCGCGCAGGCCTGGCCGAAGCACGTGCTCACCGCCGTCGGCGTGCTCGACACGTTCGCGCTGACCGTCGACGACGCGCCGACCGCCCCCGACCACGACCTGGCCGACGAGCACGACTGGTGGGACTCCCGGCCGGAGCCCCCGCACCGGATGACCGCCGTGCGCGACCTCGACCTGGTCGCCGAGCACGCCTGGCCGGCCGCCCTGCGGCTGCTCGCCGCCGACCCGGACACCTGGCGCGCGCTGCACGAGCCCGGTGGCTACACCGGCTGGTGGATCGCCAACCACGCCCGGCTCGACGGCCAGCCGCCGCGCGCGCTGCGGATGCCCGACGCCACCGACCTCACCGGGCTCTACGACCCGGCACCCCCGGTCGACCTCGACCCGTCGGTCCTGCGTGCGATCGGCGTGCGCGAGCACCTCGAGCTCACCGGCGCGGACGACGCCGAGGACCTGCTCGCCCGGCTGGCCGACCAGGAGCGCCAGATCCCGACCGGCACCGCGATGCGCGCGCACGCCGCGCTCGCCACCGCCGTACAGGACGGCGAGGTCGACGCCGACGACGTCCAACCGCCGATCGCGGTGCGCACGCTCACCGGCGAGATCCTGCCGGCGGCCGAGGCGATGGTGCTCAACGCGCCCTGGGTGCTCGGCGTCGCCTCCGCCGAGCGGGTGATCACCGCCGGCCTGGACTTCCAGCTCGCCGAGCCGCTGGCCGACGTGCTCGACGTGCCGCTGGCCACCGAGGTGGTCATCGGCGAGGTCCGGGCGCACGCCGAACCGGTGCGCTGGGCCGATCTCGGCGCGGTGGTGGACGCGTGTGACCTCGCGGGCATCGCGGTGCCGCCGGGCGGCCCGCTGGTGCACGACCGGCTCACCGTGCGGATCGGGCTCGCTGACCACGAGGTGTCCTGGTGGGTCGACCGCGACATCGTGCACTGCACCGACTCCACCGCCGGCATGGCCCGCGCGCTGGCCTGGGCGACCGGCCGCTGGGACGAGCGGCACACGTTCGCCGCCCTGTTGGAGGATCCGGAAAGCCTGCTCGGCTGAGCCGGCGATCTGGCATTCTCGGGACGTGACCAAGCGGGAAGTGCTGCTCGTGGCGGGTGCCCTGGTGGTGGCCGCGGGCGCGCTGGTGGCCGTGCTGTTGATGAGCGGCGACGAGGACGTCGCGGGCGACGCCAAGCCAGCACCGACGACGACCACCACGTCGATGAGCAACGAGGACGCGGTCTGTCTGCTCGCCGGCGGTGAGTTCCGGGTCCGGGTCTTCTTCGACACCGACCAGGCCGACGAGAACATGCGGCTGGCCGCCGAGGTGCTGCGCGCCGACCCCCGCGTTCAGCAGATCGCCACCGAGACGCAGGCCGAGGCCTTCGAACGGTTCAAGGAGCTCTACGCCGACGATCCGGAACTCCTCGAACAGGTCACCCCCGACGTGATGTCGGCCGCCGTGGAGATCCTGCCCGTCGACAGCCTGAGCACCGACGAACTCGCCAAGGACCTCGAAGGCGAGCTGACCGGCGCGGCCAACATCGAGAAGCAGGCCTGCCAGTTCTAGCAATGCCCTGAATGGGGCATTGGGGACGTTGAGCGTCCCGAATGGGGCATTCAGGGCATTCAGACTGGGGCGTCAGTCGACCTTCTGGGCGCCGCGGGCGCCGCGCCGGGACGCGTTGCGCTGCCAGAGCATCAACGGAATCCCGATCAGCCCGAGCACGAAGCCGGCCAGCGCGGTCCACATCCAGATCGGCGGGAACACGTCGAACGCGTAGTGCCCGACGGCCAGCACGGCGAACGCGAGCAACCACAGCGCGGTGCCCACGTAGACCACGGGCGCGAGCGCCAGCAGGCGCGGGGGCAACGGGCGCGGAGGTGACTTCTGCGTTTCGATTCGCGCGTTGGGTTTGGCTTCACCGGACACGTTTGCGAGGCTACCGCCCCATGAGCACCAGTACCCGCTCCCGGCTCGATCGGTACTTCAGGATCTCCGAGCGCGGTTCGACCACGGCCACCGAGATCCGTGGTGGGCTCGTCACGTTCGTGACGATGGCCTACATCATCGTGCTGAACCCGTTGATCATCGGCAGCTTCTCCGCCGACCCGAACGACCCGTCGACCCACGACGACAAGTTCGGCGCCATCCTGCCCGTCGGGCAGGTCGCGGCGGTCACCGCGCTGGTGGCCGGGGTGCTCACCATCCTGTTCGGACTGGTCGCGAACTACCCGTTCGCCCTGGCCACCGGGCTCGGCATCAACGCGTTCGTCGCGGTCACCATCGCGCCGCAGATGAGCTGGCCGGCGGCGATGGGGCTGGTGCTGGTCAACGGGGTGGTGGTGCTCATCCTGGTGGTCACCGGCGTGCGCACGATGGTGTTCAACGCGGTGCCGCCGTCGCTCAAGGCCGGCATCGCGGTGGGCATCGGGTTGTTCATCACGCTGATCGGGTTGGTCGACGCCGGGTTTGTCCGCCGGGTGCCCGATGTCGCGAACACCACCGTCCCAGTCGGACTCGGGATCGACGGCTCGATCGCGTCCTGGCCGACGCTGGTGTTCGTGGTCGGCCTGCTGCTGACCGGGATCCTGGTGGCCAAGCGGGTCAAGGGCGCGATCCTGATCGGGGTCCTGGTCTCCACGGTGCTCGCGATCATCGTCGAGTCCATTGTGGACGCTGGACCGTCCGCCGGGGTCAACCCGACCGGCTGGAACCTCGGACTGCCAGAGGTACCCGACGACGTGATGAGCACGCCGGACCTCTCGCTGGTCGGCGCGGTCAACTTCGACGCCTGGGTGCAGGTGCCGGTGATCACCGCGGTGCTGCTGGTGTTCACCCTGGTGCTGACCGACTTCTTCGACACCATCGGCACGATGACCGGCCTCGGCAAGGAAGGCGGCCTGATCGACAAGGACGGCAGGCTGCCGGGCGTCGGCAGGGCGCTGTTCGTCGACGGGCTCGGCGCGGTGGCCGGCGGCGCGGCGTCGTCGAGCTCCAACACGGTCTACGTCGAGTCGGCGTCGGGCATCGCCGAGGGCGCGCGGACCGGCCTGGCGAACGTGGTCACCGGGCTGCTGTTCATCGCGGCCATGTTCTTCACCCCGCTCTACGAGGCCGTGCCGGTCGAGGCGGCCGCGCCGGCGCTGGTGATCGTCGGCGTGCTGATGATGGCCCAGATCAAGGAGATCGACTTCGACGACTTCACGATCGCGCTGCCGGCCTTCCTCACGATCGTCGTCATGCCGTTCACCTACTCGATCGCCAACGGGATCGGCGCCGGCTTCGTCAGCTACGTGGTCCTGCGGGCGGTGACCGGCCGGGCGCGGGGCATTCATCCGCTGCTGTGGATCGTCGCCGCGCTGTTCCTGGTGTACTTCGCGATCGGCCCCATCCGGGCGGTCTTCGCCTGACTTTCCGCAGGTCGTAAGGTATGCTAACGATGTGTCGAACAGTGCGCAGGACGTAGCCGAACGCACCCTCGCCAGCCGTCTACGGGTGGCGACGGTCCGGCTCAGCCGCAGGCTTCGCGCCCAGCGGACTGCCTCCTCGGTCACGCTCACCCAGCTGTCCGCGTTGTTCTGCGTGTACAAGTGTGGCCCGCTCACCCCCGGTGAGCTCGCGGCCAAGGAGGTCGTCCAGCCCCCGTCCATGACCAGGGTGATCGCCGCTCTCGAGGAAGCCGGCTACGTCAGCCGCCGACCGCACCCCAGCGACGGCCGGCAGGCCATCGTCGAGATCACCGAGGAAGGGAGTGCGCTCATCCTGGCCGACATCTCCGCCCGCGAGGCCTGGCTGGACAAGCGACTGGCCGAGCTGAGCCCCACCGAGCTGGCCGTGCTGTCCGAGGCCGCGGAGATCATCGACCGGTTGGCGAGCCAACAGGATTAGTGACAGACAACAGCAAGGCGTGTGACCCAACAGGAAAGTCGACCAGGACGACCGGTTCGCCTCGAGCCGCGCTCGTCGCGCCGTCCACGGACGGACGGGATCATCGAGGCATGTTCGGCTCCCTGCGCGTACGCAACTACCGGTTGTTCGCGTCCGGCCAGGTGATCTCCAACGTCGGTACCTGGATGCAGCGCATCGCCCAGGACTGGCTGGTACTCGAACTCTCCGGCTACGACCCGGTCGCGCTCGGCATCGCCGCCGCGCTGCAGTTCCTGCCGACCCTGCTGTTCACGCTGTGGGCCGGCCTGCTGGCCGACCGGCACGACAAGCGCCGGATGCTGATCCTCGTGCAGTCCGGCATCGCGGTCTGCGCGCTGGTGCTCGGGCTGCTGGACGTGACCGAGCTGGTCGCCCTGTGGCACGTCTACCTGCTGTGCTTCGTCCTCGGCATGTTCACCGCGGTCGATCCACCGGTCCGGCAGGCGTTCGTCGGGGAGATGGTCGGCAAGGAGCACCTGGCCAACGCGGTCGCGCTGAACTCGTCGATGTTCAACCTGGCCAGGGTGATCGGACCGGCGCTGGCCGGTCTGATGATCATCTGGACCGGGACCGGCTGGGTGTTTCTGATCAACTCGGTCACCACGGTCGCGGTGATCGTCAACCTGGCCAGGATGAACCCCGCCGAGCTGCACCGCCAGCCAGGACCGACGACCCGGCGCGGCCAACTGCGGGCGGCGCTGCGGTACGTGCGCGGGCGGCCGGACATCCTCACCGTGCTGGTGATGGTGTTCTTCGTCAGCACGTTCGCGTTCACGTTCTTCACCACGCTCGCGATCGCCGCGGCCAACGTCTTCCACCGCGAGGCCGACGGCTACGGCCTGCTGTCGACCCTGCTGGCGGTCGGCTCGCTGGCCGGCTCGCTGCTGGCCGTGCGGCGCAGCACGCGCACGCCGCCGGGGATGCGGCTGCTGATCGGCGCGGCGTTCACGTTCGGCCTGCTGGAGCTGGGTGCCGGGCTGATGCCGACGTACCTGGCGTTCGGCCTCGCGCTGATCCCGACCGGCGTCGCGATGATCACCTTCATGAACACGGCCAACAGCTCGATCCAGCTGGCGACCGCGCCGGAGATGCGTGGCCGGGTGATGGCGCTCTACATGCTCGTGTTCATCGGCGGCAACCCGGTCGGCGCCCCGCTGACCGGGTGGCTGGCCGCCGAGTTCGGCGGCCGCTCCCCGTTCGTCATCGGCGGCGCCATCGCGGCGCTGTCCGCCGTGGTCTGTGGCGTGGTCCTCGTCCGCCGGGGCGGTCTCCAACGCGGCACCGGCACCCGCCGGCGCTTACGCACCCGCCTACGCCGCCCCCGCCCCGCCACCCCGACCCCCGAACACGCCCAGGTCTGACCGCGTGCGGGTCCAATCATTGGACCCTGGGAGGAAGTTAGGTTAGGCTTAGCTTGTCGCTTCGTGGTGGGAGCGGCAGTCAGTTCGGGAACATGTGTGACCCCGGCTCTCGGCAGGTGGTACTGCCGGGGGTCGGGGTTACGCGTTTCCCGGGTCGGCGGGGAACGGGGTGTCGGCCTGGCCGACCAGGTCGGCCACCGAGTCGATGATCCGGCTCGGACGGTAGGGGAAGCGCTCGGCGGTGTCCGCGGTCGAGATGCCGGTCAGCACCAGGATCGTCCGCAGGCCGGCCTCCAGGCCGGAGCGGACGTCGGTGTCCATCCGGTCGCCGATCATCAGGGTCTCCTCCGAGTGGGCGCCAAGGGCGCGCAGCGCGGAGCGCATCATCAACGGGTTGGGCTTGCCGACGAAGTACGGCGCCTGGCCGGTGGCCCGCTCGATCAGCGCCGCGACCGAGCCGGTGGCCGGCAGCGAGCCCTCCCTGGACGGGCCGGTGTTGTCCGGGTTGGTCGCGATGAACCTGGCGCCCTGCTCGATCAGCCGGATCGCCGTGGTGATCGCGGTGAAACTGTAGGTCCTGGTCTCGCCGAGCACGACGTAGTCCGGGTCCCGGTCGGTCAGCACGTAGCCGATCTCGTGCAACGCCGTGGTCAGACCGGACTCCCCGATGACGTAGGCCGACCCCTCCGGACGCTGGGAGTCCAGGAAGGTCGCGGTCGCCAGCGCCGAGGTCCAGATGGCCGACTCCGGCACGTCCAGGCCACTTCGGCGCAGCCGTGCGCGCAGGTCACGAGGGGTGTAGATGGAGTTGTTGGTCAGCACGAGGAACTGGATCTCCTTCGCCCGGAGTTCCTCGATCAGCTTGTCGGCGCCGGGCACGAGGTGCTCCTCGTGCACCAGGACGCCGTCCATGTCCATGAGATAGGTCCAGGCCATGGGCAAACGCTAACCTGTCAGGGTGACCACCGCTCCAACCAGCACTACGGTCCGTGTGCGTTATTTCGCCGGGGCCAAGGCCGCGGCCGGCCTCGGCGAGGAGACCGTGGCGTTGCCGACCGGCGCCACGGTTCGTGACCTGGTGGCCGAGCTGACCGCCCGCCACGGCGAGCGCCTCACCCGCGTACTCACCGCCTGCAGCTTCCTGCTCGACGGCATCGCGGTGCGCGATCAGACCAGCGTCCTGCCCGACGGCTCGGACCTCGACGTGCTGCCCCCGTTCGCCGGCGGCTGACCGACCGGCGGCGCGCCGAGGGCACCAGCCCCAGGTCACGCCGACACTTCGGCAGCGGCCGCGACCGCTGCCCGCATGCCGGCGAACGCGGCGGACCAGGCCGTCGGCAGCGGTGCGCACGACACTCTTCACGACGAGCCAAAACGCCCCGACACGACGAGTTGACCGACCATTCACAACCGGCTGATCACGGGGTACTAAGATCATTGCTACCGGTTCGTGATCAGCACTCGGATCGCCGAACAAATTAGCTGCAGGCATTGCATGAGGTAGCCACTCGATTTCACACTGCAGCGTCCTATGTTATGTAGTAGTCGATACTGAACGTGAATATTGGGCCAGTCTGACGTGACCTATGACTCACTTAGAGTGAATTATCTCGGTACGTTAACGTCAATATAACAGCCTAGAAGACGGCTTCCACCTGCGGATATACCGCAATCGCGAAGCCGTCTCGCACGTTACTGTGACCCACGTCACCGATACTTCGCCTTACCAATCCGGGTTTTTGTTACGTACCGTCGCCTCTGGTTGGCCCCGAACCAGCCAGAACAAAACCCAGGTGCCCGAAACGCCAAACCCGTCCGGCGGGCACTTGGGAGTTATCCCCCGACTGAAAGAGAACCTCCGGACGGGGTGCACAGCTGCACAGCAGGCGTTGAGGGAGAGACTGAAATGGCGTACCAAGGCAAGCACCGCAAGCCGTCCGCCGCCAAGCGCAACATCGCTCGCGTCGTCGTCGCAGGCGCCGCCCTTGGTGTTCCGCTGGCGTTCGCCGCCGGCCCCGCCCAGGCCCAGACCGAGGGCTCGGTCAACTGGGACGCGGTTGCCCAGTGTGAGAGCACCGGCAACTGGAGCATCAACACGGGCAACGGCTACTACGGCGGCCTGCAGTTCTCCCAGAGCACCTGGGAGGCCAACGGTGGCACCGGTAACCCGGCGGACGCTTCCAAGGCGGAGCAGATCCGGGTTGCGGAGAACACCCTCCAGACGCAGGGCATCGGCGCATGGCCGGTGTGTGGCGCCCAGGCTGGCGCCACCAGTGCCCCGAGCAACGACTACGCGGGCGCCGAGCAGCCCGAGGCCGCCCCGGCCGAGCAGCCGGAGCAGTCCTACGAGGAGCCCTCGGCTCCGGTCGAGCAGGCTCCGGTCGAGCAGGAAGCCCCGGCCAGGCACCACGGCGGTGGCCACCACGGCCAGTCCTCGGCCAACAACCCGGACGGCGAGTACACGGTCAAGCAGGGCGACACGCTCTACAAGATCGCCGCCGCCCAGCAGGTCGAGGGTGGCTGGGAAGCCATCTACGAGAAGAACAAGCAGTTCATCGGCGACCCGAACATGATCCTGGTGGATCAGACCATCGCCATAAAGTGAGCTGACGTTGTGCGTTAGGCACGTGCCGGAAGGCACTGCTTGAGCGAAGGGCTCCACCGCGGTCCCCCGGCGGTGGAGCCCTTCGGCAGCTCTGGCACCCGTACTACGGGCAGTTGACCCACTCGTCGGTGCCGTCGGTGAAGTTCTGGTGCTTCCAGATCGGCAGCCGGCGCTTCACCTCGTCGACCAGCTCGGCGCACGCGGCGAACGCCTCGGCCCGGTGCTCGGCGGCGACCGCGCAGGCCAGCGCGACATCGCCGATGGCCAGCGCGCCGATCCGGTGGCTGACCGCGAGCGAACGCACGCCGGCATGCCCGCCGGCGACCGCCGCGGCGACCTCCTCGATCACCGCCTGCGCGCTCGGATGACCCTCGTAGTCCAGGTCACGCACGCCCCGGCCACCATCGTGGTCGCGCACCACCCCGGCGAAGGTCACCACCGCACCCGCCGCCCGGTCGTCGACCAAGGCGGCGTGCTCCTCGACCGACAGCGGCGCGTCGACCACCTGAGCCAACAACACCGCGGCCGGCACCACCGCCGTACGCGGATGGTCGCCGCCGGCCAGCTGGTCAACGGCGTGGTCGAGCACCCCGGCCAGCACCCCGAGGCCGTCGCGCACCCCGCCGCTGGACCCCGGCAGGTTCACGATCAGCGTCCGCCCGGCCACCCCGGCCAGGCCACGGGACAGCACGGCCGTCGGCACGCCGGGCAACCCGGCGGCCCGGATCGCGTCGGCCAGCCCCGGCACCTCGTGGTCGAGCACCCGCGCGGTCATCTCCGGAGTCCGGTCGGTCGGGTTGATGCCGGTGCCGCCGGTGGTGAGCACCACGTCCGCGCCGGCGGCGACCGCGGCCCGCAGCGCGACCAGCACCGGCTCCCCGTCCTGGACCACGGCGGCGGCCGGGACCTGGTAGCCGTGGCGCCGCAGCCAGTCGACGATCACCGGTCCGGTCCGGTCCTCGTACACGCCGGTGGCCGCACGGTTGGACGCGGTCACCACACGGGCCGTGCGGGTCATCTGCCCTCCGGTCTGGTCCAGGTGCCGGTCTTGCCGCCGTCCTTGCGCACCAGCCGGACGGCGTCCAGCTCGGCGGCCGGGTCGATCGCCTTGATCATGTCGTGCAGCGTGAGCCCGGCGACCGCGACCGCGGTCAGCGCCTCCATCTCGACGCCGGTGCGGTCGGTGGTCTTCGCGGTGGCCGTGATCTCGACCTGGTCCTCGCCGACGGTGAACTCCACGGTCACGCCGGTGATGGCGATGGGGTGGCACAGCGGGATCAGCTCCGAGGTGCGCTTGGCGCCCATGATGCCCGCGATCCTGGCCGTGGCCAGCGCGTCGCCCTTCTTCAGGCCGTTGGACCGCAACAGGGTCACGACCTCGGCGGTGGTCCGCACGGTCCCGGTGGCCACCGCGACCCGCGCGGAGGCCTCCTTGCCGGTCACGTCCACCATGCGCGCGGCGCCGGTGGCGTCCACGTGTGTCAGCTCGCCCACACCGGCGATGCTAGTGCGCCCTCAGGCCGGCTTGCCGGCCACCGGGGCGGCGGCCTTGGCCACGGCCTCGGCGACCGCGGGGGCCACCGCCGAGTCGAACACGCTCGGCACGATGAACGACGCGTTGAGCCGGTCGCCGTCCACCACGTCGGCGATCGCGTCCGCGGCGGCCAGCAGCATCTCGTCGGTGATGGCGTTGGCCTGCGCGTCGAGCAGGCCGCGGAACACCCCGGGGAAGGCCAGCACGTTGTTGATCTGGTTCGGGTAGTCGCTGCGGCCGGTCGCCACGATCGCCGCGTGCCGCTGGGCCTCCAGCGGGTCGATCTCCGGGTCCGGGTTGGCCAGCGCGAACACCACCGCGTCCGGCGCCATGGTGGCCACCGCGTCGGCGCCGAACAGGTTGGGCGCCGAGACGCCGATGAACACGTCCGCGCCGACCAGCGCGTCGGTCAGCGAACCGGTCAGCCGGTCGGCGTTGGTGTGCTCGGCGATCCAGGCCAGGTTCGGGTCCATGCCCTCCCGGTCCGGGTGCACGATGCCGTTGACATCCACCGCGAGCACGTCGCCGGGCTTCTTGGCCAGGAGTAACCGGATGATCGCCGACCCGGCGGCACCGGCCCCGCACACCACGACCCGGCAGTCCGACAGCTGCTTGTCGACCACCCGCAACGCGTTGCGCAGCGCGCCGACCACGACGATCGCGGTGCCGTGCTGGTCGTCGTGGAACACCGGGATGTCGAGCATGTCCCGCAGCCGCGCCTCGATCTCGAAGCAGCGCGGCGCGGCGATGTCCTCCAGGTTGATCCCGCCGTAGACCGGGGCGATCAGCTGCACCGTCCGGATGATCTCCTCGGTGTCCTGGGTGTCCAGGCACACCGGCCAGGCGTCGACGCCGGCGAACTTCTTGAACAGCGCGGCCTTGCCCTCCATCACCGGCAGCGCGGCCGCCGGGCCGAGGTTGCCGAGGCCGAGCACCGCCGAGCCGTCGGTGACCACGGCGACGGTGTTGCGCTTGATGGTCAGCCGGCGCGCGTCGTAGGGGTTCTCCGCGATGGCCTGGCAGATCCGCGCGACGCCGGGGGTGTAGGCGCGGGACAGGTCGTCGCGGTTCTTGATCGCCACCTTGGAGCTGATCTCGATCTTGCCGCCGAGGTGGATCAGGAACGTCCGGTCCGAGACCTTGCGCACCGCGACGCCGGGCAGCTGCTCGAGCGCGGAGGTGACGTCCTGCGCGTGCTCGTCGGAGTGGGTGTTGGCGGTGAGGTCGACCACGATCCGGTCGGTGTGCGACTCGACGACGTCGAAGGCGGTGATCACCCCGCCGGCACGGCCGACGGCGGCGGCCAGGTCACCGGCGGCGCTGGCCGACGGTGGGGCCTCGACACGGATGGTGATGGAGTAACCGGGACCGGGAACGGGCATGGCTACTTGTTGATCTCGGTGACCGGGTGCTCGTAGCCGAGTTCCTCGGCGGTGAGCGGAAAGCTCAGGTCGCCGTAGGGCGACAGCGCGCCCTGGCGGTCGGCGGCGATCTCGCTCACCGGGTGCTCGACGTCCGGCCAGGTCGGATCGATACGGTGCGAACGCTTGGCCTTCGCCACGATGCCCTCCATCAACTACACGGCTTGACGGAGCTTGAGGCTACCGGACACATGCTCTGGTCCAAGCGCGCGTATACCGTGGTCACGTGCCCGCCGTCCCGCTCACCGAATGGCTGCGCGGTCAGGACGACCAGACGCTGGCCGACCTACTACGCGCGCGACCCGATCTGGCCACCCCGCCGCCCGCCGACCTGGCGGTTCTGGCCGCGCGGGCCGGCAGCCGGGCGTCGGTGGCCAGAGCCGCCGAGGGCCTGGACACCTTCGCCCTGGCCGTACTGGACGCGCTGGTGGTGGCCGAGGCCGACCGCGAGCCGGTGTCGGTCGACGAGGTCACCGCGCTCGTCGGGTCCTCGGTCGCGCCCGGCCGGGTGGCCGAGGTGCTCGACCACCTGATGCGGCTCGCGCTGGCCTGGGGGCCGCACGACGCGGTGTCGATCGTGCCGGCCGCCAGGGAGGCTGGCGGGCTGTACCCGGCCGGGCTGGGCTCGCCGTCGGCGGCGTTGGTCGACGTGGACATCGACGGGCTGCTGGCGACCCTGCCCGAGGCCGACCGGCGGCTGCTGGCCGCGCTGGCGCACGGGTCGTCGCCGATCGGCCGGACCAGGGACGCGGCCGAGGTGGTCCCCCTCGAACACGCGAAGACCCCGGTCCAGCGGCTGGTGGCCATGGGCCTGCTGCTGCGCCGGGACGCCGAGACCGTCGAGCTGCCCCGCCAGGTCGGCCTCGCCCTGCGCGCCGACAGTCCACTGGGGACAGTCAAGCTGGACCAGCCGGCACTGCGCACCGCCGAACACTCCAATGTGGACGCGACGGGTGCCGGCGAGGCGCTGGAGCTGTTGCGCCGCACGGAGAAGCTCATCGAGGTGTGGTCCGAGGAGCCGGCCGCGGTGCTCAAGGCCGGCGGCCTCGGCGTGCGCGACGTCCGCCGGCTGTCCCGCGAGCTGGACACCGACGACCGGGGCAGCGCGTTCATCGTGGAGCTCGCCTTCGGCGCGGGCATGATCGCCGACAGCGCGACCGCGACCAACCCGGAGTGGATGCCGACCACCGTGGTCGACCCGTGGCTGGTGTCCACCCCGGCCAACCGCTGGGCCACGCTCGCCGCCGCCTGGCTCGACCTGCCCCGGCTGCCCGGCCTGGCCGGCCTGCGCGACGCCAAGGACAAGGTGCTCGCCCCGCTGTCGGACGACCTGCGACGCGCGCCGGCCCCCGCCGAACGCCGCCGGGTGCTCGGCGCGCTGGCCGAGCTGGCGCCGGGCATCGGGGTGGCCTCCCCGGACGACCTGGCCGAGATCCTCGCCTGGCGGGCGCCCCGGCGCGGCGGCCGGCTGCGGGACGAGATCGTGCGCTGGACGCTCACCGAGGCCACCGCGCTCGGCCTGGTCGCCCTCGGCGCGATCACCTCGGCCGGCCGGGAGCTGCTCGCCGACGGCCCGGCGACCGCGGCCAAGGCGATGGCCGGGGCGATGCCAGAGCCCGTGGACCACGTGCTGGTGCAGGCCGATCTGACCGTGGTCGCCCCCGGACCGCTCGAGCCGGTGCTCGCGGTGGAGTTGGCGCAGGTGGCCGACGTCGAGTCGGCCGGCAGCGCGACGGTCTACCGGGTGACCGAGTCCTCGGTGCGCCGCGCGCTGGACGCCGGCCGCTCGGCCGAGGACCTGCACGAACTGTTCCGCGCCAAGTCCCGTACGCCGATCCCGCAGGGCATGAGCTACCTGATCGACGACGTCGCCCGCCGCCACGGCCGGCTGCGCGGCGGCCCGGCGACCTCGTTCCTGCGCTGCGATGACCCGGTGCTGCTGGCCGAGGTCGCCGCCCACCCGGTGGCCGCGCGGCTGGAGCTGCGCCGGATCGCGCCGACCGTGGTGGTCAGCCCGCTGCCGCTGACCGAGATCCTCGACGAGCTGCGCGGCGCCGGCTTCGCCCCGGCCGCCGAGGGCGCCGACGGCCAGGTGCTCGACCTGCGCCAGAGCGGCCACCGCCTGCCGGCCACCACCCGCGCCCGCCGCGGCGGGGTGCCCAACCCGCCGAGTGTCCAACGCCTGCTCGACATCGTGGCGCAGATCAGGGCGAGCGACACCGCGGCGGCCACCCGCCGGGGCCGCACGGTCTCCCTGACCTCCGGCGGCGGGGTCGCGGACACCTCGGCCACGCTCGCGTTGCTCCGGGAGGCCATCGAGCAGCGCGGCCACGTGCTGATCGACTTCGTGGACGCGCGCGGGGTGGCCAGCCAGCGGGTGGTCACCCCGTTCCGGGTCGGCGGCGGCGTGCTGGAGGGCAAGGACGTCGTGGACGATCAGGTCAACGACACCGTGCGCCAGTATCCGTTGCACCGCATCACATCCGCGTCGCTGATCGCCACCAGCTGAGCACGGCGCACTTGACGCCGACACGAGCGGTTCTCGAGACTTCTGCCGCATCGTCGGCGAATGAGCAGTGACGAGCAGCGCACGAGGCACGAGCGCCTGCGGGTGCTGCGCGCCGACTTCCTCGACCGCGCCGACGTCATCGACGGCGGGGTGCGCAAACTGCTCGCCGAGCTGGATCCCGATGCCCGCGGCGAGAACCGCGAACGCGTGCTCGACGCGCTGATGGGCATCAGCCGGGCCGCGGACGCGTTACGCGCCCTGGCAAGAGGAGATCTCACCGAAGCCGACGAGGCGACCAGCTCGATGGCCTACTACGCACGACGCGCCCTCGGCTGAGCCGAGGGCGCGTCGAGAACGTCGTACTGGCTTCACTCAGCCCGCGCGGGCCGACATCCGCTGGTGCATCGCGTGCTCCACCAACGTGATCAGCGTTTCCTTTGTGGACTCACGATCCCGGGCGTCACAGGTGACCACCGGGATGGACTGCTCGATCGTGAGCGCGTCGCGCACGTCGTCGACCCGGTGGTGCAACACCCGGTCGAAGCAGTTGAGCGCCACCACGTAAGGAAGTTGGCGGTCCTCGAAGAAGTCGATGGACGCGAACGCGTCGGCCAGGCGGCGGGTGTCGACCAGCACCACGGCGCCGATCGCGCCGTAGACCAGGTCGTCCCACATGAACCAGAAGCGGTGCTGACCCGGCGTACCGAACAGGTACAGGATCAGGTCGCTGTCCAGCGAGACGCGGCCGAAGTCCATGGCCACCGTGGTGGTGACCTTGTTCGGCGTGTTGGACAAGTCGTCGATATCGACGCTCGCCTCGGTCATCACGGCCTCGGTGGTCAACGGAACGATTTCCGACACCGAGCCGACAAGGGTCGTCTTGCCGACCCCGAACCCGCCGGCGACCACGATCTTGGCCGAAGTCGTCGGCTGCGGTGCCGCGCCACGCGGGCTGAGGGGACTAGAGCCTGCGGAGACCACTGAGCACCCTTTCCATGAATTCGATCGACGGCCGGTCGCCAACGACCATGCCACTCTGATGGATCAGGACCAGCCCCATACCGGCCATGTCTCCGATGAGCACCTTCGCGACCCCGAGGGGCAGCCGCAGATGTGCTGCCACTTCGGCGACCGACCTGGTGTCCAGACAAAGCCCACAGATCGACCTGTGCTCCGGTAGCACCGCCGCGTCTGGGGCCTTTCCCCGCTCGCTGGTGGAAACCAGCGCCTCGATTGCAAGATCATAGTCAGAGCGCGTTCGGCCGCCTGTCTTGGTGTACGGCCGGACGAGCGACCCGGTGTCCCGGCTCGACTCCCCGAGCAGATCCGCGCTGCTGTTGTGGAAAACCCCGCTGTTGAATACCCCACTGTGGTATCCGCTGTGGTACCCGCTGTCCTCGCCGGGCCCGACGGTGGGGATCTCCTTGCTGTCCCACGCGGACTGCGCCGGAATACCCGAGTCGCCATACAGCGTCGCCCCGGGACCACCGAAGAGCCTGGCCCGGAACCCATCGACGTCGAACCTGTTCGGTGCGTCGCCGATGTCATGCTCGGGGAGGTCCTCCCAACCCTTTTCCGGCATCTCTACCTGCCTCCGCTCTGACTCTCCGGCGCGCGGCAATCGTCGCTGTAGGTGTCCCCGAGACGGTCGCATGGGGTCCGACCTCCGCTATATCTCCGCGCCCTCGCGGTCCGCACGACTTACCTGCGCTGTGCGCCCTGTAGCTGCGCACGCAATTCCGGAGTCATCTGCTGGCCGACACGTTCGACCAACAGCGTCATCTCGTAGGCGACAAGACCGATGTCGCAGTTCGGCGCGGCGAGCACCGCGAGGCACGAGCCGTCCGAGATGGACATCAGGAACAGGTACCCGCGATCCATCTCGACCACGGTCTGGTTCACGCCACCGGCCTCGAAGCACCGCGCCGCGCCCTGGGTGAGGCTGACCAGACCGGAGGACACCGCCGACAGCTGTTCGGCGCGGTCCCTCGGCAGGCCCTGCGACCCGGCGAGCAGCAACCCGTCGGCGGACACGACGACGGCATGCGCCACGCCGGGAACTTGACGGACGAAATCGGTGATGAGCCACCCGAAGCTACCGGGCTGATTTGCGGACGGGGTCGTCACTCCTGCTCCTCGTCTATACGGCTGGCGTCGGGACCGGACTGGTCGCCAGCGTAGGCGTCAATGAGAGCGTGCCGGCCACGCCGGACACCCTGTTGGAAGCTTGACATGCGACCACGGACGGCATCCGCCGTGCGTGGCGGCAGCGGCGGCGCCGCTGGCTTGTCCTCTGCGGACTCCTGATGGCGTGGTGCGGCCGAGCCCGGCACCAGATGCGCCTTGGGTACCCGCTTGGGTAGACCCGCGGTGGTCTTCGGCTCCTCCTTGGGGGTGTCGAGCAGCGCCTGCGCGGCCAACCAGCCGTCATCGCCTGGTGAGGTCCACGCAGCCGGTTCCGGCGCCGGCTCCGGCGGGGCGGCCGGTGCCGGCGCCTCCTCCGGTGCCGCGGCGCCGTTGGCCGCGCCGTTCCCGTTCCCGTTGACCCCGTTGCCGTTCGCGGCCCCGTTGGTCGCCGGCAGCTCCGCGTCAGCGGCGGGCTGGCGCTGGTGAGACCCGGTGTCGGGCGACTCGAACCACTGTGACAGCACGGCCTCGTAGATCGGCAGGCGCTCGGTCGGCGCGTCGATCCCCTGGTCGACCTCCGCGGCCGGGCGGCCCGCGCCAAGCGGCGGGTAGTCGCCGGCGTCCGGCTCGACCGGACCGGGGTCGGGCAGCGGGCTGCCGAACAGCGTCGCGGTGTGCTCGGCCTCCTCGTGCCGGCCGTTGGCCTCCGCCGGCGTGCCGTTGGGCACCTGTCCGCCGTTGGGGTCGTAGCCGGGCGCGTAGTTCGGGTACCCGGCGACCTCCTGCGGCGTGCGGTCCTGGCGGGTCTCGTCGGGGTTCGCGCCGTCCTGGCGCAGTCGCGGCATGTTGCCGGTGAACGCGCCCGCGATGCCGCTGTTGCGCACCGGGGCGGGCGTGTTCGGCACGTTGGGCATGCTCGCGCCGAGGCCCAGGCCGGTCTGCTGCGCGTCCAGCGCGGCGGCCTGCAGCGAGGAGGTCGTCGACGTCGCCGACATCGACCTCGGGGCCGCGCCGACCGGCTGCACCAGGTCGGCCGGGACGTTGATCCGGGCGATCAGGCCGCCCTCGATGTCCTCGTTGTCCCGCAGCCGAACGATGATGTTGTGCCGCTTGGCCAGCCGGGCGACCACGTACAGACCCATCCGCCTGGTCACCGCGACGTCCAGGTCCGGCGGGTCGGCCAGGCGCATGTTGGCCGAGCCGATCTCGTTCTCGGACATCCCGACGCCCTGGTCGGTGATCTGGATGGCCAGTTCCTTCTTGCGGGTCATGGCCATCCGGACGATGACCTTCTTCTCCGGCTCGGAGAAGAAGGTGGCGTTGTCCAGCAGCTCGGCGATGACGTGCACCAGGTCGGAGACCGCGCGGCCCTGCACCGCGACCTCGGGTGCGGAGGCGACCTCGATCCTGGCGTAGTGCTCGACCTCGGAGACCGCCGCGCCGACGACCTCGGAGGCCGGCACCGGACGGTTGAGCTGGCGGGAAAGGCCGGTGCCCGAGAGCACCAGCAGGCTTTCCGAGTTCCGCCGCATCCGGGTGGCCAGGTGGTCGAGCTCGAACAGGCTCGCCAGCTGGTCGGGGTCCTGCTCGTCCTGCTCCAGCCGGTCGATCAGCGACAGCTGGCGTTCGACCAGCGCCTGGGACCGGCGGGACAGGTTGACGAAGATCGAGTTGATGTTGTCGCGCAGCAGGGCCTGCTCGGTCGCCATGAGGATGGCCTGCTCCTGCACCGCGTCGAACGAGCGGGCGAGCTGACCGGTCTCCTCCTTGGTGAACACCGCCACCGGCTCGACCGCGTGCTTGGCGGCCTCCGCCGGGTCCGGGTCGGCCAGGATTCGCTGCACCGACGCGGGCAGCCTGCGGTTGGCGACCTCGAGCGCCTCGCGCCGCAGCACCCGCAGCGGGGTCAGCAGCGAGCGGGTCACGATGGCCATCAGGCCGACCGCGAGCAACAGGGCCAGCAGCACCAGCGCCGCGTCCCGCCACGCCGACTCGACCGCGTCGTCGGCCAGCACCTCGGCGTCGTCGCGCAGCTGGTCGAGCAGCCTGATCTCGACGTCGCGAATGTGGGTGGTGGTGGCCGAGCCGAAGCTGGTCAGCTCGTCCTTGTTGATGTCCAGGTCTGGCTGCGCGGTGCCCGCGGCGGCGGCGCCCTCGGTGTCGGCGATGGCCTGTGCCTTGAGCCGCTCCCGCTTGTCGACCTCCTCGCCGCTGACCGTCTCGTCGTACAGCTGCTGCTGGTCGTTCGAGGCGTTCGCCTTGAAGTCGGCCTCCGCGCCGATGACCGCGGCCTGGGAGTCCCGGATCCGGTCGAGCAGGTCGGCCGGGAAGCCGTTGTTCGCCGCGGCGATCTGCAGGATCGCGTTCTCCTTGGCGGTGTTCTCCTTGGCCTCGGCGAGCGCCTGGATGATCGTGCCGTCGCGCAGCAGGTCGCGGTCGGTGACCGCGGTGTTGATCTCCCGGCCGAGCCGGACGACCGCGTCGAGCACCCCGGAGTAGCGGACGAACGCGTTGATGCTCTGGTAGTCGGGGGTGTTGGCGAGCGTGCGCAGCGCGGGCAGCGCGGACAGTCGCTGGAGACCGATGTTGTAGCGGGTCTTGGCCGCCTCGTCGTCGGTCTCGAGACCGTTGGCCACCTCCTGCGCCCGCTCGATGGTCTCGTCGACCTTGCCGATCTGGGTGTCCAGCGCGGACCGCGACTCGGTCCTGGCGGCCAGCCAGGCCACCATGAGCGTGCGTTCCTCCTGGAGCTCGTGCACCACGTCGGTCACGGCCCTGGCGAGGTCGACCTGGTCGACCGTCTGTTGGAACTCGCCCGCGCGACCGAGGTCGTCCGCGGAGCGCAGTCCGGCAAGGGCCAACGCGGTCAGCGTCGGCACCACGATGACGGCGATGACCTTGGTCCGCAGTCGCCAGTTGCGCATCCGGAGCCGGGACCCGCCGGCGAGGGCGCCGGGGCGTTTGTCCGGCTGCCGGCCTGACGGCGCGTTCCGGTCGCGTTTCTGCTCGGGCACGGCGGCACCATAGACGGTGCGGTTCCCGGCGCGGGGTGGGACATCAGCAGTGTGGTCGGGCACTCCCAGCACTCTCCCTGGTTGTCAAGCCGGTAGCCCGCCAGCTCGAACGGACAAGTACCCCAGTGAGGACCCCGACCCGCCTCGCGCCCCCAGCGGCGGCGCACCCCTGCTGCCACACTTCCCAGCTCCCGCTGCCGGGAAGCACGCGCAAGACCATCTGGGCGCGCTCCTTAACCGCTTCGACGGATCTCTACCTCACTGTGGCCACAGAAGGTAGCGGAGTCTACGGCCCGATGTAAGCCCTCCGGACGGATGGTCACGCATCAGGGTCTGAAAAGTCACACGGAGGCAACGATTTATCTCGATCGGTTTAGCTCTGGACGTACCACGATCGGGTGACGAAACTCTCGTCGTAGTAGCGCCGAGGCCGCAGGTCGGGCCCGTACGTGGGCGACTAAATGCCGCAGCACGCAGGTCGGCAAGCGGCGTTACCACTCGTTTCACCAACCGTCATCACGTGGACATGATCTGGCAGACACTCATTGTGACCCGGGGATGAAGGTCTCTAGAGTGGCGACCTGGTGTACGGGGCACCACCACCTATCAGCTTTCAACCACCTCACCCCATGAGGAGAGGCTCGAAATGCCCAATGGCAGTACCGGGCGCGGTATTCGCTCCCGCCTTCCCCTGGTCGCAACGGCGTTGACGCTGGTCACGGCGCTGTCCAGCTGTGGTCTGCTCGGTGGTTCGGACGAGGAGTCCGAGCCGCAGTCCGGCGGAGACAACAAGCTGGAAAAGACCAATCTCACCGTCTCGATCATGACGACGACCGACCTCGCGCCGTTCCACCTGGCGATGAAGGAGGGCTTCTTCAAGGAAGAAGGCCTCAACATCGAGTACGTCCAGGCGCCGAGCGGTGGCGATTCGGTTGGCAAGCTCCCCTCCGGTGAGGCGGACATCGCCTACTCCAGCTACACCCCGTTCTTCCTCGCCGAGAGCAAGGGCCTGGCCCAGAACAAGGGCGGGATCAAGCTGGTCGCCGACGCCGCCTCGGCCGGTCCGGACAGCTGTGTGGTCGTTGCCCTGCCCACCTCGTCGGTCAAGAGCATCAAGGACATGGCGGGCAAGCGGGTCGCGGTGACCGCGCAGGGCACCATCTCCGACCTGCTGGTGATGTCCACGCTGAAGACCAACGGGATCGACCACGCGACGATCGACTGGGTCAAGACGCCGTTCCCCAAGACCGCGGACGCGCTCAAGGCGGGCGACGTGGACGCCGCCTTCGCCACCGAGCCGTTCATCCAGGACACCCACAAGCGGGCCGGCGCGGTGACGATCTTCGACACCGCCAAGGGTCCGACGGCCGACATCCCGGCCGCCGGCTGGGGCTCCACCGGGGAGTTCGTCGAGGCGAACCCGAACACCGTCGCCGCCTTCCAGCGCGCCATGCAGAAGGGCACCGACCTCGCACTCTCCGACCGCAGCCTGGTCGAGCCGCTGCTGGTCGAGCACTCCAAGGTCGATGAGGAGACCGCGAAGCTCGCGACCCTGCTCACCTTCCAGTCGAAGCTGGACGCCTCGCGCATCCAGCGGGTGCCCGACCTGATGGAGGAGTTCGGCGTCATCGAGGCCCCGTTGGACGTGTCCACGATGATCGTGCCGACCGCACCGCTGACCTGACGCCACTGTGCGACCTGTTGTGCGAGGTCTGATCGGGCTGGCCGGCTTCTTCCTGTTGTGGGACGGAGTCGTCCGGCTCGGTCTGGTCGACGCGGTGACCCTGCCCCCGCCAGCAGAGGTGGCGGTGCGGCTGGTTGACCTGTTCGGCCAGGAAGAGTTTCTCCGCGACGTGATCGCGACCGTGTTGGCCTGGCTGGTCGCCGTGGCCATCGCGGTCGCGATCGCGGTGCCTGCCGGCCTGGTGCTGGGGACCCTGCCCGGGGTCCGCACGGCCACCCGGACGCTGATCGAGTTCCTCCGGCCCATTCCGCCGGTGGCGCTGATCCCCCTGATCATCATCGTGCTCGGCTCCGGGCCGGACGCGAAGATCACCCTCGCGGTCTACGCGTCGGTCTGGCCCATCCTGTTCAACATCATCTACGCGCTGGACGAGATCGATCCGCTGCTGCTGGACACCGCCCGTTCCTTCGGCCACAAGCGGGCCAGGGTGCTGTCCACGGTCGCGCTGCCGCACGTCGCGCCGTTCGCGTTCACCGGTCTGCGGCTGTCCGCGGCGATCGCGCTGATCGTGACGGTGTCCACCGAGTACCTGGCGGCCAGCGAGGTCGGCGTGGGCGCGTTCATCATCACCGTGTCCAACGCGCCGAACACGATGGACGAGGTACTCGCCGGCGCGATCGTGATCGGTGTCTTCGGCTACCTGGTCAACGCGGTGCTGGAACGGATCGGCCGGCGGCTGTTCCACTGGAGCGACACCACCCGCGCGGAGGCGCTGACATGAGCCGGGTCTCCCGCTTCGCACACCGGTGGGTGGTGTTGATCGTCCTGGTCGTCGCCTGGCAACTGGCAACGGCCGCCGCGGACGACGTGTACTTCCCGACGCCATGGCACATCCTGCATCACGGCTGGAAGATGTTGTTCACCACCGAGGACGGCGGTTTCGGCCTCGCGGACACGATCTTCGTCGACGTGCTGCCCAGCATCACCCGCGCGGTCGGCGGTTGGGCGATCGCGGCACTGCTCGGGGTGGTGCTCGGGACCATGCTCGGCCGCTCCCGTACCGGGATGCAGTACGTCGGGCCGCTGTTCGCGTTCTTCCGCTCGCTGCCATCGCCCGCGCTGCTGCCGGTGTTCATCGGGCTGTTCGGCCTCAACAACAACATGAAGCTGTCACTGATCGTGTTCAGCTGCATCTGGCCCGTACTGATGAACACGGTTGACGGCGTACGCTCAGTGGACTCGGTGAAGACCGAGACGGCCCGCTCGTTCCGCACCCCCCGCACCCAGTGGGTGACGATGGTGGTGCTGCCGGCGGCGCTGCCGAAGATCTTCGCCGGCCTTCGACTCAGTCTGGCGATCGCGGTGATTCTGATGGTCGTGTCCGAACTGGTCGGTGACACCACCGGCATCGGCTCCCGGCTGACCTTCGCCCAGTCGCAGTTCGACTTCATCAGCATGTGGGCCTGGATCGTCCTGCTCGGCATCATCGGTTACGGGTTGAACCTCGCGCTGCTCGCCGTCGAGCGCCGCGCCCTTGGCTGGCAGCCAACCCGCGCCACCGTGTCGAATGCCAAGCAGACCACCAAAGCAGGAGGATGAGATGTCGACCATGTTGGAGGTGCGTGGGCTCGCGCACCGGTACGGCGCGGGCGCGGGCGCACACGTCGCGGTCGAGGACCTGACGTTCACCGTCGCCAAGGACGAGCTGGCCTGCATCGTCGGCCCGTCCGGGTGCGGCAAGTCGACGCTGCTGCGGTGCATCGCCGGTCTGATCACGCCGTCCGCCGGCGGCGTCGTGCTGCACGGCGACCCGGTGAACGGGGTGCCGGACGACCTCGCGGTGGTGTTCCAGGACTACAGCCGGTCACTGTTCCCGTGGCTGTCGGTGCGCGGCAACGTCGAGTTCCCGCTGCGCACCCGGGTGCGCAACCGCGGCCAGCGGCGGGAGCGCGCGATGGAGGCGCTGAGCTGGGTCGGGCTGACCGACGCGGCCGCGAAGTACCCCTGGCAGCTCTCCGGCGGGATGCAGCAGCGGGTGTCGATCGCCCGCGCGCTGGCCTGCAAGCCGGCGCTGCTGCTGATGGACGAGCCGTTCGCGTCGGTGGACGCGCACACCCGCTCGGAGCTGGAGGACCTGCTGCTGCGGGTGCGCCGCGACCACGGGAGCACGGTGCTGCTGGTCACCCACGACATCGACGAGAGCGTCTACCTGGGTGACCGGGTGCTGGTGCTGTCGAAGTCGCCGGCGCGGATCATGGCCGACCTCACGGTGAACCTGCCGGCGCAGCGGGACCAGATCGCCACCCGGGGTTCGTCGACGTTCGTCGAGCTGCGGACCGAGATCGCCCGGCTGCTGCACGACCGGCCGGGGGCCGGGTCGGGCACGGCCGCGCCGAGGACCGACGGCCAGGCCGCGGAGCGTTTCCTGGCGGCCGAGCGAGCGGAGGCGCGGCACCAGTCGACCCGCTGACCAGCTCTTTTGCGTCACCCATGTGGGTGGTCTTTGTCGCTGGATAGTTTTCCTCTGTGGACGTTGGGCAGCCCCTCCAGTGTTCCGGTACCCAATGGAGGGAGACGTCGTGAGCACGTTCGACAAGGCCAAGGACCAGGCGGGCAATTTCGTCGACGAGGCCAAGGACAAGCTCGGAGACAAGTTCGGCCAGGGCGGCGACCAGCAGTCGGACAACGCCGGCGACCAGCAACAGGCTGACTCCGGCTCCGACGACACCCAGAACGCGCAGGGTCAGGAAGGCGGCGACCAGGGCGATTCCGGCGGCCTCGGCGACAAGCTGCGCGACCAGGCCGAACAGCGGTTCCAGGGATAGTCAAATCGAACAAGCGCCTCTCGGCGGCTCCTGGAAAGGCGAGGAGTCGGCGGGTGGCGTGCCCGTCAGTACAGCACCGTCGGGTTCGGGTCGACCCGCACGTGCACCAGCGTCGGTCGCTCGTCGGCCAGTGCCTCGGTCATCGCCGGCTTGAGCTCGTCGGCCTGGCTGACCAGGTGGGTCGCCAGCCCCATGCCGCCGGCCAGCGCCACGAAGTCGATGCCCCCGAGCTCCACGCCGGGCATCTTGCCGTTCTCCGGCCCGGCCAGGATGTCCACGGCCGCGTACTGCGCGTTGTCCAGGATGACGAACGTGACCGGCAGGTGCTCGCGCGCCGCGGTCCACAGCCCCTGGATGGAGTACATGCTCGACCCGTCCCCCAGCACCGCGACCACCTTGCGGTCGGGGGCGCCGAGCGCGGCACCGACGGCCGCCGGCAGGCCGTAGCCGAGCGCGCCGCCGCCGGTGCTCAACAGCCCGGTCCGTAACGCGCGCACCGGCAGGTACTCCCGGCGCACCAGCAGGTGGCTGGGGATCTCCTCCACCAGCAGCGCCTCCGCCGGCACCAGCTCGGCCAGCGTGGCGAACACCCAGTCCACCGCGATCGGCGCGGTCGGCGCGGGCGCCGGCCGGCGGGTACGGCCGGCGGGCACCGGCCGGGTCGGCTCGGTCACCTGATCGGCGACCGCGCGGACCGCCGCCAGCACGCCGGACCGGATGCCGACGCCCTCGCGTGCCCTGGCCAGGACCTGTTCGTCATCGCTGACCAGGTACAACGGCGGCAGGCTGTGCTCGGCGGTGCCCCGGAACACGTGGTACAGGAAGGCGGGGGCGCCGAGCACCACCACCAGGTCGTGCTCCTGTAACGCCTCGACCAGCCCGCGCTCCTCCGGCGGCAGGAAGCCACGGAACCGCGGGTGGTCCTCGGGGAACGAGCTGCGCCAGGACATCGGGCTGGCCCACACCGCGGCCCGCGCCCGCTCGGCCAGGGCCACCACGTCGGGCACCGCGCCCTCGGCGTCCACCCCCGGCCCGACGACCAGCGCGGGCCGGCGTGCCTCGGCCAGGGCGGCGACCAGCCCGGCGATGGCGTCCTGGTCAGGGCCGAAGCCGGGGACCGGCGGCCGGGCCGGCAGCGGGTCGCACGGGGCGTCCCAGTCGTCGGCGGGCACCGAGACGAACACCGGGCCGAACGGCGGCTGGGTGGCCACCCGGTGGGCCTGCGCGATGGCCGCCGGGACGTCGTCGGGGCGGGCGGGCTCGATCGCCCACTTCACGTACGGGCGGGGGAACAGGGTGGCGTCCAGCGCGCCGAGGAACGGTTCGGTGACCATCAGTGAGCGCACCTGCTGGCCGGCGAGCACGATCATCGGCGTGTGGTTGCGGTAGGCGGTGAACACGTGCCCGAGACCGTGCCCGACGCCGCCCGCGGAGTGCAGGTTGACCAGCACGGCCTTGCCGCTGGCGTGCGCGTAGCCGTCGGCCATGGCGACCACGACCGACTCCTGCAGGCCAAGGACGTAGCGGAAGTCGTTGGGGAAGTCGCGGAGGAACCCGATCTCGGTGGTGCCCGGGTTGCCGAAGATGGTGGTGAGGTCCAACGCCCGCAGCAGATCACGGGTCACTTCCCTGACAGTGCTGGTCACCGCACCAAACTACCTCCCAGCCCCCCAGGGACCGCGATGCCCTGAATGAGGCATTGGCGACGTTCAACGTCCCGAATGGGGCATTCAGGGCAGTTCCCCGGCCGGGCGACAACGGTGCAGGTACAGCACCGGGGCCGGCTGGCGGCCGCCCCGTATCGTCGTGGGGCAGTCTCGTGGAAGGAAGTCCGAGTGACCGACGGCCCGTTGATCGTGCAGTCCGACAAGACAGTCCTGCTCGAGGTCGACCACCCGAGCGCGGACGACGCGCGAATGGCCATCGCGCCGTTCGCGGAGCTGGAGCGCGCGCCGGAGCACGTGCACACCTACCGGATCACCCCGCTCGCGCTGTGGAACGCGCGCGCCGCGAGCCACGACGCCGAGCAGGTGGTCGACGCCCTGACCAGGTACTCGCGCTACCCGGTCCCGCAACCGCTGCTGATCGACATCGTGGACACCATGGGCCGGTTCGGCAGGCTGCAACTGCAGAACCACCCCGCCCACGGCCTCACGATGTCCACAACGGACCGCGCGGTGCTGGTAGAGGTGTTGCGGCACAAGAAGATCGCCCCGATGATCGGCGCGCGGATCGACGACGACACGGTGATCGTGCACCCGAGCGAACGCGGCCGGCTCAAGCAGGTGCTGCTCAAGGTCGGCTGGCCGGCCGAGGACTTCGCCGGCTACGTCGACGGCGAGGCGCACCCGATCGCCCTGGAGGAGAACGACTGGGAACTGCGCGACTACCAGCGCCGCGCGGCCGACGCGTTCTGGGCGGGCGGCTCCGGCGTGGTGGTCCTGCCGTGTGGCGCGGGCAAGACGCTGGTCGGCGCGGCGGCCATGGCCCGCGCGCAGGCGACCACGCTGATCCTGGTGACCAACACCGTCGCCGGCCGGCAGTGGAAGCGCGAGCTGATCGCCAGGACCTCGCTGACCGAGGAGGAGATCGGCGAGTACTCCGGCGAACGCAAGGAGATCCGGCCGGTCACCATCGCCACCTACCAGGTGATGACCCGCAGGTCCAAGGGCGAGTACCGCCACCTCGACCTGTTCGACTCCCGCGACTGGGGCCTGGTCGTCTACGACGAGGTGCACCTGCTGCCCGCGCCGGTGTTCCGGATGACCGCCGACCTGCAGTCCCGCCGGCGGCTGGGGCTGACCGCCACCCTCGTGCGCGAGGACGGCCGGGAGGGCGACGTCTTCTCGCTGATCGGCCCGAAGCGCTACGACGTGCCGTGGCGCGACATCGAGGCGCAGGGCTGGATCGCGCCCGCGGAGTGCATCGAGGTCCGGGTCACGCTGACCGACAACGAGCGGCTCCAGTACGCCACCGCCGAGCCGGAGGAGCGCTACCGGCTGTGCGCCACCGTGGCGACCAAGCTGCCGGTGGTGCGCAGCATCCTGGCCCGGCATCCCGACGAGCCGACCCTGGTCATCGGCGCCTACCTCGACCAGCTGGAGGAGCTCGGCGAGGCGCTGGGGGTGCCGATCATCCAGGGCTCGACCCGCAACTCCGAGCGCGAGCGGCTGTTCGACGAGTTCCGCCGGGGTGAGCTGCGGGTGCTGGTGGTGTCGAAGGTGGCGAACTTCTCCATCGACCTGCCGGAGGCGACCGTCGCGGTGCAGGTGTCCGGCACGTTCGGCTCCCGCCAGGAGGAGGCCCAACGGCTGGGCAGGTTGTTGCGCCCCAAGGAGGACGGCCGGCAGGCGCACTTCTACTCGGTGGTCTCCCGGGACACCCTGGACACCGACTACGCCGCCCACCGCCAGCGGTTCCTCGCCGAGCAGGGCTACGCCTACACGATCCGCGACGCCGACGACTTCCTCGGCCCAGCCCTCCCGGAGATCGCCGGCTAGTCGGCCACGCCGGCCTGCGCCACGACCTTGGTGATCCGCCCCCGCACCAGCAGCTCGCCGGGCACGGCGTTGCGCCTGCCGAACTCCAACGCCCGGTCCTCGCCCATGTACCGGGAGCCGATCCGGCTGGCCCAGGAGCGCATCTCGTCCAGGTCCTCGGACAGCTCGGCCTCGGCCTGCACGCTGACGAAGGCGTAGGGCGGCTCCTCGCTGTCCACACACAGCGCGAACCGGGGGTCGCGCAGCAGCGCCCGGCCCTTGGCCGTGGTGGCGGCCGTGGTGAGCACCAGGTAGTCCGCGTCGGCGCCCTCGTCGACCACGAACCAGACCGGCGCCACGTGCGGTGCGCCGTCGGCACGCATCGTGGCCAGCTTGCCGGTGCGGGTGCCGTGCTGGACGAAGGCGAGCCACTCGTCCCGAGCCATGATGTGCATGACCCAATCGTGCCTGCTCAGAGCTCGGCGAGCACCTCGTCGATGAACTGCGGCCAGGTTTCGACGGCCCACTGCCCGAAGTCCCGGTCGGTGAGCACGACACATCCGACGCGCGCGTCCGGGTCGACCCACAGGAACGTGCCGGACTGGCCGAAGTGCCCGAAGGTCTTCGGTGAGCTGTGCTTGCCGGTCCAGTGCGGGCTCTTGTGGTCCCGCAGCTCGAAGCCGAGGCCCCAGTCGTTCTCCTGCTGGTAGCCGAACCCGGGCAGCACGCCCGCGCGGCCGGGGAAGGCCACCGAGGTCGCCTCCGCGAGGGTCTGCGCGGAGACCAGGGTCGGGGACTGTAATTCCGCGACGAACCGGGCCAGGTCGTCACAGGTGGCCACCGCGCCGGCGGCCGCACTGCCGGCCAGCCGAGAGGAGGTCATGCCCAGCGGGTCGAGCACCGCCTCGGTCAGGTACTCGGCGAACGGGATGCCGGACGCGTCGTGCACGGTGTCGGCGAGCACCTCGAAGCCGGCGTTGGAGTAGAGCCGCCGCTCCCCCGGCGGGGCCACCACCTTGTGCTGGTCGAAGGCCAGGCCGGAGGTGTGCGCGATCAGGTGCCGCACGGTCGAGCCGTCCGGGCCCGCCGGCTGGTCCCACTCGACCGCGCCCTCCTCTACCGCGATCAGCGTCGCGTAGGCGGTGAGCGGTTTGGTCACCGAGGCCAGCCGGAACTCCCTGGACATCGGCCCGCTGGTCGCCAGCACGGTGCCGTCCGCACCGACCACCGCCGCGGCCGCGTTGTCCACCGGCCAGTCGGCCACCGCCCGCACACTGTCCATGCCGTTGACGTTACCCAGGCGACGCTCAGCCGCCGGGGCGGGTCAGGCCATCGTCGAGGGCGCCGCGCGAGCCGACCACCTCGTCGGTGCGGTCCAGCGCCTCGTCGCGGCGCTCGTCGGCCACGTCGTGGTCGTCGCCGGTCAGGTCGACCAGGCGGATCGGCGGGCCGAGGTCGACCAGGGTCGGCACGTACTCCGCGCGGTCGACCGTCCAGCCGTCGCCGCTCCTGCTGAACCGGAAGCGGGCCGTCACGCCCTCCTCGGTGGTGCCCCTTGGCTCCTCGTGCTTCGCGACCTGGTTGCCAAGGCCGTAGGCGACCCATTTGCCGTGCAGCTTCTCGAACGGCTGCACGACGTGCGCGTGGTGGCCGATGATCAGGTCGACGGCGGGGTCGGCGAGCAGCTCGTCGGCGATCTCGCGCTGCTCGTCGGTGGGTTCGTGCTGGTCCTCGATGCCCCAGTGCAGGCTCGCGATGACCACCTCGGCGCCTGCCTGCTTGGAGGCGCGCGCGGCGGCCAGGACGGCGTCGACGTCCAGTTCGTTGGTCATCCACGGCGCCGGCGCCTCGGTGCCGGCGTTGAGGCCGAAGGTGAACGACACCTGGCCGACCTTCACGCCATGCACGTCGGTGATCAGCGGCGCCTGGGACTCGAGCTCGATCCGCGCCGAGCCGGTCTGCCGGATGCCGGCGGCCGACAGGGCCTCGATGGTGGTGGACACGCCGGCGGGGCCGTGGTCGAGGGTGTGGTTGGAGGCCGTCGAGCAGGTGTCGTAGCCGGTCTCCGCGAGCGCCGTGGCCACCTCCGGCGGCGCGTAGAACAGCGGATAGCCCTGAAACGGGCCACTCTTGCGGGCCAGCGGCACCTCAAGGTGACAGATAGCCAGATCGGCCGAACCGATCAGGGACGAAACCCCACTGAACAACGGCACGAAGTCGCGATCGCCATTACCGTCGGCAACCGCCTGCTCGGTCAGCGCGGGGTGGATCAGCACATCACCGCTGGCCACCACGGTGAACGACCCGGGTGGGGCAGGCGCGCCGGACTGCGCGGACCGCAACGGCGCGACGGGTTCTGGCGGGCCGGCAACTGGCTCGCCCGCGCACCCGGCGACGAGCACGGCGATTCCGCCAAGGACCAGTATCGACCGTCGCACCCGCGACATCCTTCCGGCGGGCGGCAGAGTCTTCAAGGGGCCGTCTGGCCCCTTTCCGGTCACCCTTTCCGCCGCCGCCTGGTCAACACGGCGATCACCGCGAGCGCGCCGATGGCCACCGGCACGAGCCGCTTGAGCAGCGACGGTCCGGCGTAGGACAGCAGGTCGATCGGCTCGGACTCGGGTTCGGGCGCGACCGAGGCCAACTTCGGCTTGGCGACGCTGCGCCGTGCCTTCGCGGTGGCCGCACCCGCCTGCGCACCGGTCGCCGCCGCGGCCGCGCGGGCTGGTTGCGGCACGGCCTCCAGCCTGGGCGGCTCGCTGACCGGCTCCGGCGCGAGCTTGGTCGCCAGACAGGTGGCGAACGAGTCCAGGATCTTGCTGCCGACCTCGGAGATCAGCCCCCGGCCGAACTGGGCCGGCCGGCCGGTGATCGAGAGGTCGGTGTCGACCGAGCCGACGGTGGCGTCGCCGTCGGCGCGCAGGGTGAGGGTGACCGTGGCCGATGCCGTGCCGTTGCCGCGGACGTCCTTCCCGGCGGCCTTGATCACGACCTTGCGGGCGGTCGCGTCCTTCTCCAGGAACTCGCCGGATCCCTTGTACTGCAACGAGATCGGCCCGACCTTGACCTTCACGACGCCCGTGAAGGAGTCGCCGTCCACCTCGTCGAGGGTGGCACCGGGCATGCACGGCGCGACCCGCTCCGGATCGAGTACCGCCGCCCACACGGTGTCGAGGTCGGCGGGCACGGTGAACGAGTGCTCCAGCTTCACGGGCACCTCCTGACCTGCATAAACAACCAAACGGTCCGCTACGGTACAAAGCGTACGCGTTACGTGCCGGTCAGTCAGGTCGTGCGGAAGGTGTCGAGGTGACGTGCCCAGCCCAGCAACGGCGCGATGCCGAAGTGGTCTGGAAGCCGAGGCTGACATGCGGACGGAATCCGCTCGCTGCTTCGGGAACATGGTCCCGACCCCACACATCGCCGATCGCACCCCGAACAGCGAGACGGAGTGCGGCGAGCGGCGCCGGTGGCCGCACCGGCAGCTGAATGGTTTCCGGGTCGACCCGCGCCGGGCCGATGGTCACCGTGCAGGGAGTGAGGCGCGCACAACGTGCCCGGGCCGCCGAGACGATGCGGTCCACGTCGGCGCCGGTTACCTCGTCGGTGAAGCCGATTCCCTGGAGTGTCAGGTGCAGCCAGCGCGACGGTACGGGGTCGATGACCGGCAGACCGGCGAGCGCCGGGGAGTATCCGGCGGCGAGATCGTGCGCACCGGGCTGATCGGCGAACGTGATGTGCCAGGTGTAGAACGATCGGCCGGTCCGCCAACCTGGCCGCCACCACCAGTGATCTCGCATCGGCCGTCCTGCCCTGGGCTACCGCGTCAGGTCCCCATCACCGCGGTGATGGGGACCGTCACACGCCGGCTATGCGCCGACTGCCGCGGTTACCGCTCGGGAGGTCAGCACTCTGGCCAGGTGTTGGCGGAACTCGGTGTCGGCGTTGCCGTCGGTCGTTGGGCTGGTGCCCTCGGCGGCGTGTCGGGCCGCGGCGTTGATCACTTCGGCGGTTGCCGGTTGGCCGATCAGGGCGGCTTCTACCGCAGTCGCCCGGAGTGGGGTCGCGGCCATGTTGGTCAGTCCGACCCTGGCCTGGGCGATCACGCCGGCCTCGACCAGTACCGCGGCTGCTACCGCGACGATCGACCATGCCTGGGCCACTCGGTTGAACTTCTCGTAGTGGGCGCTCCAGCCGGTTCGTTTCGGGATTCGGATCTCGCACAGGATTTCGCCTTGGCGTAGCGAGGTCTCGAAGAAGTCGGTGAAGAACTCCGCCGCGGGCACCGTTCGTTGGCCGTCCACTCCGGACACGACCAGTTCGGCGTCCAGGGCCAGTGCGGGGGCCAGCAGGTCGCCGGCCGGGTCGGCGTGTGCCAACGAGCCGCCGAGGGTGCCTCGGTGGCGCACCTGGGGATCGGCCACCGTGTCGGTCGCGCGGGCCAGCAACAGCGCGTGCTCGCGGACCAGTGGGTCACGTCGCACCTCGTAGTGCGTGGTCATCGCGCCGATCACGATCTGGTCGCCGTCCTCGCGGATGCCGCGCAGTGCCGGGATCCTCCCAAGGTCGATCAGGGTGGATGGGGCGGCCAGGCGCATTCGCAGTACCGGCAACAGACTCTGCCCGCCGGCGATCACCTTGGCGTCCTCACCCGCCTCGGACAGCGCGTGTACCGCTTCGTCCACAGTGGACGGGGCGACGTAGTCGAATGCGGCCGGAATCACTTGGCACCTCCCGAGGCGTCGATGGAACCGAGGCCACCGCCCGACTCGCCGCCGAGTCCGCCGGCGTCGGTCTGGCCGGTGCGGATCGCCTGCCACACCCGCAGCGGGGTGCATGGCATCTGGATGTCGGTCACGCCGAGGTGGCGCACCGCGTCGACCACGGCGTTGACCACGGCGGGTGTCGACGCGATCGTGCCGGCCTCGCCGACTCCCTTGACGCCCAACGGGTTGGACGTCGCCGGGGTCTCGGTGCGGTCGGTGGTGAACTTCGGCAGATCGGCGGCCGATGGCACCAGGTAGTCGGCCAGGGTGCCGGTCATCAGGGTGCCGGACTCGTCGTGCACGGCCTCCTCGAACAGCGCCTGGGCGATGCCCTGCGCCAGGCCACCGTGCACCTGGCCCTCGACGATCAGTGGGTTGACGACCTTGCCGACGTCGTCCACGGCGACGTAGTCGCGGATGCGCACCTGGCCGGTCTCGGTGTCCACTTCGGCCGCGCACAGGTGCGTGCCGTGCGGAAAGGAGAAGTTCTCCGGGTCGAAGGTGGCCTCCGAGTCCAGGTTCGGCTCGACGCCCTCCGGCAGGTCGTGTGCGGCGAAGACGGCCAGCGCGACGTCCTGAATGGACACTGTCTTCGCGTCCGCGCCGGCACCCCGGACCCCGAACGAGCCCGCGGTGAACTCCACGTCGTCCTCGGCCGCCTCCAGCATGTGTGCGGCGACCTTCGCGGCCTTGGCCTTCACCTTGTCCGCGGCCTGGACCACGGCGATGGCCCCGACGGTCAGCGACCGCGAACCGTAGGTGTCCATGCCCTTGTGCGAGGACTGCGTGTCCCCGTGCAGCACCTCGACGTCCTCGAACGGCACGCCGAGCTGGTCGGCGACGATCTGGCTCCACGCCGTCTCGTGGCCCTGACCGTGCGGCGACGAGCCGGTGACCACCTCGACCTTGCCGGTGGGCAGCATGCGGATCGCCGCGTGTTCCCAGCCGCCGGCCGAATAGGCGAGCGCGCCGAGTACCCGCGAGGGCGCCAGCCCGCACATCTCGGTGAACGTCGACGTGCCGATGCCCAGTTGCACCGAGTCGCCGCGGTCCCGGCGGGCCCGCTGCTCGGCGCGCAGCGCGTCGTAGCCGAACAGCTGCTTGGCCTTCGCGGTGGCCGCCTCGTAGTTGCCGGAGTCGTAGGTCAGGCCGGCGACCGTGGTGAACGGGAACTCCTCGTGCGCGATCCAGTTCCGCTCCCGCACCTCGATCGGGTCCAGGTCCAGCTCCGCGGCCAGCTCGTCCATCAGTCGCTCGATGGCGTAGGTCGCCTCCGGGCGCCCGGCGCCGCGGTAGGCGTCCGTCGGCGTCTTGTTGGTGAACACGTTCGTGCAGCTGAACCGGTAGGCCGGGAACTTGTAGATCGCGTTGAACATGAACGCGCCGAGGATCGGCACCCCGGGCCCGACCAGGCGCAGGTAGGCGCCCATGTCGGCGAGCAGCTCCACCTTGAGGCCGGTGACCGTGCCGTCGCGCCGGGCGGACAGCGTCAGCTTCTGGAGCTGGTCGCGGCCGTGGTGGGCGGCCATCAGGCTCTCGCTGCGCGACTCGGTGTACTTGACCGGCTTGCCGAGCCGGCGCGCGATCAGGAAGGTCAGCACCTCCTCCGGCGTGACCTGCAGCTTGCCGCCGAACCCGCCGCCGACGTCCGGCGCGATCACCCGGATCTTGTGCTCGGGCACCGACAGCGTCATCGCCAGCATGATCCGCAGGATGTGCGGGATCTGGGTGGACGACCACATGGTGAACTGCTCGCCGGTCGGGTCGACCATGATCGAGCGCGGCTCCATGAACGCCGGGATCAGCCGTTGCTGGCGGTAGGTGCGCTCGATGAGCACCTCGGCGCCGTCGATGGCCTGGTCGACCGCCGAACCGGTGCCGGCCTCGGCGGAGTCGAACACCCAGGTCGCGCTCTTGTTGGTGCCCAGGTCCTCGTGCACCAGGTCGGCGCCGTCCTCGGCGGCCGCCGCCAGGTCGAGCACCACGGGGAGCTCGTCGTAGTCGATGTCGATGGCCTCGATCGCGTCCGCGGCCTCGTAGGCGGTGCGGGCGACCACCACGGCCACCGCCTCGCCGGCGAAGTTGACCCGGTCGACGGCGATCGACGGCGCGGCCGGCGACTTCATGTCCTCGGTGATCGGCCACGCGCACGGCAGGCTGCCCTGCTCGTCGGCGAGGTCGGCGCCGGTGAACACGGCCAGCACGCCGGGCAGCTGACCGGCCGACGAGGTGTCGATCCTGGTGATCCGGGCGTGTGCCATGGGACTGCGCAGGATGGCCAGGTGCAGCAGTCCGGGGAGGGTGAGGTTGTCGGTCCACCTGGTGCGCCCGGCGATCAGCCGCGCGTCCTCCTTGCGGAGCCTGGCCCGGCCGACCTCCGGCTCGACCGTCGCGGTCATCAGTTACCGCCCCCCGCCACGTGCTCGCCGACCCGTTCGGCTTCCGGGCCGGCGCCGCCGCTCATCTTGGCCGCGGCGTCGCGGACCGCGCGGACGATGTTCTGGTAGCCGGTGCAGCGGCAGAGGTTGCCCTCGAGGCCCGCGCGCACGGCCTGCTCGTCGGGGTCCGGGTCGTCGGCCAGCAGGTCGATCGACTGCATGATCATGCCCGGGGTGCAGAAGCCGCACTGGAGGGCGTGGTTGTCGTGGAAGGCCTGCTGCACCGGGTGGAGCCGGCCGTCCCTGGCCAGGCCCTCGACGGTGGTGACCTCGCTGCCGTCTGCCTGCACGGCGAGCACCGAGCACGACTTGACGCTGTGCCCGTCGAGGTGGACGGTGCACGCGCCGCAGTTGCTGGTGTCGCAGCCGACCACGGTGCCGACCTTGCCCAGCCGTTCTCGCAGATAGTGGACGAGCAGCTGGCGTGGTTCGACGTCGTCGCTGTACTTCGTTCCGTCAACGGTCACGGTGATGCGCATGGAGCCTCCAATTCGACACAGACGGCCATGGCTGGGTCGATACCTACGGCGTGAGTCAGCTCACTCGTCTGTGAGCCTGCCCCCGCCGGCCAGTGAGGACAAGTCCTGGCGTGGAAAAGTGGATCTGGGCGCCAAACCGGGAGGACCACACGTTGCGCAAGCTGACTTACCTGATCGCGATGTCCATCGACGGGTTCATCGCCGGCCCCGGCGACGAGGTCGACGTCTACCCCACGCCGGAGGCCTACGTGGGGCACCTGGCCAGCGAGTACCCCGAGACGTTGCCGACCCACGTGCGCCCGCACCTTGGCATCGCCGACGCGCCGAACACGCGCTTCGACACGATCGTGCAGGGCCGGACGACCTACCGGGCGGCCCTCGACATCGGGATCACCAGCCCCTTCGCGCACCTGCGCCAGTACGTGGTGTCCAGCACGCTCGACTCGCCCGACCCGGCCGTGACGGTGACCGCCGACCCGGTGGCGCTGGTGCGCTCGCTGAAGGCCGAGCCGGACGGGCTGGGGATCTACCTGGCGGGTGGCGCGAAGCTCGCGGGCGCGGTGTACGCCGAGATCGACGAGGTGATCGTGAAGCTGTACCCGATCATGCTCGGCCGCGGCGTGCCGATGATCGCCGGTGACTTCGACGTGACCGCCTTCGAGCGCACCGACGTCACCACGTTCGACAGCGGGCATGTGATCCTGCGCTACCAGCGCGCTCAGTAGTCGTTAGGCAAGCATACGATCGGTGATGTGGTCACCTCCCCGACCGAACAGCGGGTCGACGAGTTCCCGGAGTACCGGCGGGGAGTCGTCCTCGGCGCGACCGCCTACAGCCTGTGGGGCCTGTTCCCGCTGTACTGGACGCTGTTGGGGGCCGCCGGTGCGCTGGAGGTGCTCGCGCACCGGATGGTGTGGTCACTGGTGGTCATGGCGGGGGTGCTGTGGTGGCTGGGCAGGCGCAGGGGGACGGGGTTCCTGCCGGTCCGCGCGGTGGTGCGGGACCGTCGGCGGCTGGGGTTGCTCGCGCTGGCCACGGTGCTGATCGCGTTCAACTGGGGTGGCTACATCTGGGGTGTGAACAACGGGCGGGTGGTGGAGACCGCGCTCGGGTACTTCACCGGGCCGCTGGTGTCGGTGCTGATCGGCGTGCTGCTGCTGGGTGAGCGGTTACGGGTGGCGCAGTGGGTGGCCGTCGGGCTGGGCACCGTGGCGGTGGTGGTGCTGGCCGTCGGGTACGGGCAGGTGCCGTGGGTGGCGTTGGTCCTCGCGTTCAGCTTCTCGGCGTATGGGCTGGTGAAGAAGCTGGCGGGGGTGCCGGCGGTGGAGTCGGTCGGCATCGAGGCGGCGGTGGCGTTCCTGCCGGCGCTCGGGTATCTCGTCGTGCTGCACGTCACGGGGTCGGGGACGTTCGGCACGCTCGGTCTTGGGCACTCGCTGCTGTTGGTCGGCGGTGGGGTGGTGTCGTTGGCGCCGTTGCTCGCCTTCGGTGGGGCGGCGGTGCGGATCCCGTTGTCGGTGGTCGGGTTGTTGCAGTACCTGGCGCCGGTGTTGCAGTTCGGCTTCGGGGTGCTGGTGTTCCGTGAGGACATGCCGCCGGAGCGCTGGCTCGGGTTCGGCATCGTGTGGCTCGGCCTGATCATCCTGACCATCGACGGCACCCGCCGCACCCGCCCCGCGCAGCGAAGGACCCCATCACCGCACCCAACGCAGTGAAGGGTCCCTTCGCTGCACCCACCGCAGCGAAGGAGCCCATCGCTGCGGTCAACGCAGCGAAGGAGCCCATCACTGCACTCAACGCAGCGAAGGAGCCCATCGCTGCGGTCAACGCGATGAAGGACGCCTTCATCGCGTTTCGGGGGCGGGTGCCGGGGGTGGTTACGGTTCGCGGTGGATGCGGCCGGTCAGCTCGGTGAGGCGGTTGCCGGCGCCGCCCCAGCGCAGCGAGATGATCTCCGCGGCGATCGAGACGGCGGTCTCCTCCGGGGTTCTGGCACCGAGGTCCAGGCCGATCGGGGAGGCCAGGCGGGCCAGCTCGGTCTCCGAGAGACCCGCGGCGCGCAGCCGGTCCATGCGGTCGTCGTGGGTCCGCCGGGAGCCCATCGCGCCCACGTAACCCACCTCGGTACGCAGCGCGACCTCCAGCACCGGCACGTCGAACTTCGGATCATGGGTCAGCACCGCGATCACCGTGCGACCGTCCACCCGCCCGGCCTCGACCTCGGCGGCCAGGTACCGGTGCGGCCAGTTGACCACCACCTCGTCGGCCTCCGGGAAACGGCTCCTGGTCGCGAACACCGGCCGGGCGTCACACACCGTCACCCGGTAGCCGAGGAACGCTCCCAACCGGGCCATCGCCGCGGCGAAGTCGATCGCGCCGAACACCAGCATCCTCGGCGGCGGCTCGAACGAGCTCACGAACACCGACATGCCCTCGCCGCGCCGCTCACCTTCCACGCCGTAGTGCAATGTGGCGCTGCGCCCGGTGGCCAGCAGGCCGCGCGCGTCGTCGGCGACCGCGTCGTTGATCCGGGACGTGCCGAGGTCACCGAGGGTCTGCGACGGCCACACCACCAGGCGACGACCAAGCCGTTCCGGTGACGGATGCGCCACCACCGTCGCCAGCGCGACCGGCTCCTCGTTCTGGATCGACTTCGCCAGGTCGCCGAACTCGGGGAAGTCCTCGGGCGAGATCCGCTCGGTGTAGATGTCGATGATCCCGCCGCAGGTCAGCCCGACCGCGAACGCGTCGTCGTCGCTCACCCCGTACCGCGAGAGCACCGGCTCGCCGGTACCGATGACCTGCTGGCCCTGCTCGTAGACCGCGCCCTCGACACAACCGCCGGACACGCTGCCCGACACCGTCCCGTCCGGCGCGACCACCATCGCCGCCCCCGGCGCGCGGGGCGCGGACGAGAACGTCGCCACCACGGTCCCCACCGCCACCGGTTCTCCCGCCGAGTACCGACGGATCAACTCGGCCAGCACGTCACGCACGGCGCACCTCCATCAGCAACTCCTCGAGTGTGGCCAGACTATGTCCGGCCAACAGCCGGTCGACGTGCGGCAACGCCGCCGCGATGCCCGACTGCACCGGTAGGTAGCCCGTCCGGCCGGCGTGCGGGTTCACCCACAGCACCGCGTGCGCCAGCCGGGCCAGCCGCGCGGCCTGCTCGCCGAGCAGCGTCGCGTCGCCGCGCTCCCACCCGTCGGAGAACACCACGACGACCGCGCGCCGAGCCAGGCCGCGTTGCCCCCAACGGTCCAGGAACGCCCGCAGCGTCTCCCCCAGCCGGGTGCCGCCGGCGAAGTCGGGCACCGCCCGGGACGCCGCGGTCAGCGCGTCGACCGGGTCGCGCCCGCGCAGCTGGCGCGACAGCCTGGTCAGCCGGGTGCCCACGGTGAAGACCTCGGTACTGGCCGGGGCCGCCCTGGTCAGCGCGTGCGCGAACCGCAGCAGCGCGTCGGCGTAGGGGCTCATCGAGCCGGACACGTCGATCAGCAGCACCACCCGCCTCGGCCGGCGGCCACGGTCGCGGTAGGACAACCGGCTCGGCTCACCGCCGGCGGCGCGCATCGACCGCAGCACCCGCGCGACGTCCAGCCGGCCCGACCGGTGCCGGCGCAGCCGCCGGGACCGGCGTAGCGGCGGGTCCAGCCGCAGCGTGGCGAACAGCGTGCGCAGGTGGGCGCGCTCGGCGGCGGTCAACGAGGAGATGTCCCGGTGCGCCAGCCGCTCCCGCGCCGAGGCGGCCACCCGCAGCTGGTCGGTCGCACTCGGCGACTGCTCACCGGCGTCGGCCGCGTCGGTGAGCGCGGCCATCGTCGCCTGCCGGGGCCGGGGTGGCGCGGCGGGCCGCGCGCGGCCCGGCCGGGCGGTCGAGAACCACGCGGCGAACGCGTCGTCGTAGCGGGGCAGGTCGTCCGGTTCGGCACACAGCGTCAACCGGCCGGCCCAGTACAGCTGGTTCGGCTCGGCCAGGTCGACCTCGCGCACCGCGCCGAGGTAGGCCTGCACCCGGTGCGCGTCGCACGGCAGACCCGCCACCCGCAGCGCGGCGGCGAACCCCACCAGCCCGGCCACCGGGTCCGGCTCTTCGGACTCCACCTTCACATTGTTACTCGAAACGAGGGAAGGCCAGCCGAGATGGCTTCTCGGCCGGCCCACCTCACCCCCAGTCGTCACCGGCTCACTCGTGACGACCACGCGTTCACAGCTCGTGCGACTCCATGCTCGCCCCCTTCACTACGGCTGGCCTGGCAGCGAGTCCGCCACCTGGGCCGGCGGCACTCGGGACGGCTCGACTGGCTGGGGCTCCGGTGCCCACATCCACACGCCCACCGCCATGCCGAGGGCCAGGCAGAACACCGCGAGTTTGAGCGCGAATGAGACCGGACACACGAATGGGACCGGACCATAAGCTCGCATTCCGCACCTCCCCCTGCTTTCGTTCACCTCGACAAGTCGAGACTCACATGAACAAGGGGCTAGTTGTGCGTCACCTGACGCATAACTAGGGAACTGCTGGCGGCGAGACTCTCTTGTCCTGTGCCCGCGGTTCGGCGACGGGCGGGAAATCGCCGAAACCGTCCGGGAAGTCGCCTTCCCCGGCGGGCAGCGTGACCGGGAACGAGCCGGGCAACGTGCCCTCGACCGCGGCCGGCAACCACGCCGCGGCCGCCGCCTCGGCCGGGTCGGCCAACTCGCACAGCTCACGCAACGCCTGCGGCACGTCCTTGGACCGCCACACCTCGTGCCCGCCCCACCTCGGGGTGCCCAGCGCGCGCACGCTGTCGGTGAGCACCATCCGGTCGCGGGCGGCCGCCGGCCACTCGACCACGCAGGAACGCCCCGGCACGTCCCGCGCGATCCCCCGGCCGAGCCGCTCGGCGATGCCGTGCGCGAGGGTGAGGTCCGGCGGTCCGGCGGTGGCCACGGTGATCCGCAGCCGGAACACGGTGCCCTGGTAGCGCCGTGCCGCGTCGCGGTAGAGCGGCTCGGCGACCGCGGCGAACGGGTCGCCGTCGATCCAGCCGGGCATGGCGTAGCGGTTGCCCATCCGCGAGCGGCCTGGCCGGCCGAGCACGCCGTAGTGGTCGGCGATCAACGAGAGGTACTGGCCGAAGCTGGGCGCGACCCCGGTCGGCACCAGCCCGACCGAGAGCATCGCCGGACGCCGCGCGTCGGCGAGAAACTCAAGCACCCCAGGCCAATCGCCCGGCTGGGCACGCAACGGCGGCACCGCGACGAAGACCCGTACCGGGGCGTCGGGCCGGTGCGGGCGCGCGGTCAGGCATGGCTTGCGCACCTCGGCGATGCCGCGTGGGCGGAACGGGTCGAAGGCGTGCTCGATGGCCGCCCGGCCGGCGAGCGGCCGGACCCGCACGTGGGCCGGCACGGCGGCCAGCCGCGCGAGCGCCTCGGCGCCGTCCCGCTCGATCTCCGTGCCGTGCCGGCGATGCAGCCGGCCGAGCAGGGTGAGCGAGAGCGGGCGACCCGGCTCGGCGAGCCAGCGCAGTTCGAACGCCGCACCGGCCACAGTGGACAGTCGGCGGAGGTACTCGACGTCGTGGCCGTGCGCCAGGTCGAACCACTCGCCGACCGGCCGGCCAACTTCACCGCGCAGCGCGGACAGGTCGATCGCCGAGGTGACCCGGACCGCGAACCTGGCCGACCAGCCGCTGGAATCGTGGTCAACCAACAGGTTCTCGTTCATGCCACCCTGACTCGTCCCCCGCAGCAGCGAGATCGGGAATTCATCCGAGCGTACGTCAGATTATCGCCAACCGGAATCGAGAAGTGGCTGCCGCCGCGGCGGGGCACCGCGACCGGCCCGACACCGCGGCGGCATCGTGGCGCGCCAGGAACAACTATGCGGGGCGGAGGACTATCGGCGCGACCGAATTTCAGCCGGCCAGAATCGTGTCCAGGCCGGCGGCCACCACGCGTTGCGCGTCCTCCCGGTATTTCAGCACCGCGCCGAGGGTGGCCGCCGCGGCGGCGGCGTCCAGCTCCGAGCGGCCGAGCGCGCCCAACGCCTCGGCCCAGTCGATCGACTCCGCGACTCCCGGCGGTTTGAGCAGCTCCACCGTGCGCAGTTTGCGCACGGCGCCGGCGACCTGCTCGGCCAGGCCGGCCGACAGGCCCGGCAGTCGCCTGCGCAGGATCGCGACCTCGCGGGCCAGTGCCGGGTGCTCGAGCCAGTGGTAGAGGCAGCGGCGCTTCAACGCGTCGTGCACCTCGCGGGTCCGGTTGGAGGTGAGGATCACCAGCGGCGGCACCTGCGCGCGCACCTCCCCCAGCTCCGGCACGGTCACCGCGTTCTCGCCGAGGATCTCCAGCAGGAACGCCTCGAACTCGTCGTCGGCGCGGTCGACCTCGTCCACCAGCAGCACGCACGGCGACTCCTCCAGCGCGCGCAACAGCGGCCGGGCGATCAGGAAGCGCCGGGAGTACAGCGACCGCTCCGCCGCGTCCGCGTCCAGCGACTCCGACGTGGCCTCCAGCGCGCGCAGGTGCAGCAGTTGACGCGGGAAGTCCCAGTCGTAGAGGGCCTGGGAGAAGTCGATGCCCTCGTGGCACTGCAGCTTGATCAGCGGCACGGCCAGCGCGTCGGCCAGCGCGACCGCCAGCGAGGTCTTGCCGGTGCCCGGCTCGCCCTCGCAGAACAGCGGCCGGCCCAGCCGCAACGCGAGAAAGGCCGCCGTGGCGACTCCCTCGTCGGCCAGGTACCCGACCCGATCGAGCGAGTCGGCGAGGTCGGCCGGCGACCCGACCGGCGCCCATGCCATGTCCACCACGGCTGGCAGCCTATTACTCCCGCCGCCCTTCGCCCGATCTCGCCTGGTCAGCGGCGGTGCCAAGGTGGCGCATGCCCTGAATGAGGCATTGCGGACGTTGAGCGTCCCGAACGACCCATTCAGGGCATGCCCCGAGCCGGGTCCGGGGCTGACCAGGGGCGATCCCCGATGTCATCGGGCAGGCGGGGGCCGATGCTGGAGTCATGTACGACACCGACACCCAGACCAGGCCGAGTCAGAAGCTGCAGCGGAGCCGGCGCGACCGGATGATCGCCGGTGTGTGCGGCGGACTGGCCGCGAGGTTCGGCGTGGACGCCGCCATCGTGCGCATCGCGCTGGTGGCCGCCACCCTCCTCGGCTTCGGCACCGGCGCCGTCCTCTACGTGATCTGCTGCGTCGTGATGCCGATGGAGTGAGCCCGTACGCTGGCTGACCGTGCACGAGCAGCCCGGTGAGCAGCCAAGCAGGGTCACCCACGTCGGCACCGCCCGCGCGCTGGTGCTGCTGGCCGCCGTGCTCAGCGGCGGCGCCGCGCTGCTGGTCTGCGTCGCGGCGCTGGTGCTCGGCCCGGCGATCCTCGACCGGCCGGAGCTGAGCGGGGCGCTGGCACTGGGCGGGGTGACCTTCGTCGTCGTGGTGGCGCTGTTCGCGGTCGTGGCGAGCGTGTTGGCGGCGCGGGGCCGCACGGTGGGCACCGTCGTCGTCCGGGGTTGCGGATTGTTACTCGCGGGTATGCTGATCGGAGTGGCATCGATGCTGTTGCTGATCACACATTTTGGGTAATACTCGCTGGTAACCACCCGAATGGCCGGTATCTGACCCTTCAGGATCGGCTCTTGAAGGGTAAGACGATCTACCGTTCAGCGGTCGCCCGCATGGGTGGTCGCGAACAGTCCGGAACACGAGAGAAGACGTAGACGCCGGGGGTTGGCACGATGGACCTGGTGCCATCTGAATATCAACCCACGAAGCGGGGTGGGAAGCGGTGACCGAACTGCAGACCGCGAGCATGACCAAGCCGTGGGAGGGCCTGGACGGGCGAGACCGGCACGCAGCTTGCATGATCGCCGCGCAGGCCGGCGACCGGGCGGCGTTCGACGTCCTGGTCGCCGAGCTTTCGCCGTTGGTCTGGCACGTGGCGCGAGCAGGCGGGCTGGACCGGGCGAGCGCGGAGGACGTGGTGCAGACGGTGTGGCTGGCGTTGCTGCGGCACATCCACCGACTGTCCGAGCCCCGAGCACTCGCCGCCTGGCTGATCACCACGACCAGACGGGAGGCGATCCGAGTGCTGCAACGGAGCTCAAGTCAGGTCGAACTGTCCACCGAGGTCGCCGAGCAGCTGCCGACCACCGACCCGTCCCCGGAGCACGAGGTGCTCCGCGACGAGCGTGACCAGCAGTTGTGGGCCGCGTTCCACAAGTTGACGCAACGCTGCCAGGAGCTACTGCGTCTTACGGTTCTCGCCGGCCGCGCGGAGTACCGCGCCGTCGCCGAGGCGCTGCACATGCCGCACGGCAGTATCGGACCGACCAGAGGGCGCTGCATCAACAACCTGCGCGCCCTGTACAACGGGGACAGTGGATCATGAGAACGCACCAGTCTGACGACGAGCTGATGTCCGAGGTGGCTCGGCTGGTCAACGAGCTTGATCCGCCCCCGCCGGGGCTGATCGAACGAGCGCAGTTCGCGGTGGCCATCGAGGCCATCGACGACATCGACATCGAGGTGGCCCGGTGGGCCGAGCATCGCCCGCTGGCCGGCGTGCGCGGCGGTCTGCCCGGCACCATCACGTTCTTCGTCGGTGACCTGACCGTGATGGTCAACGTCACCCGTACCGGTGAACGGCAGCGGATCGACGGCTGGCTCGTGCCGGCGGGGGCGCACGGCGTCGAGGTCCGGGTGGCCGAACACGGCTCGACCACCACCACCGCGGACGAGGGCGGCCGGTTCGTGCTGACCGAGGTCCCAAGGGGCACGACCCAACTGCTGGTGCGGATGCACGCCGAACAGTCACGCACAGTGGTGACACCAACTGTCGACTTGTAGCCCATCTGGCCCTAATTTCCTCGTTTGGCAGATATTCTCTGTATCTCGCTGTGCCCGCCCGCCTCTTGTCTTGGTGAGCACGCAGCATCTGCTGAAAGGGGAGTAAGCATGAGTAGCCCGACGCCAAAGCCTCCGAACGACCCTCGCCCACCGTGCGCCACGTGTGGCTCGACCGCCCACACCACCGGCTACCACGACTCGAGCGAGCCGGCCGGCTACCACGACTCGAGCGTGCCGGCCGAGACGACCAACGACAAGTAAGCCGGAATTTTGCTGGACCCGGGGCACGCTTCGGCAGGCCAAGTGTGCTGCCATTAGTAGCGTGCCCCGACCTCGTTCTCCCATGGCCGCGCCGATGAATCCGCGCGGTACCGACGACGAGAACGTGCCCGACCGCATCGCGACCGCCGCGGAGCTGTTGCGCCGTGGTGTCGACAGCAACAATCTCGGCGGCTCCGCCGAGGGCACGAAGTTGCTGCGCGACGCGTTGCACGCGCTCCCGGTCGGTTCCCGCGACCCGGAGGCAGTCGTCCTGCGCATCAGGGTGCTGCAGGCGCTGGCCTACGCCGAGGCGGAGACCGGGTCGGTCGCCGATGGCCTTGTCCACCTGGCCACCGCGAGCGACCTGGTCAGCGCGGTGCCGGACGCGTCGACCAGGCTCGCGCTACGCGGCCTGGTCGACCACCAGCACGCCCTCATCCTGTTGCGTGCCGGGGACACCACCGGCGCGCTCGACGTCTACGCCGGCGCGATCCCCGCCCTGGAACGGCTCAACGGCACCGACGCCGGCGATCCGGAACTGTTGGCCAAGGCCTACCTCAACCGCGGCCTGGCCCACATCGAGATCGGCAAGCCCGGCCCGGCCGAGCAGGACATGCAGCGCTGTATGGAGCTGGCCTCCGCGCACGGCATCTACCGGCTCACCGCCAAGGCACAGGGCAACCTCGGCGAGATCGCGCTGCTGGCCGGCGATGTCCCCGGCGCGCTCGCGCACTTCGAGGCGGTCGAGCGGATGTTCCGCGACTTCGCTCCCCGGCTCGTCCCACGCACCAAGATCGACCAGGCGAAGTGCCTGCTCATCGCCGGCCTCGCGGACGAGGCCGCCCGCCACCTCGACGAGTCGATGCCCGCGCTGCGCGAGCAACGTCTCGGCCAGGACCTCGGCGAGGCGGAGGTCGCCAGGGCGGGTGCCGCGCTGATGATGGGCGACTTCGCGCTGGCCAAGAAGCTGACCGGCTCGGCGCACCGCCGGTTCGTGCGCCGGGGCAACTCCGCCTGGGCCGAACTCGCCGCGCTGGCGCGGATGCGCGCCGAGACCGCGAGCGCGCTCGACGGCGGCAAGGGCGCCACCTCGCCGGACAAGGCGGCCGGGCTGGCCAACCGGCTGCTCGGGATCGGGCTGACCGACGAGGCCGCGATGGCCATGATGCTGGCCGTTCGGCTGGCGCTGCGCAGGCGAAGTGTCGACACCGCCGAGGCATTGCTCGCCCAGGTGCCCCCGCTGCGCAAGATCGCCCCGATCGACCACAAGATGCTGCTGCGGCTGTGCCGGGCCGAGGTCGCCATGGCCCGCGGCCAGACCCGCAAGGTGCTCGCCCAGGCCAGGGCCGGGCTGACCGAGCTCGGCGCGGTCCGCGACCGGATGGGTGGGCTGGACCTGGTCTGCGGCACCGCGGTGCACGGCCAGGAGCTCGGCCGGATCGCGGTCAACCTGGTGCTGGACTCGGCCCGCACCGAGGCCGACACCCGCAGGCTGCTCAGCTGGCACGAGCGCACCCGGGCGCAGGTGTACCGCTACGAGCCGCTGCCGGCGATCGACGACCCCGAGCTGGCCAGCCAGGTGACCGAGCTGCGCGCGGTGACCAGGACCGTCCAACAGGCGAAGCTGGAGCGGCGGCCGACCGCACACCTGGAGCGCCGGGTCACCGCGTTGCGGCGGGAGGTGAGCCGGCTCGGCTGGCACACCAGCCACTGGGGCAAGCCCCGGCCGGTGTCCGCGCCGGAGGAGATCATCGACCACCTCGGCGACCGGGCGATGATCAGCTTCGCCGGACCAGGCGAGGACCTGGCCGCGATCGTGGTCAGCGGCGGGCACACCCGGCTGATCCGGCTCGGCGGCCGTGAGCAGGCGCTGGAGGTCGCCAGGCAGCTGCACGCCGACCTCGACGCGCTCGCGCCGGACGACCTGATCGAGCCGCTGGTCAACGCGGTGTCCCAGTCGGCGCTGCACCGGATCGCCACGCTCAACGAGTACCTGTTCGGCGACAGCGGGATCCCGCTCGACCTGCTCGACGGCCGCGAGCTGGTGGTGGTGCCCTTCGGCGAGCTGTACTCGGTGCCGTGGGAGTCGCTGCCGGCGCTGCGCGGGCGCGCGGTGTCGGTCGCGCCGTCGGCGACCGCGTGGGTCGGCGCCGCCGAGGTGCCGGCCACCGACGGCCGGGTGGTGCTGGTCAGCGGCCCCGACCTGCCGGACTCGGTGTCCGAGCTGGCGCATCTGCGCGCGGTGTACCCCGACGCGGTCGTGCTCGACGGCGAGCGCGCCACCACCGATGCCGTGCTGGCCGCGATGGACGGCGCGAAGTTGGTGCACATCGCCGCGCACGGCACCCACGAGCCGGCCAACGCGATGTTCTCCCGGTTGGAGCTGGTCGACGGCGGGCTGCTGGCCCACGAGGTGGCCCGGCTGGCCAATCCGCCGGAGCACATCGTGCTGGCCGCGTGCGAGCTGGCGCTGTCGCACATCCGGCCGGGCGACGAGCCGCTGGGGTTCGCCGGCGCGATGCTCGCCAGCGGCTCGCGGACCGTCGTCGCCGCGGTGAATCGCGTCGGCCACCGGTCGGCCGCGCTCACCATGACCGACTACCACCGGCGCCTGGTCAGCTCCAGCGCCCAGGACCTGGCCGAGGCGATGACCGACTACCACCGCAGACTCGCCTCCGGCACCCGCCCGGCCCGCGCGCTGGCCGAGGCGACCGCCGCCGACCCGCTGCGCAGGCCGTTCATCCTGCTCGGCGCCGGGTAGCCGCGGTGTTCGCTGCCGCGGTGGAGTGGAGTGACCCCCGGTTCGTCTCGCACCTGATCTCGATCCCGTTGTTCACCGGGGTGATCGGGTACATCACCAACTGGACCGGCGTGCTGATGATGTTCGGCCCGATGCGCTTCCACGGCGTGCGGGTGCCCGGGCTGCGGTTCCTGTACCCGTATCTGCCGAGGCGGGTGCAGGTGATCCCGGCGATCACCCGCGACGGCCGGTTCGGCTGGCAGGGCATCATCCCGTCGCGGGTGGCCAAGATGGCGAGCATCTCGGTGGACAAGGCGCTGCTGAAGGTCGGCAGCATCAGCGACTTCTACCGCGAGTTCGAGCCTGACCGGATCGCCGACCACCTGGTGACCACCGCGCGCGGAGAGGTGCGCGGCGTCGTCGAGCGGATCATGGAACGGGAGCATCCCCAGCTGTGGCACGACCTGCCGCCCGCGGTCAGGTCGGCGGTGCACGCGCGGATCGAGCAGCGGCTGCCGGTGATCATCCGTGGCCTGACCGACGAGCTCGGTGAGCACATCGAACAGCTCATCGACGCCAAGCTGCTGGTGATCCGGTACTTCGAGCAGCATCCGGAGCTGCTCAACGACATGCTGCGCGAGGTCGGCCGCAAGGAGCTGCGGTTCATGCAGAACTTCGGCCTCTACTTCGGCCTGCCCATGGGCGTCGGCCTGGTGTTCCTGGTGGCGGCGTTCCCACACTGGTGGGTGCTGCCGCTGGGCGGCGCGGTGATCGGCTGGCTGGTGAACTGGATCGGCCTGAAGCTGATCTTCGAGCCGGTGTTCCCCCGGCGGGTGGGCCCGTTCACCCTCCACGGGTTGTTCCTGCGCCGCCAGCCCGAGGTGAGCGACGTGCTGGCGCAGATCATCGCCGAGGACGTCATCACCATGCGCAACATCGGCGACGAACTGCTGCACGGCCCGAGGTCGGACCGCACCAGGCAGCTGCTGGAGAATTCGCTGCGCCCGGCCGTGGACCACGCGGTCGGCCTCGCCCGCTCGGCGGTGCGCGTCGGCATGGGGGTGGAGCGCTACGACCGCATCCGGGACGCGGTGGCGACCGAGGCGGTCGAGTTCGCCGCCGCACTGGGGGACGAGGAGTTCGGCAGACAGCAGTCGGGAAAGATCAGGTCGTTCGTCGCCAGGCAGATGCGCCAGCTACCGTTCGACCAGTTCAGCGAGCTGCTGCGGTCGGCGATCAAGCAGGACGAGTGGTTGCTTTTCGTGCATGGTGGGGTACTCGGGATCGGTGCCGGCCTGATCCACCTAGCGATCTTCGGAGTGTGAGTTGCCGACCAACGAGGTGTTGCGCGAGGTGGCGGGACTGGTGCGGATCGCCGTGAACACCAGCCTGACGACCACCCAGTGGCTGGTGAACACGACCCTCCAAACGGGAGCCAGAGTGGCCAAGGGCCTGGCCGAGGGCGAGTCCCCGACCAGGATCGTCACCGAGATCGGCGCCGAACTCCGGTCGACGGCAAGAGAAACCCTCGGCATGCCCGACGAGCCACCGCCACCGGCCCATTCGTCCACAGAGGACTTGCGCGCACGCGGCGCCGAGCTGCTCCGCCAGTCGGCCGACGTGCACTTCGTCGACGGCACCCACCCCGCGTACGAACGCATCCTCAGCGAACTGACCCCGGACGAGGCGCGAATCCTGCGGCTGCTGGCGACCGAGGGCCCGCAGCCGGTGGTCGACGTGCGCACGAACCGCCCGCTGGGCATCGGCTCGGAACTGATCGAGTCCAGCCTGTCGATGATCGGCCGCCAGGCCGGCGTCCGCCGGTTGACCAGCACCAACGCCTACCTGAACAACCTGTTCCGGCTGGGGTTGGTGTGGTTCTCCGCCGAGGAGGTCGAGCCGGAGCGCTACCAGGTGGTCGAGGTCCAGCCCGAGGTCCAGGCCGCCATGGCCAAGGCAGGCCGCGCCCCGAAAACCGTCCGCCGCAGCGTCCACCTAACCCCCTTCGGCGACGACTTCTGCGAAGCCTGCCTCCCCATGGATTCTTGAATCAACGCAATTGAGGAAGTTTGTACGCCTGACCTGCAACGCCATGCAGATGCACGAATGCTCCGCCGATGACCAATGCCGGTACCCTCGGCCATGCACCTCTTCGCGGAGAGCGCCGCTGGCCGACAGGCCAAGGGCACGCAGAGAGGCTCCTCGAAGGAGGTGGTCCCGTGGACGGCCGCATCGATCTCGGCGCGCGCATCAAGAAATATCGCGGCAAGTTGTTGTCCCAACAGCAGCTCGCAGACCGAGCCGGCGTGAGCGTCTGGCTGATCCGCAAGTTGGAGCAGGGCGCCCGGAGTACCGCGTCGGTTGGCAGCCTGCAGAGCATCGCGCGCGCTCTCGACGTGCCCTTGTCAGTCCTGCTGGACCGGTCGGCGTCGATCCCGTCATCCGATCCGGCTGCCGGTGTGGTCGCGATCCGCCGCGCCCTCACCCCGGTCGACGACCTCATCGACGAGGACGTCACCGACACCTCACCGCTCACCATCGACGATGCCGAGCGCACCGTCATCTACCTGTGGGGCCACTACTGGTCCGGCCGCTACGAGCAGCTGTCCCACCTGCTCCCCGAAGCACTCATGCAACTACGCGCCACCGTCCGCGCGGTGCCGACCGCCGAACGACCACGCGCGGCTCGCGCGCTCGCGCTGGGTTACCGGGCTGCCGGGGACACCCTTGTCCAACTCGGCCACCATGATGCCGCGTGGCTGGCGGTTCGCGAAGCGCTCCGCACGAGCCGGGACGGCAACGACGAGCTGTTGCACGCGGCGCTGCGGGTATCGGTGTCGTGGCAGTTGCTGGTGCAGGGTCGCTACGACGAGTCGGAGCGCGTCGCCGTAGCGGCCGCGCGGGACGTCGAGCCGGCCGGCGACGTGTCCGACTCGCAGCTGTCTGCCTACGGCATCCTCACCATGACCGCCGCCACCGCCGCGGCGCGCTCTTGCCGCGCACACGCGGCACGCGAGTTGCTGTCCGTGGCCGCCGAGACCGCTGGTCGTCTTGGCTACGAGCGCGCAGACCACCAGACCACGTTCGGGCCGGTCAAGGTGAGGATGATGGCTGTTGACTGCGCCGTGGTTCAAGACGACTGGACCGGCGCGCTCACCGCGGCCGACGCACTGCCGCACGACGCCGCGCTCCCGCTCGCGAGCCGCGCTCGGCACATGACCGACCTGGCGCTCGCACACCTGCGGCTTGGTCATCCTCGTCGGGCCGAGGCCGCGCTGCTGGCGACGGCGCAGCTGGCCCCGGACTGGATCACTTACCAGAGTCTTCCCGGTCTCGTGGTCGACGAACTCGTCGAGCGGGAGCGGCGGGTCAGTGCTCCCCTGCGGGAGCTGGCGATCCGGCTCGGGCGGCATATCGGTTAGCTCGGGTAGGACGCGACGTCCTACCCCCGAACGGGTAGTGGCACACCGTGTCCTACCCGCTTGCTGGTTTTTCTCCCTACCTTCGCGGAAGTCAAAGTCACGCGAAGGAGCATCCACAGTGGACTGTCCACAATGTCGGCGGCCATGACCGCCATGGACTACGCCCTGACATTGGGCATCGCTGTGTTCATCGGCGTGGTTGTCGGGCCGCCGCTTGGTTACTGGTCCGTGCGTTGGGAGGACAAGTTGGACCGGCACCGCGCCCAGTGCGCGTCCTGCCGGCGGCGTGCCGAACGGCGGGCAGCGCGCCATGTCTGAGACGACGCGTGATCATGCCCAGGAACCTCCGGTCCCCACTCGGTCGTCGGCCGTCAGTTGGCGGGTGTCTGGGCATGATCTGCGGACACATGCGTTTCCGACGCCGTTCGGTGACCTGTTCGCTGAGGCGTTGTGCTCGCATTCGGTGCCGATTGGGCAGCTTGTCGACATGCCGGCCGGGTGTTGCCTGGCGTGTCAGATGATTCTCGGTGATCTGCTCGCGGATCGACGCCGGGACGTCATGGCAGATCAACTATCTGGAGAATAGTATGGACATTAATCCTTTTGTGCTGAAGACCGTCGATGCCAGCCGGGACGGTATCTACGCTGTCGGTATGTTGATCAGCGGCGGCCCGGACGATGAGCAGGAAGTGCTGACCTATCGCCGCGATCCCGGCTCCGGGCGGGCGTCGTTCGGTATTTTCGCCTCGCCGGAGAGTGCGTTGGCGACTCATCAGCGCATGATGCCGATGCGGCTCGAGTGGACGACGGACGAGGGTGCGGACGATCTGACCGCTCTGCAGACTTCCTGACCATGCCCAAGGTGAACCGTGAGCTTATTCGCGGATGGCTCGACGAGCACAACTGGACGGTCCGTCGACTCGCCAGGGAATGCAGCATTGTCGGCGCTGATGATTTTCCAGAGGCGACCATGCGGAACGTGGTGAACGGAATCGATCCGATGCGACCCGGCAGAATCAAGGTGATCTGCCGGGTCACCGCCAAATATGGCGACGGCATTCCGTACGAACAGCTCGTCATGGAATCCGGCTGCGCGACGGAGTACGGCGTGCATCATTTATCGGTCAGCATGACCCGCGCCACCCACGCCGCGTTGGACATCGTCGCCGAGACCGAGCGGGTGTCCGTCGCCGAAGCGTTGCGGCGGCTGGTCGGTTACGGCGCTCTGGTCTACCGGACCGTGCGAGTCGATCGCGACGAACTGTTGGTGCGGCGCGGCGGGCTGGTAAATCGGATCGTGCTGACCGACGTCGATCCGGCAGCTGACGCCGATGATCAGGTGCCGAGTTGGTTTAGTCGGTGATGAGTGTGAGACCGTCATATTGGACGAAGTCGTCGAAATCCTTCACGTTGTGCGTGGCCAGTGGCAGGTCGTAGACCAGGCAGCACGCGGCGATCCAGGTGTCGTTGACCGGGCGTGGCCGACCGCGTTTGCTGGCTGCTGCTGAGATCTGGCCCCACGCTGTCGCGACGTCCTCCGTGCCAGGCAGGACAGCCATGTCGGCAAGCCACTGTGCGAGCTGAGCCCGTCGTGCCGTTCCCCAGTTACGCGTTTCAGCCCATCTGATCAGCTCGGCATGGGTGACAAATGTGATCAGTGGGCGGCGGCCGACCAGGCGCCTGAACATGGACGTGCGCAATTGACCCTTGAAGCGGAGAGAGGCAACGTCAGTGTCGAGTACGACCGGGTCCACAGTGAGTAAACATTACGCCAGCTCAGTGCGACGAGCTGCGTAGGTGTACTCGAGGAACTCGTGCAGCTCCTCGTTGGACTCGAAGACGCCCCTACCCGCTGGGTCGTCAGGAGTTTCTATCGGCTGGACGTCCTTCTGGCGAAGAAGCTCGTCGACCAGCGCTCGTCCGCGTGGCGAGGGCACGTGATGTGCGCCCGCGTGTTCCGCGGTCATAACGTCCACCTCCTGCCAGACTCCATGACCTTTGCTTATAGTACCGGCCGAGAAGCGCGACTGGGTCCCAGCCGAATCTGTGGATCGGTGACAGGTTCGCGCGGTCTCATCCAGCTGATCATGAAAATAGGCTCTGACCAGGGAGAACCTGACGTCGATCCCGGTGGGTGAGCTGGTCACCCACCGGGAGTTACGGCTACGTGCAGAGGGCGGTGTCGATGGTCTGCATCATGCGGTTGGAGGCCTGCTTGCCGGTTTGGGCGGTGAGGTAGACCGTCGCCTCCCGGCCGGTTTCGGTGCGGACGGACGCGTTGGACACGCCCGCGCCGGCCAGGTCGCCGCCGTGGCCCCAGGCGTAGCCGCACGACAGGGGCAGCTGGGCCAGGCCGAGACCGTAGTTCGCGTCCTCGGCGATGCCCGGTGCCGGCACGGTGGTCTGCATCTGGGCCAGCTGGCGGCTCGGCAACAGGTGACCGTCGAGCAGTTCGCGCCAGAACTTGTTGAGGTCGGCCGGGGTGGACACCAGCGCGCCGGACGCGCCGGCCCATGACGGCTCGTACTCGGTGACGTCGACCAGCGGGCCCTCGGGGTTGTCCTTGTCCAGCATGTAGTTGTGCGCGTGCCTGCCACGGATCTGGCGCTCGCCGGCACGCGGCCAGTACGTGTCGGGCAGGCCGGCGGGGCGGATCACCAGTTCGGCCACGGCGGTGCCGATGTCCTTGCCGGTCACCCGTTCCACGACCATGCCGGCGAGGAGGAAGCCGGTGTTCGAGTAGCGCCAACCGTCACCGGGGGTGAAGTCCGGCTTGTTCGACAGCGCCAGCCGGACCAGCTCGCTCGCCTCGACCGGGCCGTCCAGCTCGGTGAAGTCCACGTACTCGGTGTAGTTCGGCAGGCCGCTGGTGTGCTGCAGGAGCTGGCGCACGGTGATGTCCCGACCATCGATCTCCGCACCGTCGCCGGTGCCGCGCACGACGCCGGGCAGGTAGGTCTCGATCGGCTCGTCGAGGCGCACCTCGCGCTTGGCCACCAGCTGCAGGACGGCCGTGGCGACGAAGGTCTTGGTGACGCTGGCGACCCGGAAGCGGCCGTTCTTCCCGACCATCGGGCGGTCGGTGCCCAGCTCGGCGGTGCCGGCGGTCATCGTGACGAGACGGCCGCGGCTGTTCCGGCCCTGCACCAACGCACCTGGCACCCGGTCGACGCTGGTCAGCAGGTCGAGCTGGGTCTGGACGGGGTTGGGGTCGGGGTGTGCCGCGGCCGGTGAGGTGCCGAGGACGGTCGCGAGGATCGCGGTGCCAAGGGCGATGCCGACCGCGCGGCGCGTCTTGTTTGTCATGTACAAGATCCTCTTGTCTGCGGGGGTCCGCGGACAATGGAGCCAGCATGTGGGTCGGGGGTGGGGCTAGCCGTAGTACGAAGGGCCCGGACTCCCTGGTGGGAGTCCGGGCCCTTCGGTGCTAGCTGTGCGGCCTGGTCAGAAGTCCATGCCGCCGGTGGGGTCACCGCCACCCGGAGCAGGCGCGGCCTTCTCCGGCTTGTCGGCGACGACCGCCTCCGTGGTGAGGAACAGCGCGGCGATCGACGCGGCGTTCTGCAGCGCCGAGCGGGTCACCTTGGTCGGGTCCGGCACGCCGGCGGCGAGCAGGTCCTCGTACACGCCGGTGGCGGCGTTCAGGCCGTGCCCCTGGGGCAGACCCTTGACCTTCTCCACCACGACGCCACCTTCGTGGCCCGCGTTCACGGCGATCTGCTTGAGCGGAGCCTCGACCGCGACCTTCACGATGTTGGCACCGGTCGCCTCGTCGCCCTCGAGCTTGAGGCCGGCGAAGGCCTGCTCGGCAGCCTGCAGCAGAGCCACGCCACCACCGGCGACGATGCCCTCCTCGACGGCGGCCTTGGCGTTGCGCACCGCGTCCTCGATGCGGTGCTTGCGCTCCTTGAGCTCGACCTCGGTGGCGGCACCGGCCTTGATGACCGCGACGCCGCCGGCCAGCTTGGCCAGCCGCTCCTGCAGCTTCTCCCGGTCGTAGTCCGAGTCGCTCTTGTCGATCTCGGCCCGGATCTGGTTGACCCGGCCCTGGATCTGCTCGGCGTCACCGGAACCCTCGACGATGGTCGTCTCGTCCTTGGTGACGACGACCTTGCGGGCGCGGCCAAGCAGCGAGATGTCCGCGTTCTCCAGCTTGAGACCCACGTCCTCGCTGATGACCTGGCCACCGGTGAGGATCGCGATGTCCTGCAGGATCGCCTTGCGGCGGTCGCCGAAGCCGGGAGCCTTGACGGCGACCGACTTGAACGTGCCGCGGATCTTGTTGACCACCAGGGTCGCCAGGGCCTCGCCCTCGACGTCCTCGGCGATGATCAGCAGCGGCTTGGAGGCCTGCATGACCTTCTCGAGGACCGGGAGCATGTCCTTGACCGCGGAGATCTTCGAGCCGAACAGCAGGATGTACGGGTCTTCGAGCACCGCTTCCTGGCGCTCGGGGTCGGTCACGAAGTAACCGGCCAGGTAGCCCTTGTCGAAGCGCATGCCCTCGGTGAGCTCCAGCTCCATGCCGAGTGCGTTGCTCTCCTCGACCGTGACCACGCCCTCCTTGCCGACCTTGTCCAGCGCCTCGGCGATCAGCTCGCCGATCGTGGTGTCAGCAGCGGAGATCGACGCGGTGGCAGCGATCTGCTCCTTGGTCTCGACCTCCTTGGAGGCCTTGTGCAGCTGCTCGATCACCGCCTCGACGGCCTGCTCGATGCCGCGCTTGAGCGACAGCGGGTCGGCGCCGGCGGCGACGTTGCGCAGGCCCTCGCGTACGAGTGCCTGAGCCAGGACGGTCGCGGTGGTGGTGCCATCACCGGCGACATCGTCAGTCTTCTTGGCGACCTCCTTGACGAGCTCGGCCCCGATCTTCTCCCACGGGTCCTCGAGCTCGATCTCCTTGGCGATGGAGACACCATCGTTGGTGATGGTGGGCGCGCCCCACTTCTTCTCGAGCACGACGTTGCGGCCACGCGGGCCCAGCGTCACCTTGACGGCGTCAGCGAGGGTGTTCAGCCCGCGCTCGAGACCGCGGCGCGCGTCCTCGTCGAACGCGATCAACTTGGCCATTGCGGTGTAAGTCCTCCGTGTTGGACGTTCACGATGCGTGGCCAGGCTCGGTGCCCGCGACGGACGACCGGCTTGCCGGCCTCACCGTCCCGACCTCAACATTTGGCACTCGGATGTACCGACTGCCAGAACCGTGTTTAGCACTCGGACCACGAGAGTGCAAGAAACGCAGGTCAACGACCACCCGAATCGGGGTCGTCACCGACCTTGATCGATGGCACGGTCTGCTGGGTGGTCCCGCCCGGGTCCCGCTGGTCGCCCCCGCCGCCGCCGTCATCGCCGGAGCTGAAGAAGACGATCGCGGCCACGATCAGCCCGATCGCCACCAGCCCGACGATCACCGGCACGAGCCAGCGCGAGGACCCACCGGAGTCGGACGTGAACGCCGTGCTCGGCCCGGCGGGCACCGGCGGGCGCAGCCGGACGGGATCGGCCGACGAGGAGTGCGTGCCGGCCGGCACTGGCCGCTGGTAGTTGCCCGGCGGTGGCTGTCGCGGCGGGTAGCCGGGTGGCCCGCCAGGTCCGGCCGGGCCGCTTGGGCCGGGTCGGTGCTGGCTGGGCATCGGGATCGACCCGCCGCCGATCCTCGGGCCGACCGGTACCGCTGGCGGGCGCCGCACCTGCTGCCCGACGCCGGCCAGCGCCTGGCGGGCGGCGGCCATCAGGTCGCGGCAGGTCGCGTACCGGGTCTTGGGGCTCTTCGCCATGCCGCGGCGGATCACGTCGTCGATCGCCGGCGGCAGCGAGACGTACTCGGTGACCGCCGGCACCTCGCGGTTGAGATGTCCCTGGATCACCTCGGGCACCGGCCCCTGGAACGGCGGCCTGCCGGACAGGCAGGCGAACAGCACGCACGCCAGCGAGTACGCGTCGGTGCGCCCGTCCACCGGCTCGCCGCGCAGGTGTTCCGGCGCGGCGTAGGTCGGCGAGCCGAGGAAGTCGCCGCCGCGCGTGCGGTGGCCGGTGGCGCCCCGGCGGGTCAGCCCGAAGTCGGCGACGTAGATGTGTTCGGCGGTCGACTCCCGGCTGGTCACCAGCACGTTGGCCGGCTTGACATCCAGATGGACCAGACCGCGCTCGTGCAGGTTGTCCAGTGCCTCGGCCACCTGGCTGAGTAACGCGAGCGCCCGCTCGGGGGCCAGCGGGCCGTCCTTGACCAGCGAGGCCATGTCCGAGCCGTCGACCAGCCGCATGGCGATGTAGAGCAGCCCGTCGACCTCGCCGAAGTCGTACAGCGGCACGACGTTCGCGTGGTCGATCGCGGAGGTGTTGCGCGCCTCGTCGACGAACCGCTCGCGGAACTCCGGGTCCTCGGTGAGGTGTTCGGCGATGACCTTGAGCGCCACCTTGCGCCCGAGCCGGATGTCCGTGGCGCGGTACATCACGGACATGCCGCCCTTACCGAGCACACCGTCGATCCGGTAGTGCCCCAGGCGACGCCCGGTGAGGTCCTCCGCCACTGCTCATCCATTCGTCCGTTTGTCACTCGAAGCCTAACGTTCGCCAAGTGCGGCGCGCGTGCGGTTGGAGACAACCGGTCGGACCGCCCTCAGCGTGGGCCGCCACCCGCGCTCAGCCAGGCCGCCAACGCGTGCGGGCTGCGGGTCTGGATAAGCAACTGTCCAGGACCCGCGAAGTCCAGCAGCAGGCCCTCGCCGGTGCGCAGCGACTGCGGCAGCGACGGGCTGACCGCGCGCAGCCGGCACTGGGTGGTCTCGCTGTAGGCCAACAGGTAGGTCGGGTCGACGGTGATCAGCTCACCGGCGTCCAGGGTCACCACGTCCAGCGCGCCACACGCGGCCAGCACCAGCGCGCCGTCGCCGGAGACGTGTTCCAGGAAGCCGACATCCGCGCCGAACAGCCCGCGGAAACCCGGCCACTGCGGCTCGACGCGCACCGTGGCGCCGGCCGCGAGCCAGCCGCCGCGCTGCACGCACCACCCGCTCAGCCCGTCGAGCTGCAACGGGTAGAGGTCGCCTGGCAGCGGGGGCGCGACGTCGACCCAGCCGCCCTCGGCCGGCGCGGTGAACACCGCACGCCGCTGCTTGCCCCGCGCCCCGCCACGTGCCGGGGTGACCAGCACGCCGTAGCTGGTGGCGATCATCGCGACGTAGTCGGCCTGCACGGCCTCGCCGGGCGCCAACAGCAGCCGGGCGACACCGGACGCGGGGGTGTGCCGAGTGCGGACCTGCACCTACGTCTCCCTGTTCGTCAGCGGCCGAGCGCCCCGCAGTCTGGCACGGGACAGCTGTCGTGCGCGGTGGGTGAGGGGGCAGGATGCGAAGGGTGTCACACACCTCGCAGTCCGGGCCGCTGTCCGTGTCCGCCTACCGGGCGCGGATCGCCGCGCTGGTGCCGGCGACGCCGGTCGTGCCGCTGCCGCTGGCCGACTGCGTCGGGCTGGTGCTCGGCGAGGACCTCACCAGCCCGGTAGCGCTGCCGCCGTTCGACAACTCGGCGATGGACGGCTACGCGGTGCGCGCGGCCGATGTCGCCGGCGCGGGGCCGGACGCGGCGGTCGCGCTGCCGGTGCCGGAGGACATCCCGGCCGGGCGCACCGACATCGTGCCGCTGCTGCCCGGCACCGCCCACCGGATCATGACCGGCGCGCCGATCCCGCCCGGGGCGGACGCGGTGGTCAAGGTCGAGGACACCGACGGCGGCGAGCAGCGGGTGGCCATGCGCGCCTCGGTCGAGCCGGGCACGCACATCCGGCGGCTTGGCGAGGACGTGGCGCGGGACGCGACCGTGCTCAAGGCGGGCACCGTGCTCGGTCCGGCACAGCTCGGCCTCGCGGCGGCGATCGGGCGCGCCGAGCTGCCGGTGCACCGCCCGGTGCGGGTGCTCGTCCTGGCCACCGGGACCGAGCTGGTCGCGCCGGGAGTTCCGTTGCTGCACGGGCAGATCTACGAGTCCAACAGCGCGCTGATCGCGGCCGCGGTGCGCGAGCTCGGTGGCGCGCCGACCGTGCTGCGGTTCGTGCCGGACGACGTCGCGGTGTTCCACCGGACGATCGCCGAGCACGCCGGGCGGGCCGACCTGCTGGTGACCTCCGGCGGGGTGAGCGCGGGCGCCTACGAGGTGGTCAAGGACGCGCTGTCCGGGCAGGGGGTGGAGTTCCTGCGGGTGGCGATCCAGCCGGGTGGTCCGCAGGGGTGCGGGCGGTTCGGCGACCTGCCGGTGGTGACCCTGCCGGGCAACCCGGTGTCCACCGCGCTGTCCTTCGAGCTGTTCGTTCGCCCGGCGCTGCTGGCGGCGATGGGCCACCAGCGCGTCGAGCGGTCGCGCACGACCGCGCGGACCACCGCCGAGCTGCGCTCCCCCGCCGGCAAACGGCAGTACCGCCGAGGGCAGCGCGCCGGGGACACCGTCACCCCGGTCGGCGGACCCGGGTCGCATCTGCTGGCGTCCTTCGCGGTGTCGGACTGCCTCATCGAGGTGCCGGAGGAGGTCACCGTGGTGGCCGCCGGCGAGCAGGTCGATGTGTTGCTGCTGCGGTGATCCACGCATCTGCCACGTGGCGTTCCGTGATCGGTTACCCACGGATCGCTATTGCTTACACCATGTGTGCGGTCATACACTGCCCGTGCGTCGCGGTTGGTCGACCGGCCGGTGCGTGCATGTCGTCGGGGGATGCGCGGCCGGCCGGGCCGGGGTTGGGCCACCACCGTCACCGTCCGCACTGGGCGTAGCGTGGGCCGTAGCCAATCCGCCCGAAAACACGCACTGTGCGAGGGATGTCCGCACCAGATGACCGAACCAGCAGAGCACCCGGAATCGGGCGCGCTCGCCCGCCTCATCGCCCTGACCAGGAGCATTGTCCCGCCGCTGCACCCGGCGGGCCGGCCGTTCGTGGCCGGCGCGGCCGCCGCGTCGTGGGTGCTGCGCAAGCTGTCCCGCCGCCTCGGCCTGCTCGGCTTCGTGCTGACCGGCGCCATCGCCTGGTTCTTCCGGGAGCCCAAGCGGGTCACGCCGACCCGGCCGGGGCTCGCGGTGGCCGCCGCGGACGGCACCGTGTCCCACGTGGTGCTCGCCAGCCCGCCGCCCGAGCTCGGGCTTGGCGACCGTGAGCTGTTGCGGGTCAGTGTGTTCCTGTCGGTGTTCGACGTGCACGTGCAGCGGCTGCCGGTCTCCGGCGTGGTCGAGCGCGTGGCCTACCGGCCGGGCAAGTTCCTGTCCGCCGATCTGGACAAGGCCAGCGAGGACAACGAGCGCAACTCCGTCCTGATGTCCACTGTGGATGGTCAGGAGGTGGTCGTGGTGCAGATCGCCGGCCTGGTCGCGCGGCGGATCGTCTGCCAGCTCACCGGCGGGGAGAAGGTCCTTGCCGGCCAGACCTACGGGCTGATCCGGTTCGGCTCGCGGGTGGACCTCTACCTGCCGCCGGCGTCGCGGGTGCTGGTCGAGCCCGGGCAGCGCACCATCGGCGGCGAGACGGTGCTCGCCGAACTGCCGGAGGGCTGAGTTGGGCGCTCGCTCACCGGGCGTTCGGCTGCTGCCGAACGCCATCACGGTGCTCGCCATGTGCGCCGGGCTGTCCGCGGTCCAGTTCACCCTCTCCGGCAACCTGGCCGCGGCCATCGCGGCGATCGCGATCGCCGCGGTGCTCGACAGCCTCGACGGCCGGATCGCCCGGCTGCTGGACGCGACCAGCAAGATGGGCGCCGAGCTGGACTCGCTGGCCGACGCGATCTCCTTCGGCGTGGCGCCCGCGCTGGTGCTCTACATCTGGAAGTTCGACGGCAACCGGGTCGGCTGGGTGGTCGCGCTGGTGTTCGCGGTGTGCATCATCCTGCGGCTGGCGCGGTTCAACACGCTGCTCGACGACACCGAGAAACCGCCGTACGCCAAGGAGTTCTTCGTCGGCGTGCCCGCGCCGGCCGGTGGGCTGCTCGCGCTGCTGCCGCTGATCCTGACCATCCAGCTCGGCCGGGACGGCTGGTGGTCGGCCGAGCCGGTGGTGATGGTGTGGACGGTGGCCATCGGCGCGCTGCTGATCAGCCGGATCCCCACGCTGTCGCTGAAGACCTTCCGGGTGCCGGCGCGGATGGTCGCGCCGCTGCTCGTGCTGGTCGGCCTGCTGGCGGCGGCGGTGATCACCTACCCGCTGCTCGCGCTGGCCGCGTTCCTGGCGATCTACCTGCTGCACGTGCCCTACGCGGTGCGCCGCAACCACTGGCTGGCCAACCACCCCGAGGTCTGGGACGTGCCGGCGAGTGAACGGCGGGCCATCCGCCGGGCGCACGGCCGCCGCCTTGGCCTGCGCCCGCCGATCCGCAAGGTCGCCGGCGCCGCGCGGCGCGCGGTGTGGCCACGACGCAACGGCAACGGCAACGGAGATGGCACCGGTGGCGGCAAGCTGGTGCTGCCGACCGACTCCTCCCGGATGCGCCGGTCGGTGCAGCGTGCGCGGGGCTGGCGACGCACCGGGCTGCGCCGCAACCAACCCCGGCCACCCGGCGGCGACCAGTAGTCTCTGGCCTCATGCCACAGATCACGCTCACGGCCAGGCTGACGCCGTCGGCACTCGACACCCGCCGGGGCGTGGTGCGCCTGCACCCGGAGGTGCTGGACGCGCTCGGGCTCGAGCAGTGGGACGGCGTGCGGCTGACCGGGTCGCGGGTGAGCGCGGCGCTGGCGGCCACCGGCGACGGCCCGCCCGGCGTGGTGCTGCTGGACGACGTGACGATGTCCAACCTCGGGGTCACCGAGGGCGCGGAGGTCGTGGTCGCGCCGGCGGAGGTGCGTCCGGCCAGGTCGGTCGTGGTCGCCGGCTCGCGACTGGCGTCGGTGTCGCTGCCGCCGGAGACCGTGCGGCTCGCGTTGATCGGCAAGATCCTCACCGTCGGCGACGCGGTGTCGCTGCTGCCCCAGGACCTGGCCCCGCCGCCCGGCGCCGACCTGTCGGCGGTGCGCGGCAAGCTGTCCAGGGCGATCGGCACCACCTGGACCAACGAGCTGCTGACCGTGACCTCGTCGGACCCGGAGGGCCCGGTGGCCGTTCATCCGTCCACTGTGGTCGGCTGGCGGGACGGCGCGCGGACCGGTGAGCCGGCGCCCGTGGCGCAGCTGGCCGGGGCGGGCGGCACGGTCACCGAGCAGGCGCCGGCCGAGCCGGTCACCTGGCAGGCACCGGAGGTGGCCGTCGAGCCGCCGCCGTCGATGACCGATCTGGTGGGTGCCCGCGAGGTGGCCGACCGGCTGGCGGAGTGGTTCGAGCTGGCGTTCCGCCGGCCGGAGCTGCTGACCAGGCTGGGGGCCGCCGCCCAGCTCGGCGCGCTGCTGATCGGGCCGGAGGGGGTCGGCAAGTCGACCGTGGTGCGCTCGGTGGCGCAGGCGGCCGGGGCCGAGGTGATCGAGCTGGCGGCGCCGACGCTGGCCGCGCTCGAGCCCAACGCCGGTGCGGGCAGGCTGTCCTCGGCGATCGGGTCGGCGGATGCCGAGCGGCCGACCGTGCTGCTGATCACCGACCTCGACGCGCTGTTGCCGGCGAGCAACCCACCGCCGGTGGCCACGGTCGTGGTGGACACCCTGCGGGCGGCGATCCGTACGCCGGGGCTGGCGATCGTGGCCACCTCGGCGCATCCGGAGGCGATCGATCCCCGGGTGCGTGGGGTCGACCTGCTCGACCGGGCGCTGAGCATTCCGTTGCCCGACGCCAAGACCAGGACCGAGCTGCTGCGGGTGCTGTTGCGGGACGTGCCCGTGGAGTCCGCTGTGGACTTCGGGGAGGTGGCCGAGCGCACGCCCGGTTTCGTCGCCGCCGACCTGGTGGCGCTGCGCCGGGAGGCGGCGGTGCGGGCGGCGGTGCGCGACAAGGACGCCGAGTCGCCGACGATCACCTCGGCGGATCTGCTCGGCGCGTTGGAGACCGTCCGGCCGACGTCGATGTCCACCTCGGACACCCTGCGGACCGGTGGGTTGACCCTCGACGGCGTCGGCGACATGGCGGAGGTCAAGCAGGCGTTGACCGAGGCGGTGCTGTGGCCGCTGCGCTATCCGGACTCGTTCGCCAGGCTCGGGGTGGCGCCGCCGCGCGGGATGCTGCTGTTCGGGCCGCCGGGGTGTGGCAAGACGTTCCTGATCAGGGCGTTGGCCGGGACGGGCAAGCTGAACGTGCTGTCGGTCAAGGGCGCCGAGCTGATGGACAAGTGGGTCGGGGAGTCCGAGCGGGCGGTGCGTGAGCTGTTCCGCCGGGCCGCCGAGGCCGCGCCCGCGCTGGTCTTCCTGGACGAGGTCGACGCGCTGGCGCCCCGTCGCGGCCAGTCGTCCGACTCCGGGGTCGCCGACCGGGTGGTCGCGGCCCTGCTCACCGAGCTCGACGGCGTCGAGCCGCGCCGCGACGTCGTGGTGCTCGGCGCGACCAACCGCCCGGAGCTGATCGACCCGGCGCTGCTGCGCCCCGGCCGGCTCGAGCGCCTCGTCTACGTGCCCCCGCCGGACGCCGACGCCCGCACGGCGGTCCTGCGCACGGCCGCGAAGAACACTCCGCTGGCCGACGACGTCGACCTCCCCGCCCTGGCCGCCGACCTGGACGGCTATTCGGCCGCCGACTGCGCCGCCCTGATCCGCGAAGCCGCCCTCACGGCGATGCGCGAGTCCCTGGAGGCCGAGGTCGTCACCGCCACCCACCTGGCCGCCGCCCGAGGCACCGTCCGCGCCTCCCTCGACCCCGCCCAGCTGGCCGCCCTGGAGACCTACGCCAACACCCGCTAGCCCGCCGGCTGCGTGGTTGTCGGTGCTGGTTTCGGAGCGGTCGGCTTGGCGAACCAGCCGGCGTAGGTCAGCAGCAGGCCGGTCACCGCCAGGGCGCCGAAGAAGACGCGGGCCAGAGTGGTCCCGGTTGGCGAGAGCATGGTGGTGTCGACGCCGGACTGGATCGCTTCGGGGTCGGCGATCAGCAGGAACCCGCGCACGGCGACGAACCAGCCGAACAGGGACACGGTGACCGCGAGTGGGCCGCGCCAGCTGCGGTGTCCGCCGATGATGATCAGTCCCCCGGCGAGCATCGCGGCGCCGAGCATCCAGACCAGCACGGGCTGGGCGAACAGGTCGTTGATGTACCCGACCAGGTCGGGCAGGCGGATCGCGTAGAGGGTGGTGAAGACGGCGACGTAGGGGCCGATGACGCGGGCGAAGGCCCGGGTGCGCGCCTGCGCCTCGATACTGGCGGTGGACATGGTGCCTACTCCTCGTCTCGGTGGCCGTCGGGCCGGTAGCCGGCCTGGTGGAGCACAGCTCGCAGGAACCGCTCGGTGTCGTCGACCGTGCGGGTGTCCGGATGCACGGCCAGGTGCTGCCAGGTCGCACCGGTGAGCAGGTCGAGCAGGACGTCGACGTCGGTGTCCTCGGGTAACTGCCCGCGGTCGCGGGCCTGTTCGAACACGTCGCGGCGGGCCTGGTCCCGTTGCCGGCCGAACAGTCTCTGGTAGGCGCGAGCGAGTTCGGGATAGTCCTCGACAGCGCCGTACAGGCGGCGCAGGAGGCGCCGCTGGCGCGGGTTGGCGAGGACCGCCGCCCAGCCGGCCAGCAAGTGCTCGACGTCGCGAATCTCCGGCGTCGGCGGGGGGTCGCCGTAGGCCGCCTCGACCGTGGCGATCAGCAGCTGGGTCTTGTCCGGGAAACGCCGGTACACGGTGGCTCTGGTGACGCCGGCACGCCGGGCCACCTGCTCGATGCTGGTCGCCTCGGCGCCGCGCTCGATCAGCAGGTCCAGCGCGGCGTCCAGGATGGCGGCGTCGGCTTCCCTGCTCCGCGGGCGGCCGGGAACACGCTCGTCGATACCCATGCGACATACAATACAGTGCTGGTCTGTATCGTAAAGAGAAGCTAGTGAACTACTTGGTCACAACTGACGTGCGAGTGGCTACTTGTCGTTCTTCTCCGTTGGCGCGCGTTCGCCGCCAGGGCCCTGGTAGTCGTTGGTCACGATCACGATCAGGCCCGGCTCGAAGTCCTCGATCCCGGTGTACCTCGGCTCCACCCGCATGCCGAACTCGTCGGCCAGCAGTTCCGCCGCCCGCTGCTCCTCGGTGCCCGGTCGGAAGTACACCGTCGTGGTCGGAATCTTCCCGCCCGAGTAGTTGCCGACGTCGGCAACCGGCCAGCCCGCCTCTTTCAGCTCGTCCGCGGCCCGCCCCGCGAGCCCGCTGATGGTGCTGTTGTTGTACACCCGGACCTGCTGGGTCTTGCCCGGCTCGCCGTTGCCGTCGCCACCGGCGGGCGGCGTCGCCGACGTGCCCGGCTGGCTCGTCGGCGACTGCCCGGTCGTCGTGCTCGGCGCGGGCTTGGTGGCCTCGGGTTCCGAGGACTCCGGTGGCCGGGTGTCCGCGGGCGCGGAGTTCGATGTGGGGGTCGGCTCGTCGTCGCCGCGTTCGGCCTGGCCGTTCCCGTTGTTGCCGAAGAGGGAGACCAGCCCGATCACCAACGACACCGCGGCCACGCCGAGCAGCACGAGTCCCGCGACCCGCAGTGGTCGCGCCGGCGACGGCTCAGGAGTGGTCATCGTGCGGTTCGCCTGGCCGAACGGGCCCGCTCACGGGCACTTCGCAGCCGACGGAGGCGCTTGACCAGCATGGGCTCGGCCCGCATCGCCTCCTGCCGGTCGAGCAGCCGGTTGACCAGCTGGTAGTACCGCGTCGGCGACAGGTCGAACTGCTCACGAATCGCCTGCTCCTTGGCCCCGGCGTGCTTCCACCACTGACGTTCGAGGGCGAGCAGGTCGCGCTCGCGCGGCGTCAGACCGTCCGTGGGGTCGCCGACCGGCGCGCTCACCGGCTCCCCGGAGGGCTCCGGCAACTCTGCGGCGTTCATCCGGCTCCTCGTCACGAGGTCTTCCTCTGCCAGGCGAATTACACGCGTGTGATTCGCCACTGTCATTACATCACGTTACCCAGGTCACCGGCTGTCCGTGTGCGCGAAACGCGGAGGCCGGACAGTTGACTATGGTCGCAACCATGGCCGTGCTCCCCATCCGAATCGCGGGCGACCCCGTGCTACACAATCCGGTCCGCCGGGTCGAGACGTTCGACGACGGCCTCCGGAGCCTAGTCGAGGACATGTTCGAGACCATGACCGCCGCGCCGGGCGTCGGCCTGGCCGCCAACCAGGTCGGTGTCGATCTTCGGCTGTTCGTCTACGACTGTCCCGGCGACGACGGCGTGCGGCACCGGGGCGTGCTGGTCAACCCAGAGCTCGAGACCTCGCCGCGCCCGGAGACCATGCCCGATCCCGAGGACGACCTGGAGGGGTGCCTGTCGGTGCCCGGCGAGTCGTTCCCGACCGCGCGGGCCAGTTGGGCCAGGGTGACCGGCCAGGACCTCGACGGCGCGCCGATCGAGGTCGAGGGCACCGGGTACTTCGCCCGCTGCCTGCAGCACGAGACCGACCATCTCGACGGCCTGCTGTACCTGAACCGCCTGGTCGGCCGGTATGCCAGGGAGTCGAAGCGGATGCTGAAGCGCAACGGGTGGGGCCGGCCGGGCCTTTCCTGGGACCCCGCCGCCGAATCGGAGCCAGAACTTCACTGACAGCGAACACGGAACAGTCGCCTGCCAGCGCACACTTGTAGTGGGTGCAACGGTGTAATCAGGCGGGCGGTGATGTGGTGTCGGACGATGAGGCGCTGGACGCCTACTCCCGCACGGTCACCGCGGTGGCCCGCACGCTGACCCCGCACGTGGCGAGCGTGGTGCTGCACCGGGGCAGCGGCTCGGCGGTCACCGTCACCGACGATGGCCACCTGCTGACCAACGCGCACGTGATCGGCTCGCACCGGCACGGCACCGCCACCTTCGCCGACGGCTCGGAGTCCGAGTTCGAGGTCATCGGCGCGGATCCGCTGTCGGACCTGGCGGTGATCCAGGCGCCGGACACCCCCGACCCGGCCGAGCTCGGCGACTCCGACCGGCTCGTGGTCGGCCAGTTGGTGGTGGCGGTCGGCAGCCCGATGGGCCTGTCCGGCTCGGTGACCGCGGGGGTGGTGAGCGGCCTCGGCCGGGCGCTGCCGGTCCGCCAGGGCCAGGCGGCCAGGGTCATCGAGGACGTGATCCAGACCGACGCCGCGCTCAACCCGGGCAACTCCGGCGGCGCGCTGGCCGACTCGACGGGCAAGGTGGTCGGCATCAACACCGCGGTGGCCGGCTACGGCCTCGGCCTCGCGATCCCGATCAACTCCACGACCAGGCGGATCATCGACACGCTGATGGTGGAGGGGCGGGTCCGGCGCGCCTACCTCGGGCTGATCGGCATTCCGGCGCCACTGCCAGACGACGTGGCCGAGCGCACCGGCCAGCAGGCGGGGCTGCGGGTGATCGAGGTGGTCAGCGGCGGTCCGGCCTACCTGGCGGGACTGCGTCCCGGCGACCTGATCCTGACCGTGGACCGCGACCAGGTGCAGAACGCGCAGGGCATCCAACGGAAGCTGTTCGCCGAGGTGATCGGCACCGACCTGGCGGTGACCGTGCTGCGCAACGGCGCGATGGTCGACGTGTTCGCCCGGCCGGTGGAGCTGACGGTCGGATAGCACATCTCCCCGGGTGTCATGGCTACCAACAGGCGATCTGTGGACAACCACTCCGGTTGTGGATAACTGGCTCTTTCCGGGCCAGATCCGGGCGGTCGCCGCGACCCCGTCGCGCACTATGGCCGCATGACACCCGACATCAGGAATGCCGTCAGGAATGCCATCAGGAATGACGTCGCCATGGCGCTAACGGCTGGTTCACCAGTTCCACCGCCTGTCCGAGTCCGGCGAGGTCGGCATACCGCCCGGCCAGCACCCCGGTCCGCAGCTCCCGCACCCTCGCGGCGGTCAAACCCTCGCCGGCCAGCAGGAACGGCACCGCCAGCCGCCAGCTGGCCACCACCGCCACCCGCCACCGGTGCGGCGCGCGCAGCGCCGCGACGGCCACCCGCAGCGCGTGCTCGGCCGGTGTCATCCCTGCCGGCGCCGCGGTGTGGTCCCACTCCCACCGCGCGGCGTCGGCGGCCGCGCATTCCAGGCACGCCGGGTCGCCCGCGCCAGGCTCGCGCCCACACTCCGCGCACCGCGTCAACCGCAGCGCCCAGTCGACGCACGTCCACGAGTACGCGCCGGCCGGCGCCGCCCGCACCCGCGCGGCCAGCTCCTGCTCCGGTTCGGCACCCGCGCTCACCCGTTGTGCCGCAAGCAGTTCCCGCCAGTCCGCGAGCCAGATCCGGTCGACGACATCCGCACAGCCAGGACACGCCGGGTACTCGCGGCCGGCCAACTCCCCACAGGTCGGGCACGGTTTCGCCGCGTCCGGCCGGTCACCCGACCTGGCGCCCGGTGGGTACGGCTGACGCACGTCCACCCCCGCACCGTACTTGGCGGCGCGGCATTCGGCCCTTGGCAGTGCCCATGACGCGTGGCTATGGTCGAGAGCGAGAACTGAAAATCTCGCGGGAGCTCGCGCCACAGCGGGCTGAGAGGGCAAATGGCGTCCGTACCGGACCCGGCTTTGCCGACCGCCTGAACCTGACCGGGTAATGCCGGCGTAGGGAGGCTTTCATGACAGCGCTTGAGGACCGTTCCGTCCGGCCACGTGTCACCACCGGCCCGATCAGCGGGTCCAGCAAGATCTACCGTGACGTCGACGGGCTACCGGTGCCCTTCCGACGGGTGGACCTGACCAACGGGGAGCATCTCGACCTCTACGACACCTCCGGCCCGTACACCGACCAGAACGCGACCATCGATGTCCACAGTGGACTGAATCGGCTGCGGGCCGACTGGGTGGCCGAACGCGAGCCGGTGAACGGCGCGGTGACCCAGCTCGCCTACGCCAAGGCCGGCGTCATCACCAAGGAGATGCGGTTCGTCGCCGCCCGCGAGGGCGTCGAGCCGGAGTTCGTGCGCCACGAGGTCGCGATCGGCCGGGCGGTGATTCCGGTCAACCGCAACCATCCCGAGGTCGAGCCGGCGATCATCGGCAAGCGGTTCCTGGTGAAGATCAACGCCAACATCGGCAACTCGGCGGTCAGCTCGTCCATCGAGGACGAGGTCGACAAGCTGGTGTGGGCGACCCGCTGGGGCGCGGACACGGTGATGGACCTGTCGACCGGCAAACGAATCCACGAGACGCGCGAGTGGATCGTGCGCAACTCGCCGGTGCCGATCGGCACGGTGCCGATCTACCAGGCGCTGGAGAAGGTCAACGGCGACCCGGCCGAGCTGACCTGGGATCTCTACCGCGACACCGTGATCGAGCAGTGCGAGCAGGGCGTGGACTACATGACGGTGCACGCCGGCGTGCTGCTGCGCTACGTCCCGCTGACCGCCAAACGGATCACCGGCATCGTGTCCCGAGGCGGTTCGATCATGGCCGCCTGGTGTCTGGCGCACCATCGGGAGTCGTTCCTGTACGAGCACTTCGTCGAGTTGTGCGAGATCCTGCGGGCCTACGACGTCACGTTCTCCCTCGGCGACGGGTTACGCCCCGGCAGCATCGCCGACGCCAACGACGAGGCCCAGTTCGCGGAGCTGCGCACGCTCGGCGAGCTGACCCACATCGCCCGCGAGCACGACGTGCAGGTGATGATCGAGGGCCCCGGCCACGTGCCGATGCACAAGATCGCCGAGAACGTCCGCCTCGAGGAGGAGCTGTGCGGCGAGGCGCCGTTCTACACGCTCGGTCCACTCGCGACGGACATCGCGCCCGCCTACGACCACATCACCTCCGCGATCGGCGCCGCGCAGATCGGCTGGGCGGGCACCGCGATGCTCTGTTACGTCACGCCGAAGGAGCATCTCGGCCTGCCCAACCGGGACGACGTGAAGACCGGCGTGATCACCTACAAGATCGCCGCGCACTCGGCCGACCTGGCCAAGGGCCATCCGCGCGCGCAGGAGTGGGACGACGCGCTGTCGCGGGCGCGCTTCGAGTTCCGCTGGACCGACCAGTTCAACCTGTCGCTCGATCCGGACACCGCGCGTTCCTATCACGACGAGACGCTGCCGGCGGAACCGGCGAAGACCGCGCACTTCTGCTCGATGTGCGGGCCGAAGTTCTGTTCCATGCGCATCACCCAGGACGTGCGCGCCTACGCGGAGAAGCACGGACTGTCCACAGTGGCGGCTATCGAGGCCGGCATGGAGGAGATGTCCGAGCGGTTCCACGACCACGGCGACCGGGTCTACCTGCCGATCAACGCCACCGAGAAAAACACCACCGAGAAAGACGCGAGCGAGAAAGCGAAGGAAGGGTGACCGAGACACCGCCACGAGTGCTCACCATCGCCGGCTCCGACTCCGGCGGTGGCGCAGGCATCCAGGCCGACCTGCGCACGTTCTTCGCCTGCGGGGTCCACGGCATGACCGCGATCACCGCGGTCACCGTGCAGAACTCGGTTGGCGTGCACGGGGTCTCGGTGCTGCCGGCCGAGGTGGTGGCCGCGCAGATCGAGACCGTCGCCGAGGACATCGGTGTGCTGGCCGCGAAGACCGGGATGCTGGCCACCGCGGAGGTGATCGCCGCGGTGGCCAAGGCCTGCGACAAGGTCCACATAGGACGCGACGGGCGGATCCCGTTCGTCGTCGACCCGGTGTCCGCGTCCATGCACGGCGACCAACTGCTGCACGACGACGCGATGGCCGCGTTACGCGCGGAGCTGTTCCCGAGGGCCACCCTGGTCACGCCCAACCTCGACGAGGTCCGGCTGCTCACCGGCATCACCGTGCGCGACCGCGACGATGCCCACGAGGCGGCCAGGGCACTGCACGCGCTCGGCCCGAGGTGGGTGCTGGTCAAGGGCGGGCACCTGCACGACGATCCGGAGTGCGTCGACCTGCTCTACGACGGCGAGACCGTCATCGAGCTGTCCGCCGAGCGCATCGACACCAGACACACCCACGGCGGCGGCGACACGATGGCCTCGTCGATCACCTCGGCGCTGGCCCGCGGTCTGGACGTGCCGGCGGCGGTCCGGTTCGGCAAGGCGTTCGTGACCCGCTCGGTCAGGGAGGCCTACCCGCTCGGCGGCGGAGTCGGCCCGGTGTCACCGTTCTGGCGGCTCGCACCCCTGCCGGAGGTGACCGAGGAGATCTAACTCCCACCTTCGGCGAATCCTCCCGGGCACCAGCGGGGCGGCGTTTACGCTTCCTTGACGCCACCACGTGAGTCCTCGGGAGGGTGCCGGTGTCGAAGACCCGCGACCGGGCACGTGCGCTGGTCGAGCACCCGCGCTTTCAGCGGTTCGTCATCTGGGTGATCGTGGTGAACGCCATCACGCTCGGCCTGGAGACCTCGACCGGGGTGATGAACAGCGTCGGCGGCGTGCTGCACGTGGCGGACCGCGTGATGCTGACGATCTTCGTGGTGGAGTTGGTGTGCCGGCTCTACGCGCATGGCTGGCGGTTCTTCACCGACCCGTGGAACGTCTTCGACTTCCTGATCGTCGGCATCTCGCTGGTGCCGGCGACCGGGCCGCTGTCGGTGCTGCGGGCACTACGGGTGCTTCGGGTGTTGCGGCTGGTGTCGGCCGTGCCGGCGATGCGCCGGGTGGTGTCGGGGCTGTTGGCCGCGGTGCCCGGCATGGCGTCGATCGGCGCGCTGCTCGCGCTGATCATCTACGTGGCCGCCGTGATGGCGACGAAGCTGTTCGGCGAGATCGCCCCGCACTTCTTCGGCGACCTGGGTACCACGCTGTTCACCCTGTTCCAGACCATGACCGGCGAGGGCTGGCCGGACGTGGCCCGCGAGGTGATGGCGACCATGCCGCTGGCCTGGATCTTCTTCGTGATCTACATCCTGGTGTCCAGCTTCGCCGTGCTGAACCTGTTCATCGCGGTGATCGTCAGCGGGATGGAGAAGGAGGTCACCGACGACCTGGTGGAGGCCGAGGACCGGCACGCGGCCGACCAGGCGGCCTCGGACAAGCTGATCCTCGACGAGCTGCGCGTGCTCCGAGCCGAGCTGGCCCAACTGCGCGCCGACAGGTCGGCGCCAGACCTGGGAAGCTCGGAGCCGTCGAATTCGGAGCCGTCGGCTTCGGAACGAACTGCTTCGGAACCGTCGGCTTCGGAGCGGACGTAGCGGATGTCCGTCCGGGAGCGCGCCCGCGAGCTGGTCGAGCGACCGGCGTTCCGGCGTGCCGTGATCACGGTCATCCTGCTCAACGCGGTCACGCTGGGGCTGGAGACCGGACTGTCCGCACAGGCCCGCTCGACCCACATCGGCACCGCGTCGATCGGCGACGTGCTGCACACCCTGGACCAGGTGGCGCTCGCGGCGTTCGTCGCCGAGTTGCTGGTGCGCGGCTATGCCTACGGCTGGCGGTTCTTCACCGACCCGTGGAACGTGTTCGACACCCTCGTGGTCGGGGTCGCGCTGGTGCCGTCTGGCGGCCCGCTCTCCGTGCTGCGGACCCTGCGCGTGCTGCGTGTTCTCCGCCTGATCTCCGCGGTCCCGTCGATGCGCCGCGTGCTGACCGGCCTGCTCACCGCCGCCCCCGGCCTGGCGTCGGTGGCCGCGCTGCTGGCCATGGTGATCTTCGTGGCCGCGGTGATGGCCACCAACCTGTTCGCCGCCATCGCCCCGGAGAGCTTCGGCGACCTCGGGCGCTCGCTGTTCACCCTGTTCCAGACCATGACCGGCGAGGGCTGGCCGGACGTGGCCCGCGAGGTGATGGCGAGCATGCCGCTGGCCTGGATCTTCTTCGTGATCTACATCCTGGTGTCCAGCTTCGCCGTGCTGAACCTGTTCATCGCGGTGATGGTGCGCGGCATGGAAGACCAGGTCACCGACGACCTGGCCGCCAGGGAGGAGGCCAACGCCGCCAACCAGGCCGCGTCCGACCAGCGGATCCTGGCCGAGGTGCGGGCGCTGCGCGCGGAGCTGGCCGAGCTGCGCAACGCCGAGCCCTCGCCGAGGAAGACTTCCGGCTGATTACCGTGTCCCCACAACCACCGCCGTTGGAAAGGACCCGAACCATGAAGGTGGGCTACAACCCCGTGGTGGCGGCGGTGAGTCTGGTGATCGGCACGATGGTGCTGGCGCTCGGCGTCATCGGGCTGACCAACGACTCGGCGACCCCGCTGCTGCTGCTCGGCCCGCTGCTGATGCTGGCCGGGGTCCTGCAACTGCTCCGCACCTACTTCGAGTTCGACCCCGCCGCCGGCACCATCGTGGTCCGGGCCATCGCCGGCCCAGCCAAACGCCGGTTCGGCGGCCAGGACGGCCGACTGGCCATCGCCAACGGCCGCATCGTCTGCACCCCGGCCGACGGGCACACCAGGAAGGTCCCGGTCTCCCGCAAGCTCGCCAAGCGCGACGACTGGGACGCGGTACTCGCCAGACTCAGCTGACCCGACCCCTCGACGCAACTCATCTCGGCGGGCTGGAGGCCTGCGCCCAGAACCGCTGGGGCACCCGGCCCGCCGCCCGTGCCAGCCGGCCGCCGGTGACCGCGTGGCGCATCGCGGCGGCCATCTTCTCCGGGTCCGCCGCCCTGGTCACCGAGGTCGCCAGCAGCACGGCCGCGCAGCCAAGCTCCATCGCCAGTGCCGCGTCCGACGCCGTGCCGATGCCGGCGTCCAGGATCACCGGCACCCCGGCCCGCGCCACGATCAGCTCGATGTTGTGCGGGTTACGAATCCCCAGGCCGGTGCCGATCGGCGAGCCGAGTGGCATCACGGCCGCGCACCCGGCCTCCTCCAGCCGCAACGCCAGCACCGGGTCGTCGTTGGTGTACGGGAGCACGGTGAACCCGTCGTCGACCAGCGCCCTGGCCGCGGTGAGCAGCTCGACCGGGTCCGGCAGCAGCGTCCGGTCGTCGGCCACCACCTCCAGTTTGATCCAGTCCGTGCCGAGGGCCTCGCGGGCCAGGCGCGCGGTCAGCACGGCCGCCTCGGCGCTGCGGCAGCCCGCGGTGTTGGGCAGCAGGTCGATGCCCAGCCTGCCCAACAGGTCCAGCACACCGGTGCCGCCGTCGACGTCCACCCGGCGGATGGCCACCGTCGTCAGCTCGGTCCCGGACGCGACCAGCGCGCGCTCCAGCACGGCCAGGTTCGACGCACCACCGGTGCCGGTGATCAGCCGCGACGAGTACTCGCGGTCGGCGATGAGCAACGGGTCGTCCATGTCAGCCTCCCTGCACCGCGGTCAGCACCTCGACCACGGCCGCGTCCGGCAGCACGGTCCTGGCATGCCACGCCCTGGTCACGACCTCGCCGTTCACCGCCACCGCGATCCCGGCCGCCGGCATACCGAGCCCGGCCAGCAGGTCGGCCACGGTCGCGCCGTCGGCGACCGCGTGCACCTCACCATTGACTGTTACCTTCATCACGTCACCTTTTCGTCGGGATGTGCCGGGCGGGGTCGGCCACCGCCACCGGCGCCGGCGGGTCCTCCCCGACGACCAGCGCACGTACCGCGGCCGCGGTGATCGGCGCGAGCAGCAGCCCGTTGCGGTGATGCCCTGCGGCCACCAGCACACCGGGCTCGACCCAGCCGACCAGCGGCAGGTTGTCCCGGCTGCCGGCCCGCAACCCGGCCGCGCACTCGGTCAGGCCGTACTCCGCGATGCCGGGCAGCACCCGCTCGGCGTCGGCGAGCAGGTCCCGCACGCCGCCGACGGTCACCTCCTCGTCGAACCCCGTCTCGTACTGGGTTGCCCCGAGCACCAGCTCGCCGCCACGCCTGGGCACCAGGTACAGCGGCCGGGACTCGACCAGCGCGCGCACGGTGTGGCGCACCGGCACCTCGCCCGCCCTCGCCCGCAACCGCAGGATCTCGCCCTTGACCGGGCGCACCGCCCCGGCCAGCGCCGGATGCAGCGCCGCCGACCACGCGCCGGCGGCGATCACCACGGTGTCGCACCGGATCGGGGCATCGTCGGCGAGGCGGACCGCGCCCGGCTCGACCTGTTCAGCACGCCGCCGGTCGAACCGGACGCCGCGGTCAGCACACCGCGTGCCGAGTCGGCGCAACAACTCCCGGTTGTCCACGGCCAGGTCCCCGGGAACTAACAGTCCACTTCGGACATTCGGGCTGAGTGCCGGTTCGAGTGCGCGAAGCTCCCGGCCGGGCAGCCGGCGCACCGAACGGCCCCGGGAGGCGAGGAACTCGGCGAGCATCTCCTGCTGGCCGGCGTCGGCCGCGTCGAAGGCGGCCGCGATCGTCCCCTCGGTACGCAGGTCGACATCCAGTTCGGCGGCGAACTCCGGCCACCCGTCCAGGGACGCGGCGCCGAGCTCGAGCAGGTCCTCCTCACCTGGCCAGGCCTCGGTGATCGGCGCGAGCATCCCACCGGCCACCCAGGACGCACCGGCGTCCGGTTGGGGATCGAGCAGCGTCACGTCGTGGTCGGCGGCCAGTCGCCAGGCGACCGACAGGCCGATCACGCCGCCACCCACGACGACGATCTTTCCGTTGAACCTCAAGGCACACACGCTCCCTGCGCCGGCATGATCCGGATCAGGTTCGACGGTCGGGATCGGCGGATCCCCTCTCAGCCCGGTACCTCCGGACTCCCGTGCGGACCACCTCCACCGTAGCGCACGGGATAGCGTGCGGGGATGCCTGGACTTGACGGAGATCGGATCCGCCGCCGGCTGGCGGACGCGCGGCTGTACCTGTGCACGGGCCTGCGGCCGGACCTGGCCGAGTTCGCGGACGCGGCGCTGGCCGGCGGTGTGGACGTGCTCCAGCTACGCGACAAACGCGACGGCGTGCCGCTGGAGGCGGCCGAGGAGCTGGCCGCGCTCGCGGTGCTGGCGCAGGCCTGCGCCCGGCACGGCGCGTTGCTGGCGGTGAACGACCGGGCGGACATCGCGCTGGCTGCCAAGGCGGACATCCTGCACCTCGGCCAGGACGACCTGCCGGTACCGGTGGCCAGGCGGATCCTCGGCGAACAGATCGTCATCGGCCGCTCGACCCACGACCTCGCCCAGGCCACGGCCGCCGCCGGGGAGCCCGGCGTGGACTACTTCTGCACCGGCCCGTGCTGGCCGACGCCGACCAAGCCCGGCCGCCCGGCACCCGGCCTCGACCTGGTCACCGCGACCGCGGCGACCGCGACCGACCGGCCGTGGTTCGCCATCGGCGGCATCGACGAGACCCGGCTGCCGGCCGTACTCGCCGCCGGGGCCACCCGGGTGGTCGTGGTGCGCGCGATCACCGAGGCCGACGACCCGCAGGCCGCAGCCGCCCGACTCGCGGGCGCGCTGCGGCCAGCGGGAACCTGAACGCGGCGGACGGGCCGGCAGGGTCGGCCCGTCCGCCGCCGGGTTGGTCAGCCGGTGTACAGCGTCAGGCCGTACACGCTGAGCACCTCGGGCACGGGTTGGAAGAACGTCGTGCCACCGGAGCTGCAGTTACCGGAACCACCGGAGGTGAGACCGACCGCACGCACGGTCGTGCCGCTCGGCCGGGTCACCAGCGAACCGCCGGAGTCACCAGGCTCAGCACACACGTTGGTCTGAATCACCTGGTTGACACAGCCCTGGGAGTAACACACCGTCGTGTTCGGGTTGGTGACGGTGCCACAGTGCCAGCCGGTCGTCGAGCCGGAACGGCACACGGCCATGCCGGACGTCGCGTTCGTCGCGCCGGTGACCGTGACGTCACTGCCGGACGAGTAACGGTCGACCAGGGCCGTGGAGGCGGCCGAGGAGGACGTCACCCGGATGATGCCGTAGTCGTTGCCGGGGAACGACGAGCCGGCGACGGTGCCGATCGTGCCGCCACTGCCCGACCAGGTGCCGCCGAGGGCGGTGCAGTGGCCGGCGGTGATCACGTAGCGGGTGCTGCCGGAGCGGGCGTTGAAGCCCGCCGAGCAGCGGGAACCGCTGGAGGTCGTGATCGCCTGGCCGCCGATGATGTTCCAGTACGGCTTGGGTGCCTCGGCGACCTTGTCGATCGTCACGGCGCCCGCGCCGAGGTCCTTGGCCCAGTCCGCGACGCCGGCATCGCTGCCGTGCACCGAGACCACCATGGACTTCGACTTCTCGTCGACGTACCAGGCGGTCACCGTGCTCGGCCGGGTGTCGGCGGCCTCGTTCATGTTGACCTGTGCGGCGGCCAGTTCGGTGATGGTCGGGGCCACGGGGGCCGCGGTGGCCGGTGCGGTCATCGTGAGTGCCACGCCGGCTGCCAGCAGGCCGACACTCACCACGCTCGCGAAGTTGCTGCGTTTCATCAGCGTTCTCCTTGTGTTGGGTAGCAGGGGACCCGAGAACGCTGCTGAAACTATTAATTCGAAGTGGTGTTCGGATAGGGGCCGTTCGGGGGCAACAGTTGCCATAAAGCCACGGGGTGACTACCGGCAGTAAAACGTCAGCCGGACGGCGGGGGCACCGAGTCCGTGGTGGTCGGCGGGTCGCTGGTGGTCGGCACCTCGGTCGTGGTCTCCGGTTCGCTGGACTGCGCCGGCGGGTCGGTCGGGGCCTCGCCGGTCGGTTCGGCGGTCGTGGTGTCCGTCGGTGTCGGCGCCGGGGCGTCGGCCGGGTCGTCGCTGGTGGCCGGTGGGGTCGAGGTCTCGCTCGGGGCCGGTGGGGGGTTCTCGTCGCGCTCGCCGGCCGGGCGGGGCTGGATGATCTCGCTGAGGGTGGTGCCGTCGCCGCCCGACAGCGGCTCGCCGCGCAGCCATTCCACGCCGGTGATCACCGCCATGCCGACGACGAAGGCCAGCACGCTGCCGAGCACCATGACCGGCCACACCCGCCGCCGCGCCGCCGGCTGGCCGGGTGCACCGGCATCGGTGGCATCGGTACCGATGCCGTCGTTCACCGTGGGCTGCGCGGTTTCCGTGCTGTCGCCCGGTTTCGCCTCGGGGTCGGTCGGCGCGGTGTCCGTGCCGGGTGTCGGCTCGGGGGTCTGTTCGGTCATGGTGACCGAGGTCGACCCGGCGCGGGTGACCACCCTGGTGCGTACGTGGAGCACGCTTTCCTTGGTGCGCTGGATGGATCGCAGGTACCAGACGCCGCCAAGCGTGCTGACCACGCTCGCGACCCCCGCCCCCACCACGGTCCCGGCCACGCCCATCGTCGAGCCCAACAGCGCGGCGGTGACCGCGGCCAGCGCGCTGGCCGCGACCTGACTTGGCCGAATACGCTCGGTGTCCTTGTCGCTCATGATCCTTTCCCAGGCCGGTTCTACCCACTAGCACAACACGCACGCCAGCCACACAGTTTCCGCCACCTACCAATGGTGAGCAAGCACACAGTCCTTTGTGGACAGTGCATACTCTGATCGTGAAGCTGATTACCGTCGAGGATGTCGACGCCGCCGCCGACCACGTCCGGACGACCGCGGTGCGCACTCCGCTGCTGCCATGCGATCTGGCCGATCCGGACCGTCCACTGTGGCTCAAGCCGGAGAACCTGCAGCCGATCGGCGCGTTCAAGATCCGCGGCGCCACCAACGCGATCGCCAGGATCCCGACCGACGCCCGGCCGGCGGGCGTGGTCGCGTACTCCAGCGGGAACCACGCGCAGGCGGTCGCCTACGTGGCGAAGCTGTTCGGCCTGCCGGCGGTGATCGTGGTGCCGGAGAACACCCCGCCGATGAAGATCGCCGCCACCCGGGGGCACGGCGCGGAGGTCGTCGTGGTCCCGATCACCGACCGGGAGACCGTCGCGCAGCGCCTGGTCGCCGAGCGCGGCGCGACGCTGATCCCGCCGTTCGACCACCCGGACGTCATCGCCGGCCAGGGCACCGTCGGCCTGGAGATCGCCGCCGACCTGCCCGACGTCGACGTCGTGCTGGTCCCGGTGAGCGGCGGCGGCCTGGCCGCCGGCGTGGCGACCGCGATCAAGGCCCGCTGCCCGCACGCGGCGGTGATCGGCGTCGAGCCCGCGCTCGCCGCCGACGCGACCGAGAGCTTCGCCGCCGGCCACCGCGTGCCCTGGAGCGACCACGACCGGGCGCGCACCATCGCCGACGGCCTGCGCGCCGCCCCGTCCGAGCTGACCTTCGCCCACCTGCGCGCCCGGCTGGACGCCATGGTCACGGTGACCGAGGACGAGATCCGCGCCGCGGTGACCACGCTGGCCACCAGCGCCCGCCTGGTGGCCGAGCCGAGCGGCGCGGTGACCACCGCCGCCTACCTGCACCGGGCCGCCGACCTGCCGAAGGGCCGCACGGTGGCCGTCGTCTCCGGCGGCAACCTCGACCGCGCGCTGCTGGCCGAACTGCTCGGCTGACCCCGGCTGTCACATCGGCCGGCCGCGCGGGCTCATGGGGTTACCGACCCCATGAGGAGGACAGGATGCAGTTCGTACTGGTCATCTACCACGGCGACTACCCGCCGCCGGGCACGCCGGGATGGGACGCGCTCGCCAAGGAGGACCGCGACGCGGCCTACGTCGACTACGCCGCCCTCAACGCGCTGGACAACGTGCACGGCATGCCGCCGTTCGGCCTGCCGGAGAACGCGACGACCGTGCGGGTGGCCGACGGCGCGACCATCACCGCCGACGGCCCGTACGTCGGCATCAAGGGCGCGGTCGGCGGGGTCATGGTGGTCGAGGCCGATGACCTGGACGCGGCGGTCGCCATCGCCGCCAGGGTGCCCCAGGCCCGGCTGGGTGGCGCGGTCGAGGTGCGGCCGTCCGCGAAGTACTGGTGAGTCCGGCGGGCCCGATGCGCGGCACCGGGCCCGTCAGTCCCCCGCCACCACCTCGGCGGCCAGCCGGCCGACCCGGTCGGGGTCGTGCACGATGTCGATCCGGACGATCCGGTCGCCGGCCACGGCGAAGGCCATCACCGAGAACGGCCGCCCGTCACGGGTGATCACCGCACCGACCGCGCCGTTGACCAGTGCCGGCAACAGCGCACCGCCGCGCGGCACCCTGGCCTGCCTGGCCACGGCCTCCCCGCCACGCACCACGATCGGCGGCCCGGCGGCGCCGAGGTCGGTGCGCAGCACCACGTCCGGATCGAGCACCTGGAGCAGGGCGTCGAAGTCACCGGCGTGCGCGGCGGCGTAGAAGGCGTAGACCACCCGCCGCTGCCGGGCCAGATCCGGCGCGGCGGGCAGCTCGGCGCCGCTCACTCGCCGCCGCGCCCGGCTGGCGAGCTGCCGGGCCGCGCCCGGGGAGCGGCCGACGATGCCGGCGATCTCCTCGAAGGGCAGCTCGAACATGTCGTGCAGCACGAACGCCAGCCGCTCGGCCGGGGTGAGCTGGTCGAGCACCACGAGCATGGCCAGGCCGACCGAGTCGGCGAGCAACGCCTCCTGCTCGGGGTCGAGGTCGCCGTCCGGGATGATCACCGGGTCGAGCGGGTAGGCGTCCTCCTGGCGGCGCCGGCGAGAGCGCAGCAGGTGCAGGCACTCCCTGGCGACCACGGTGGTCAGCCAGCCGCCGAGGTTGACGATCGCGTCCGCGTCCGACCGGCTCAGCCGCAGCCACGCGTCCTGTACGGCGTCCTCGGCCTCGGCCAGCGAGCCGAGCATCCGGTAGGCCACCGCCCGCAGTCGCGGTCGGTGCTGCTCGAAACGCTCGGCCAGCCAGTCGTGCTCATCCATCGGTCACCCATCCTCACCATCGCCACGGCTCATCTCCTGGATGAACCCTGGGACCGCCCGAATGTGACCGGCCCCGCTCAGGCGGGCTGGCGGGTGGTCGGCGCCACGTGGGTCGGCGGGCTGACGATGCCGCAGTGCAGGCACTCCCCCGGGCCAGGCGCCTCCGGGGTGCGCGCCGGCGGGGCCGCGAGCACGTCGTTGCGCACGCCGAGCGCGAGCAGCCCCCCGCCGACCGCGAGCCCCGCGCACAGCCACATCGCCAGCTGCCAGCTCGACGTCAGCGCCGCCGGGTCGGCATAGGCCTCGCCGTGCAGGCCGATCGCGGCCGGCAGCACCGCCACCGCCAGCAGCCCACCGGTCCGCGCGATCGCGTTGTTCACCCCCGAGGCCACCCCGGCGTGCCGGTCGGCGGCCGAGGCGAGCACGGTCGCGGTCACCGGGGCGACCACGATCACCAGCCCGAGCCCGAAGACCGCCATCGCCGGGAACACCACCAGCCAGTACGACGCGCCGGCCACCACCATGGTCAGCATCGCCATCCCGGTGGCCAGCACCAGCGGCCCGACCACGAGGAACCACTTCGGCCCGAACCGCTGCGCGAGCTTGCCCGACCGGGACGAGAACAGCAGCATCAGCACCGACATCGGCAGCCCGGCCAGGCCCGCCGCGGTCGGCGAGTAGCCGAGCGAGGTCTGCAGCTGGAGCACGAACAGCATCATCACGCCGCCAAGCGCCGCGTAGACCACGAACGTCAGCGCGTTGGCCACCACGAACGTCCGGTCGGCGAACAGGTCGGGCGGCACCAGCGGGTCCCGCGCCCGCAGCTGCACCAGGACGAACGACACCAGCGCGACCACGCCGACCACCAGCGACCCGAACACCAGGGGGTCGCCGAAGCCGCGGGCCGGGCCCTCGACCAGCGCGGCGGTCAGCCCGGCGAGGCCGAGCGCGGCGAGCACCGAGCCGAACACGTCCGGCCGGCCGCCGAGCTGCTGGTCACAGGACTCCGGCACGTGCCGGCGGGTGAACCAGACACAGGCCAGCGCGATCGGCACGTTCACCAGGAACGCCAGCCGCCACGACCACGCCTGCACCAGCAGGCCGCCGACCAGCGGCCCGAGCGCGCCCGCGATGCCGCCGAGGCCCGACCACGCGCCGATGGCCCGCGCCCGGTCGGTGCGCACGAACGAGGACTGGATGATCGCCAGCGCCCCCGGGGTGAGCAGCGCGCCGCCGACCCCCTGCAGCACGCGGGCGGCCACCAGCATCTCGGTGTTCACCGCGACGCCGCACAGCACCGAGGACACCCCGAACCAGGCGACGCCGATCAGGTAGATCCGCCGCCGCCCGTACCGGTCGCCGAGGGACCCGGCGACCAGGATCAGCGCGGCCAGCGACAGCAGGTAGCCGTCGAGGATCCACTGCAGCCCGGACACCGAGGCGCCGAACTCCTCGCCGATGCGCGGCAGCGCGATGTTGACCACCGTGCCGTCGAGGAAGGCCATCCCCGAGCCGAGGATCGTCGCGGTCAGCACGCCGCGCGCGGCCGGGCTGCCCCAGCTGACCTCTCCCTGGCCCAGGGCCGCGGTCATGCCGGCCGGTTGAGTTCCGCGACGAACTTGTAGCGGTCGCCCCGGTAGACCGAGCGGACCCACTCCACCGGCCGTTCGGTGGTGTCGTAGACGTGCCGGGACAGCAGCAGCATCGGCATGCCGACGTCCGCGCCGAGCAGCTCGGCCTCGTGCGGGCCGGCGAGCGCGGTCTCGATGGTCTCCTCCGCGTGACCCATCTCGACGTCGTAGCGCTCCTTGAGCACCTGGTAGAGGGAGCCGCCGGCGGAGACGTACTTGCGCAGGCCGCGGAACCGGCCAAGGGGCAGGTGGGTGGTCTCGATCGCCATCGGCTCGTCGTCGGCCAGGCGTAGCCGTTGCATGCGCAGGATCTTCGCGCCGGCGCGCACGCCGAGCAACCCGGGCAGCTCGCCCTCGGCCGGGATCTCGGAGATGTCCAGCAGCCGCGAGGACGGCTCGCGGCCCTGCGCGCGCATGTCCTCTGTGTACGAAGACAGCTGAAGCCGTTGGGCCACTTTGGGTTCCGCGGCGAAGGTGCCCTTGCCCTGCACCCGGAGCAGCCGGCCTTCGACCGTCAGGTCGGCGAGTGCCTGGCGAACGGTCGTCCTGGACACGTCGAACTCGGCGGCCAGTGACCGTTCTGTCGGGATCGGCGAACCCGGCGGCAGCGAGCTGAGCAGCTCGAGCAGGTGCCGCTTGAGGCCCCAGTACTTGGGCTCCCGCAACGCCCGCGCGGCGGTGTCGGGCTCCTGTGCGGCCGACGTTTCCAGCATGACTCCTCCATACGACGGTTCCCGGTTACAGGATGCCCTCCCCGGCGCCACTGGCGCAGGCACACTCCCCGGATGTGGGAGATCAGTTACTCCCCTCGCGTCGACCCACCCTACAGCGATACCATGATTGGTCTAGACCTACTGGGTGTCGGAGAGTGCATGACCGATCACACGAGCAGCCCGCCCGCCACGCGCGATCTCGACCGGCCGGAGCGCAAACGCTTGCGCGCTCGGCGGCCGCGGTCGTCCTGGCCTCCGGACGTCGTCCACCGGAACCGAAACGTTGTGGTGATGCACGCATTCGGCGCATTACGACCCCCCGCGCCGACCCCTACACTTCCCGAGGTGCGAAGAACGTCGTTCGCCCGCTGGCCGTGTTCCATCGCAAGAACCATGGACCTGCTCGGCGACCAGTGGACGCTGCTGGTGCTGCGCGAGGCGTTCCACGGAGTGCGCCGGTTCGACCAGTTCCAGGCCGCGCTCGGGATCGCGCGCAACACGCTGACCGAGCGCCTCGACCGGCTGACCGGCGCCGGGCTACTCGAACGGGTCCGCTACCAGGACCGCCCGGCGCGCTACGAGTACGCGCTGACCGACATGGGCCACGACTTCTTCCCCGCGCTCGCCGCGATCATTCGCTGGGGTGACCAGTGGCTCGACGACGGCGCCGGCCCGCCGGCGGTGCTGCACCACCTCGACTGCGACCTGCCGACCGCCGCCGACGTGAACTGTGCGCGTTGCGGCGAGGCGCTCACGTCCGAACGCGTGCGCTTCGAGCCGGGGCCGGGACTGGTGGCCATGGAGGTGCCGCGATGAGTACGGACCGGGTGATCGGCGTCGACATCGGGGGCACGTCCACCCGCGCCATCACCATGCGCCTGGACGGCACGGTGGCCGGACGGGGCAGATCCGGTGGCGGGAACCCGACCACCCACCCGCCGGACCTCGCGGCCAAGCGGGTGGCCGAGGCGGTGCGCGAGGCGCTGGCCGGCGAACCGGTGCTGGCGTGCGTGCTCGGCGTGGCCGGGGAGAGCAAGTTCACCGACCTGACGGTGCTCGCGACGTTCGAGACCGCGCTGCGCCAGGCCGGGGTCGGCTGCGCGATCAAGGTGGTGAGCGACGCGGAGGTGGCGTTCGCGGCGGCCACCTCGGAGCCGGACGGCACGGTGGTGATCGGCGGCACCGGGGCGGTGGCGGCGCGCATCGTCGACCACCGCAAGACCACGTGGGTCGACGGGTGGGGCTGGCTGCTCGGGGACGAGGGGTCGGCGTACTGGATCGGCCGGGAGGCCGTGCGGGTGACGCTGCGCGCACTGCAGGGCGGGGTGCCGCCGGGGCCGTTGGGCCGGGCGGTGTTGGCCGACGCGTTGCCCGATCTGTCCGCAGTGGACATGAAGACGGCCAACCATCTGATCACGGCGGTGAACGCGGAGCCACCGGTGCGGCTGGCGCGGTTCGCCTCGACGGTCAGTTCGCTGGCCGCGACCGATGAGTCGGCGGCCGACATCGTGACCAGGGCGGCGGAGCATCTGGCGCGGCATGCGCAGACCGCGCGCAGGGAAGACGAGCGCACGCCGGTGGTGTTGGCGGGCAGCGTGGTCGGCCCGGACAGTCCGGTCGGTCTGGCGTTGCGGGCGACGTTGGCCGCGCGGATCGCGGCGCCGGTGCTGTTCGCCCCGGACTGCGCGCTCGGCGCGGCGTGGTTGGCCGCGCTGTCGGTCGCCGGCCAGGACGCGGCCCGCCCCCGCTAGCCGGGTTCGCGCTTCCGGGTTGTCCGAGCACTTCGCGAGCCGGCGCGGTTGTCAGCCGAACTACGACCAGGAGTGCACCCGTGTTCGTCAGTCGCGCGTACGTGCCCGACGGGTTGCGACCGCCGCACTTTCGGCGGTGGCCATACACCGTGCCGGCCATCGCGGCGTTCGTCGAGCATGGCATCGAGTTCACTCGGCCGGTCACCTTCCTGGTCGGTGACAACGGCTCCGGCAAGTCGACCCTGATCGAGGCGGTCGCCGAGGGGTTCAACCTGGACGCGCGCGGCGGGCGAGCAGCCCGCAAGGCAGGCGGCCCGGACGACACCAGGACGGCGCTCGGTGAGGTTCTGCGGCTGGAGACCACCGCCAGGGGCGCTCGCATGCTGGCCGGCCCGCGACTGAAGAAGAAGGGCTTCTTCCTGCGCGCCGAAACCGCGTTCAGCATGACCGAGAAGCTCGGTGGTGTCCCCGGCTACTGGGAGGACAACACCGCCGAGATGAGCCACGGCGAGGGTTTTCTCACCGTGTTCCGCTCGATGTTCCGCGAACCGGGCTTCTACGTCATGGACGAACCCGAGTCCGCGCTGTCGTTCACCGCCTGTCTGCACCTGGTCGCCCTGATGCGTGAACTTGGTGAGACCGGCGCACAGGTGGTGTGCGCGACGCACTCGCCGATCCTCGCGTCGACACCGGGCGCGGACATCGTCGAACTGGACGAACACGGCCTACACCGAGTGAAGTGGTCCGAACTGCGGCTCGTCGACCACTGGCGCCGGTACCTCGACAACCCGGAAACCTATCTGCGCCATCTCACCGACCCGTGAACAACCTGGGAATAGTCCGCGGCGACCGGCGGTTGAGGTCGCCGGAAACCGTGCTCAAGGAGGTCTGCCGGGTGTCGCCAGTCAGAGAGCGTTTTCTCGCCGCCGCGGAGACGGCGGCGAGCCTGTTGGCCGCGCCGGAGGTGGCCGGCGCGTGGGACGAGCCGTCGGCACTGGCCAAGCTCAGCGTGCGGGGTCTGGCCGGGCATCTGGCCGTCCAGGTCCACGTCATGCCGAGGACGCTCGCCGAGCCGATCCCCACCGAGCCGGTCATCTCGCTGCACGAGTACTTCACGCGCGCGAGCTGGATCGGCTCCGACGTCGACGATCCGGCCAACGAGCGCACCCGCGCCGGCGGGGTGCAGGAGGCGCGGGACGGTGCCGCCGCGCTGGCGGCCGGCGTCGCCGATGGCGTGCGGGACCTGCGCCGGACGTTGCTCGACACGCCGAACCGGCCGGTGCGCCGGTCCAACTGGGGACCGTGGTCGCTCAGCCTGGACGACTTCGTCACCAGCCGGCTGCTCGAGATCGTCGTGCACGCCGACGATCTGGCCCACAGCGTGGGCATCCCGACGCCGGAGTTTCCCGCGCAGACCGTCGAAACCGTGGTCGACCTGCTGTCGCGGATCGCGCTTCGGCGACACGGCGCGGTCAACGTGCTGCGCGCGCTCAGCCGAGCCGAACGCGCCCCCGCCTCGATTTCAGCGCTCTGACGGGGCAGTTCCGGAGATTCCCGAAGCACCGCTTGGTTCCCATATGAGTTCCACCGGGGTGACGGTGCCGAATCGGCGGCGGGCCGACTCCACCGATCGATGGACGGCGAACATGGCGCGACCGTCGGGTTCGCGGCGGAAAGTGATGACGTCCCTGCCGGACGGCAGGTCGATGTCGAGGCCGTACGCGAATATCTTTGTCCGATCCTCGGTGCTGACGATGGCAAACGGCGTAGCCGTCACGGCATAACTCCAGTGGGTATTCGATCGGTTCGACAACTCAGGTCAATCGCCGCCGCCGCACGCGCACCGGCACCCGGCTCCCGGTGACGCCGGTGCCTCTTGGTGCCGGCGTGAGTGGGGGCAGGCCGCCCGGCTCGCCGGGGTTGGGCAGGGTGAGCAGCGCGCGGAGAACCCACACCCGGCTGACTCCCGGCAGCACCATGCCGGCCTCTGGCAGCCGGATGGCGTGGTCACAGCGGCCGTACCACCAGTGGACCTGCGACGGCGCGAACACGTCCTGCGTCGCCTCGGTCGGGGTGCGGTAGGCGTGTGACCCCTTCTCGTCGGCGAGTACGACGACGTCGCCGCACACGCCCCAGTTGAACGTGCCGGCGAGCACTTCCGGACCGAGATGGTCGTCCCGGAAACGGTGCCACAGATAGCCGCGTCTGGCGGCGCGTTCGATCAGGGCGTCCAACTCGGTCACCACGGCCGCCCGGTCCTGTGCATAGCGCGCTCCTTTCGCGATCAGGAGACAAACGCTAGAAAAACCGGGTGAGTGGTTTTTCACAATCGGTTACAGGAAGCGGGCATTCACCCGATCAGGGAGCAACACCCATACGGTAAGCAAGCCCCCGCAATTCCCGGCCGCCAGCTTCCCGCCGATCCACCCGAAGTAGGTCGGCTACCGCTTCCCGCACGAACATATTAGCGTGGAATTTCTGTGGCGCCAATTTCTCCGCCCGCAACAGTAGCTCCAGACCGGCGCTTCGTGAATGTTTCTCGGTTAGCAGCCCTCGACCGATGTCGGCATAGAAATCGGCGTGCCTCTTCTGACTCGGGATAGCCTTCAGGTGAATACCGCGAGCGGTTTCGGCAACCTTCGCGCCCTCACCCAGCTCCAGCCCGATACTCACCCGCCAGATCCGGACGTTCGTTCGGCCGAACCACATCATCGCGAACCGGCCGACCTCGGCCTCCTGGCGATCGGCAAGCCCGCCGGCCTCGTCCAGGTGCGTGAAGGCCGTGCTCCGGTCGGACTGTGCCGCTGCCGCCAGCGCGGCGGACAGATGCAACATGCCGTATGCCTGCAACACCTCCGGATTGTCCAGGAGAGGCACCAGTTCCTCCGCCATGCGGACGGCCCGCCGGTACTGCTGCGGCCGATTGACCGCCCCGGCGGCGAGGCAGCGTTGCCAGGTGGCCATCGCGCGCCACTGCGGTTGACCCAACTCCTCGGCGCACCGCTGTGCCGCCATCGCGGCCAGCAGCGGCAATGCCTCGTTTCCGCCGTTGTAGTTCCTGGTGACGGCGACGATCTGCTTGTAGACCTGAATCAGGGCCAACAGGATCTGCTCGCGCAGTACCGGCTTCCGGACATACAACGCATGTAGTTCACCGAGCAGTTTCGGCAGCAGATCGGCAAGACGGACAAAATCAGCCCGAAGGTGGTTCAACTCCTCGGACAACCGAACATCGGCTTCGACCTCCGGCCATTCCCGGACGTTTTCGCCTGGATCCTCGCCAAGTTCGAAGGCGTCGAGCGCGGACACCAGGCCGGCAAGGTTCACCTGGCCTTCCACGGAGTCCCCGGCACGCTCCCACGGCTTGTCGGACAGGTCCGCCGGCGACACCCGCAGCGCCTTGGCCAGTGCCTCCAGCGTCGACCGCTTGGTCACCGGGCGCAACCCACGTTCGATCATGGACAGATAGGCGTGCGACATCCCGGCGAGGCCGGCGGTCGCGGTCAGGCTCATCCCGCGCCAGTGCCGGATCTGGCGGACGCGACTGCCGATGTGTGCGTCGTCGATGTTCACGGGCGTGCCTTCCTGGCGTCGGGCCAGCCAGTCTACGCCGCACCGTCACAGAACTAACCGGATTGATCACCCGCAGTGATGCGTTCCAGGGTCCGGCGGCCGGTCCGGCTCATCGACGGGTTGCTGTCGACGTAGTACCAAACCAACCCCATGGCCTGCTGGAACGCCCACGCCCGACCCCGGGCCCACTCGAGGTCAGCGCAACCCAACTCGGCACGCAGCACCCGCCGTGGACCGGCTTCGAGCAGATGCCAGGCGCTGACCAGGTCCAACGCCGGGTCCGCCGGCCCGAGCCCGCCGACGTCCAGCACCCCGGCCAGGCGCCCGCCGGACACCAGGACGTTGCCGGGAATCAGATCCGTGTGGGACATGACATCGGGGTCGGTGCCGCGCGGCAGCGCCCGCATCGTCCGCCACAGCGACCGCAGCCCGCCGACGTCCAACAGCCCTGCACTGCGCTGGAAACAGGTCTCCAGCCACTCGTCGTGTGCGCTCAGCACGCCGCCTCGGCCCATCCCGGCGAACACCCGGCCACCGGTGTCGATGGCGCGCACCTCGGTGATGAACTCGGCGAGGTCGCGGGCGAAGGCGACCGAGTCGCTCGCGTCGGCGTCGGTCGCGGTCACGCCGGGCACCCAGGTCTGCACCGACCACGGCAGCGGATAGCCCGCTCCCGGCCGGCCGAGCGCGATCGGCTCCGGGGTGGCGAACCGCGTCCGGCCGACCAGCTGTGCGGCCGCGTCGGCCTCGGCGGTCAGCGCCAGGTGGGCGGCCGACACCTCCGTCGGCACCAGCGGGAACCGGGCCACGAGCCGGTCGCCGATGCGGAAGATGGCGTTGACCGTGCCCTCGGCGGCCACCTGGCTGACCGGTAGGCCGCGCCAGTCCGGGAACTGGTCGGCCACCAACGCGCGCACCGTCGCCGGGGAGACGTCCAACTGCCGCTCGTGCATCTACTGCCTCGGGTGCCGCAACCCGGGGTGGCCTGCGGGCAACGCCCTGCGCAGCACCACCGCGCTCACCGCCACCGTCGCCGCGATCAGCGGCCAGCTCAACGCGACCCGGACCACCGCGAGCGCCACCACCCATCCCGACCACCACAACAGCCCGAACACCACGACCCGCAACGTGTACTGGCCGAACACCCACACCCAGCTGGCCCGCCCGTAGGCCCGCACCAGCTCAGGATCGCGCCGCCACCGTGTCTTCTGCCCGAGCACCACCCCGACCACCACACCCAACAGCGGCCACCGGATGAGAATGCTCACCGCCCACGCCAGCGCGCTGGCCGCGTTGGCCAGCACCTGCACCAGGAAGAAGTCCTGCGCCCGCCCGGTGTACAGCGCGAGCAGCGACGCCGCCGCCACCGCGCCGACACTGGCCAGCACGGCCGTCACCCGGCCGCCCTTGGCCAGCCGCAGGCCGCCGACCAGCACGCCGGCGGCCACCGCCGCCAGCGCGCCCCAGCCGATCGACCGGTCGGCGACCAGCCAGCCGATGGCGAACACCACCGGCGGCACGCTCGCGTCCACCGCACCCCGGCGCCCGCCCAGCAGCTCGCGCAGGCCCAGCTGGTCCTCGGTGGTCGACTGCTCGGTCACCCTGCCAGCCTGCCCTATCCGCAGCACCGGGTCTAACTGCCCTGAATGCCTCATTCGGGACGCTCATCGTCCGCAATGAGGCATTCAGGGCAGCTCCTCGGTCAGGCGGTGGGCCAGGCGGGCGGTGTCGGCGGGCCATACGGTTATCCAGTCCGTGCCGTCGGGGCCGGGCGTCATCGTGGTCGCGTAACGGCCGTCGGCGGTGTCGAACCAGCCGATGCCCGGCTCCCGGTGCCGCCTGCCGGACTCGTCGACCCTGGTCAGTCCCAACTGCCCGGCCCGCACCACCGGCCGCTCGCGGTCGTCCGGGTCGTCGTCCGGGTCGTCGGCCGGTGGGCGCACGGTGCGCAGCACGCCACCGGCGTGCACCAGGCCGCGGGCCCGCTCGGCACGCAGGAACGCCGCCGGCCGGGTGACCGACTTCTCCGTGCCCGCCGGGGCGCTGGGCAACTGCTCGAGCAGCGCGCCGAGCGCCCGTTCCGCGCGCAGGCCCCGCAACGACACCGTCAGCCGTTGTTGCACGGCGACGAGTCCGTGCCGGCCGCGGACGACGGCCAGCGCTCTGACCGGCTCGGTGTCGGTGAGGTCGAGCAGCGCGACCAGGTCGACGGCCACCGCCGGGTCGGCGAGCAGGCGCAGCTTCTCCACCAGGCCGTCGTCGGGCCGGGTGCCGGTGGCGAGCCCTCGGCGGCTCAGGTCGGCGTACACCGCGGTCCGGATCCGGTTCCGGATACCGACCGTGTCGCCGTGGCTGCGCACCTCGAGCGGGAACGGCAACTGGCCAAGCCGCAGGTCCTCCCACAGAATGTCCAGTGCGGCGAGCGAGAGCTCGATCCTCATCCCTCGTCCAGCAGCGGCGGCGGCGCGAACACCACGACCTCGCCCGCGGCCCCGCCCATCACCCGATCCCGTTGCGTGACAACCCGAACCGCGTCCTCGTGAGCGGCGTCGTGCAGCTGTTTCTGGTCGTACATCCGTTGTGGCAGGCCGGCAAGGGCCAGTGGGCCGCCCTCGCCCGCGTCCCGGATCAGCTGGGCCGGGTCGTAGGGCACCGGGTCGGGCATGGCACGCCTGGCGGCCTCCGCGGCCTCACCCTGCCTGGCGATGGACGCACTCGCCGCGGTGATCTGCCCGCCGGTGCCGCTGCTCCACTCGGCGACCTCGGCCAGCCGGGCGCGCATCGCCGCCGCGGCGTCGCCGGTCCACCCCGCCTCGGAGTCCGCCGCGGCTCGGCGCAGGGTGTCCGCCGCCTCGGACAGGGCCGCGCCGGTGTCCGTCCAGGTGTCCGCGACGGCCTGCGCGGCGCCCGCGTCGGCGTCGTCGGTCCACCGCTTGAGCGTGGCATGGTCGTACGCGGCGGGGTTGACCTCGGCCGCCGCCGGTACCTGACGCTCATCGTGACCGGTCATCCGTACCCCTTGGTGATCAACCGATGACGTTGTGCAGCTTACTCAGGCACGAATGGCGAAAACAGCACTTCGCGCCCACATTCACCTGTACGCTCCAACCGACGGGTCATCCGTGCCGGTGGGACACCGCCGGACCGCGGTGGGACTACCGCGGCGGGAACCGCTGGGCGGCGTCGGCGTCGGCCGACTGGTAGGCGGCCATGCTCAGCTGGACGGCTTCGCGCAGGCGGCCCAACTGCTCGCTGAACCGATCCATCACCTCGGTCGCGGAGCCAGCCCCGGCGACGGTCCACTCCCGGTTGAACTGGTCGATCCGCTCCGCGTAGCCACCGCCGAGCCGGGTGTCAGCCTGCGCGGATGCCAACTGGCGCAACGTGTCCACCTGTTCCTGGACCACCGTGATCGCCTGGATCGTGGCCGCGCCGGTCAGCTCGTCGACGCGGAGGTTGCCGGTGCCGGCGGCCAACTCCAGGTCGTGCAGCGTGGACCCCACCTCGCCCCCGACAGCCGAGCTCGGCCTGGTGCTCCCGCCGGCCGGAACGTTCGGATCGATGTACATGACATCCCCTCCGTGATCGGACGGTAACCCCATGCATGGTACCTACTCCGGCCATGCTTAACCGGTGGCGTCGAACGGGAATGACACGGCATCCTGAGGGTTTAGAGATGTGGGGTCAACAGGTTTCGTATGGAGGGGAGGCGACCGTGTCACGGTTGTCCAGCTGGGTGGCCATAGGGGACAGCTTCACCGAGGGACTGGACGACGAGGCGCCGGACGGCGGCTACGTCGGCTGGGCCGACCGCCTCGCGGAGACGCTGGCGGCCGGCGATCCGGACTTCAGATACGCCAACCTCGCGGTGCGCGGCAAGCTTCTCCGGGAGATCGTCGACGAGCAGGTTCCCGTGGTGGAACAGGTCAAACCGGACCTGGTGACGATGTGCGCCGGCGGCAACGACCTGATCGTGCCCGGCAGCGACGTCGACCAACTCGCCGCCGAGTTCGAGCGGGCCGTCCGCACGCTGCGCGCCGCGGGCTGCGAGGTCGTGGTGTTCACCGGACCGGATCCGCGCAAACAACCTGTCGTGCGGCGGGTGCGCGGCAAGGTCGCGATCTACAACGCGCACCTGCGGGCCATCGCCGACCGCAACGGGGCCAAGGTCGTCGACCTCTGGGCCATGCCGGTGCTGGTCGACCTGCGCGCCTGGAGCGACGACCGGCTGCACTTCTCGCCAGAGGGTCACCGGCGGATCGCGTTGCGTACGGCCGAGGTGCTCGGCGTCGAGGTCACCGAGGACTGGCGCGAGCCGTGGCCGCCGGCACCCGTGATGCCGTGGCTGCGGTTGCGGCAGGCCGACCTGGCGTGGACCCGCACCTATCTGCTGCCCTGGGTCAGCCGCCAGCTGCGCGGGGAGTCCATAGGCGACGGCTTACGTCCCAAGAGGCCGGAACTGCAGCCGATCGCCGACCAGCACAACGGGCGCGCGACCGCCTGAGCGGACAAAGCGAGGACCGGCCGACACACGTCCCCCACGGTGCCGGCCGGTTCGCTCGGGCAGCACACCCCCACGTTGGCAGTGCCGCCCCGGCACTCGACAATCTGGCTCCGGGACAACGAGTACCGCGGCGCAGCCTGCCAGTAGGCGGCGCCGCGCGACTAACTGTTCGCTAAACGACCAACCGCACCGCCCGGCTCAGTCCCACCGGGCCAAGGGTCCTTGTCCCCTCGGCGAACTCGCTCGCCATCCGCGCCAGCTGCACGATCTCCTCGTCCTGCCCGGAGTCCCGCACCGAGTCCAGGCCCGCCTCCACGACCGCGAGCAGGTTCGTCCACTCCTGCTCGACCCAGTCGACGGCCTCACCCGGTGTGCTCATCCGAACCCGTGGCGTGTCCGGGAACCGCGCCGCCAGCTCGGGTTCGTCGTCACTGTCCGAACGCAACTGACGATGCGCGCGGTCGGCACTGACCAGGTAGTAGCGCAACAGCCTTCGCCGCGCCCGCGCTCTGTCCACCTCGGACAGTTCGGTCTCGGCGAGCTCGGTGGCGTGCAGGCGGACCAGGTCGTGCATCAGGAACACCTCCCGGCTCGCCTCGGTCACCACGAACGAGGCCGCCAGCATGCGCAGCCGCCGCCGCGCCAGGTCGACGTCACTGCCGCCCAACGCCGCCACCGCGAACGGGCCGATCCGCGTGCCGGGGAACAGGCCGAGCAGACAGACCAGCTCGGCCAGCTCCTTGTCCAGGTTCCGGTAGGTCACGTCGAGCGCGGCCCGCACGCTGGTCGCCGGATCCTCCAGATCCAGCGCGGAGAGCCGGCGCCGCTCGTCGGCCAGCTCGGTCACCAGGTCGGCCACCGACCACTGCGCGCCGCCGGCCAGCCGCGCGCCCGCGATCCGCAGCGCCAACGGCAGATGCCCGCACAACCGCGCCAGCCGCCGGCGCAGCTCCCGGTCCCGGCCCTCCGCCGGCGCGCCGGCGATCAGCTCGAGCACCTGCTCGGCCGCGCCGGCGGCCAGCGTGCCGAGCACCTGCAGCCGCGCCCCGGTGCGCGCCACCAGCGCGTCCGGCCGGACGCGGGTGGTCACCAGCACCATCGACGCCGACGCGGGCGGCAGCAGCGGCTCGATCTGCTCGGCGTCGCGCGCGTCGTCCAACAGCACCAGCACCCGCCGGTCGGCCAGGATCGACCGGTACAGCGCCGCCCGCTCGTCGACCTCGGTCGGCACGTCCTCGCCGCCGACGCCGAGCGCGAGCAGGAACCGGGTGAGCACGTCGGCCGAGGACATCGGCGTGTGCTGCGGGTCGAAGCCGCGTAGGTGCGCGAACAGCTGGCCGTCGGGGAACCGGTCGGCCACCCGGTGGGCCCACAGCACGGCGAGCGCGGTCTTGCCGACCCCGGCCGCGCCGGCGAGCACGCCCATGGCGGGCGAGCCCGCTGGCCGGCCGCCCCGGGTGAGCAAACCGTTCAGCCAGTCCAGCTCCTCCTCGCGGCCGGCGAACCCGGACGGCGCCCTTGGCAGCTGGGCCGGCACCAGCACGCCGAGTTTGGGCGAGACCACCGGCTCCGGCGACGGCTCGAGCAACGTGGTGTCGTCGCGCAGCACCCGGACGTGCAGCGCGCGCAGCTGCGGGCCGGGGTCCATGCCGAGCTCGTCGGCCGCGCGGTGGGCGAACCGTTGGTAGGCGGCCAACGCGGTCGCCCGACGGCCCGCGCGGTAGAGCGCGAGCATCAGCTGGGCGACCAGTCGTTCACGGAAGGGCTGTTCGTCGACCAGTTGGGTCAGCTCGCCGATGATCTCGTGGTGGCGGCCGAGTTCGAGGTCGGCGTCGAAGCGGGCCTCCAGCACGGCCAGGCGCAGCTCGATCAGCTCCGGGGCGGCGACCCGGTTGCTCACGTCGGCGAGCTCGGGACCGCGCCACAGCGCCCGCGCGGCGCGCAGCAGCTCGGCCCGGCGGGCCGCGGGCGTGCCGCTCGCCTCGGCCAGCAGGTCGCGGGCGAGCGTGACGTCGATCAGCGACTCGTCCACCACCAGCCGGTAGCCCGGCGGGGTGGTCGCGATGCGCACCGCGCCGGAGTCGTCCACCGCGGCCAGGCGTTGACGCAGCCCGGAGACGTAGCCCTGCACCATGGTGCGCGCGCTGGCCGGCGGCTCGTGTGCCCACAGCACGTCGACCATCCGGTCCAGCGGCACCACCTGGTTCGCCTCGAGCACCAGCAACGCGAGCACGCCGCGCATGCCGGGCCCGCCCATCGGCACCGGTCTGTCGTGCACGAACACCTGTACCGGCCCGAGCAGACAGAACCGCAGCCCCGATGCGGCGGCACGTGACATACCATGCTGGTCGGCCACGGGTCACCACCCCCCAGTTACACCCGGGCCTACCCTGTATCGCCCGGCCGACGCCCAACAAGGTACGGCCTAACCGGGCGGCGGCGCGATCTCCGCGCGAAAGACGTCATCCGGATGGCCTAACGGGCGCCGGCCCTGGCTCAGCGGCGCAGTGGAGTGGCCTCCCGGCAGGCCATGTGCCGTGGCCGGGGAGCGCTACCGCCGAACGGCGGCAGCAACGGGTTCTCCACGCTGTTGAACACCAGGAAGATCGTGGACCTGGGGAACGGGGTGATGTTGTTGCCGGAGCCGTGCATGAGGTTCGCGTCGAACATGACCGCGGTGCCCGCGGGCGCGGTGTACGGGTCGATCCCGTATGCCCTGGCCAGGTTGGTCACGTGCGTCGGGCTCGGCACGCCGATCTCACCGGCGGCCAGTGGGGTCCGGCAGTGTTCCGGCGCGATGGCACCCGCGCACGGGACGAACGTCCGGTGGGAGCCCGGCATCATCATCAGGCCGCCGTTGAACGGGTGGTGGTCGGTGAGCGCGATCGACATGCTGACCGCGCGTGGCGCCGGCATGCCGTCCTCGGCGTGCCAGGTCTCGAAGTCGGCGTGCCAGTAGTTGCCCCGGCCCTCGAAGGCCGGCAGGTAGGTCGCCCGGCTCTGGTGGATGTAGACCTCGGAGCCGAGGATCTGCCGGGCGCGGTCGAGCACTCGCGGGTCGGTCGCCAGCTCGCCGATCAGCGAGCTGAGCCGGTGGACCTCGAAGATCGTGCGGACCTCGCCGTCCTCGGTGATCACCCGAGGATCTTTGTCCAAAGTAGACGGTAAGCGGTCGAGCTCCTGGCTGAACGCGGCCACTTCCGGCGGGCTGAGCAGATCTGGATGCGCCGAGTAGCCACGGCTGTCGTGTGCGGCGAGCGTCGCCGGGTCGATCGGACCCGCCATGCCGGACGTCCACACCGTCGGTTCGTACCGGTCGAGCAACTCGGGGTCGCCGGACTTCCTTGTGGGATAGGGATCGGCGGTCCCGGTCTCGGTGAGCGTCATGCGCTCGTCCCCTCCATCTCTTGCGGGTCCTCGACGATCAGCGGATAGACGCCGTGCTCGTCGTGCACCTCGCGCCCGGTGACGGGCGGGTTGAACACGCATACGGTCCGCATCTGGGTACGCGGCCGCAGCTGGTGGTGATCGTGCTTGTCAAGCAGGTAAAGGCTTCCCGGCCCGAGCTGGTAGGTCTCGCCGGTCTCCTTGTCGAGCAGCTCACCCTCGCCCTCGACGACGAAAACAGCCTCGATGTGGTTGGCGTACCAGAAGTCGTTCACCGAACCGGCGTAGAGCGTGGTCTCGTGCACCGAGAAACCGACGCCCTCCTTGGCGAGCACTACCCGCTTGCTGCGCCAGTTCGGGGTCTTGATGTCGCGATCGGTGTCATCCAGATCGTTGACCGAGCTTACGAACACATCGCCTCCCTTGGCTCAGGAACACACCTGGTGCACGGCCGCTGTCAGCCGGTCTAGTCCGTCGACGAGCTCCTCCTCGGTGACGGTCAGCGGCGGCATCACCTTGGCCACCTCGCCGTCCGGGCCGGAGGTCTCCATCAGCAGGCCACGTTCGAAGGCCGCGCGGCAGACCCTGGTCGCCAGCTCACCGGTCTCGAACGACAGCCCACGGGCCAGGCCGCGGCCCTTGGCGTGCATCGGCGTGCCGGGGTGGGTCTCGGCCAGCTCGGTCATCACCCGCTGCACCTGCTCGCCCTTGGCCAGCGTCGACTTCTCCAGCCGGTCGTCGCGCCAGTACGTGCGCAGTGCCTCGGTGGCGCCGACGAAGGCCGGGTTGATGCCGCGGAAGGTGCCGTTGTGCTCGCCGGGCTCCCAGATGTCGAGGTCCGGGCGCAGCAGCGTGAGCGCGAGCGGCAGGCCGTAGCCGCCGATCGACTTGGACAGGCAGACGATGTCCGGGGTGATGCCGGCGGACTCGAAGCTGAAGAACGGGCCGGTGCGGCCGCAGCCCATCTGCACGTCGTCGACGATCAGCAGGATGTCGTGGCGCTTGCACAGATCCGCGAGGCCACGCAGCCACTCGTCGCGGGCGACGTTGATGCCGCCCTCGCCCTGCACGGTCTCCACGATCACCGCGGCCGGCTCGTTCAGCCCGGAGCCGCTGTCCTCGAGCAGGCGCTCGAACCAGAGGAAGTCCTCGGTCTTGCCGTCGAGGTAGTTGTCGTAGGGCATGGGGGTGGCGTGCACCAGCGGGATGCCGGCGCCGCCGCGCTTCATCGAGTTGCCGGTCACCGACAGCGCGCCGAGGGTCATGCCGTGGAACGCGTTGGTGAAGTTGATGATCGACTCACGGCCGGTGACCTTGCGGGCCAGCTTCAGCGCCGCCTCGACCGAGTTCGCGCCGGCCGGGCCGGGGAACATGATCTTGTAGTCCAGCGAGCGGGGGCCGAGCACGACCTCGGTGAAGGTCTCCAGGAAGTCGCGCTTGGCGACCGTCTGCATGTCCAGCGAGTGCGTCACGCCGTCGCGCATGATGTAGTCGACGATGGCCTGCTTGAGCACCGGGTTGTTGTGCCCGTAGTTGAGCGCGCCGGCGCCGGCGAAGAAGTCCAGGTATGCCCGGCCGCTCTCCTCGTACAGCCAGGATCCGGTGGCGCGATCGAACACCACGGGCCAACCCCGGCTGTAACTTCGTACTTCCGATTCGACCGACTCAAATACGTTCATGATGCTCCTCAAACGGATCTTTTCCCATGCCGCACAACACGCGAAATCGCGTTGGCACGCAATGGGATCGGAAATGAGCTACGAGGCTGCGCGCACTCCAGGTGTGGCGCGGAACGGTCCGATACGGAACCGGATCTCGGACTCGTGCTCGTCTGGGAACTGGCCGGCATCGAACGTGCCGGCACGGTCCATGGTCGCTCCCCAGCGTCTGGCGAGCGAGGCGAACAACGCGTTGGACGCGTCGTTGTCGGGTGTGATGGTGGTCTCCAGATGACGCACCCCCTGCTCGAACAACCGCCCGACCAGCGCATCGAGTAACGCTCCCGCGGTTCCTCTGCCTCGCTGTGACGAGTCGACCGCGATCTGCCACACGACGACCGTGTCCGGTCTCGTTGGCCTGCGGTAACCGATGACGAACCCGACCACGTCGTCGTCGACCCGAGCCACGGCAGAGGTGTCAGCGAAATCGTGACACCACATGAGGTAAGCGTAAGAGGAGTTCAGATCAAGTTTTCGCGAATCGCGCGCGATCCGCCAGATCGATGCACCGTCTCTTGTAGACGGTTCGTCGATCACCTGATCCGCCGCCCCTCGGTTGTCGCCCTTGGCACGGTTGGCGTGCTTTTCGGACATACCAATGAAACCTAACAGGGTTCTTTCCCGGAATCAGCCTTACGCGATCTTGGGCACACCATAACCTGCGGATACTCAGAATTAACTGTGATAACAACAACAAAACTGTTGTGATCATGCGTTGCGATATGGTATATAGCCAGGTGCCTTATCGGATCTTTTTGGTTGACGACCATGAAATCGTCCGGCGCGGAATCGCCGATCTGTTCGAGGACGAGCCGGACATCGAGATCGTCGGTGAGGCGTCCTCCTACGACGAAGCCCTCGCCCGCATCCCGTCCAGCCGGGTCGACGTCGCCGTGCTCGACGTACGCCTCGGCGAACGTTCCGAGGAGCGGAACGGCGTTCAGTTGTGTCGGGAACTGCGCTCGCGACAGCCGGAGCTGCGCTGCCTTATCTTCACCTCGTACTCCGACGACGAGGCGTTGCTCAACGCCATCATGGCCGGCGCGTCCGGGTTCGTGCTCAAACAGGTGCTCGGCAACGACCTGAAGACCGCGCTGCGCACCGTGGGCGCCGGCGGCTCCCTGCTTGACGGCCGGACCACCGAGGCCCTGATGAAGCGCCTGCGTCAGGGCGCGGACGGCCACGGCCCCCTGACCAACCTTACCGACCAGGAACGCGCGGTGTTCGAGCTCATCGGCGAGGGCATGACCAACCGCCAGATCGCCGAACGCCTGTTCCTGGCCGAGAAGACCGTCAAGAACTACGTCTCCCACCTATTGGCCAAGCTCGGCATGCAACGCCGCACCCAGGCCGCCGTCCTCGCCACCGAGCTCAAGTCCCGCAAACCCCACCCCTGAGCCGGGTCAGACCTGGGTGATGGGGACTCGCCAGGTGAGGCGGGTGCCGCCTTCCGGGCCGGGGCTGACGTTGAGGACCCCGCCCCGGCGGGCGGCGCGGCGTTCGATGCCGAGCAGGCCGCTGCGGGCCACGCCCGGCGGGAAGCCGACGCCGTCGTCGACCACGTCGATCACCAGGTCGACGCCCGCCTCCACGGTGACCACGATCGTGCCGGCCCTGGAGTGCCGCACGGCGTTGCTCAGCGCCTCCCGCAGCACCGCGGTCGCGTGCGCGGCCAGCTGGTCGGGCACCAGCGTGTCGACCGCGCCGGAGATTCGCACCGACGGCGTCACGTCGGCGTCGGCGCTCAGCTCGTCGACGATGTCGAGCATCCGGCGGCGCAGGCTCGCCGACGAGTCGGTGCCGGTGGTGTGCAGGTCGAAGATCGAGGTCCGGATCTCGCGCACGGTCTCGTCCAGCTGCTCCACCGCCCGGCTCACCCGCGCGCGCACGTCCGGGTCGGTGATCCGGCGCACCGTGCCCTGCAGGCTCATCCCGGTGGCGAACAGCCGCTGGATCACGTGGTCGTGCAGGTCGCCGGCGATCCGGTCCCGGTCGGCGAGCACGTCGAGCTGGCGCTGCGCCCGGTGCTTCTCGGCCAGCTCCATCGCCATCGCCGCCTGATCGGCGAAGGAGGCCAGCAACGGCATCTGGTCGCGCCGGTACAGCTTGGCGCCCTTGTTCCGCATGGCGATCAGCACGCCGCCGGCCACGTTGCCCGCGCCGAGCGGCACCACCACCGCCGGCCCGAAGTCGCCGTCGGCCACGCTCCAGCCCTCGGGCATCAGCTCACTGAGGTCCTTGATCAACCCCGAGCTCCCGCTGCGGAACATGTCCTCGACCAGGCGTTCCTCGGCCCGCAGGCGCATCCCGACCAGCCGCTCGCCACGCTCCCCCGCGCCGGCGCGCACCAGCACGTGATCCGGCGGGTCGGCCAGCAGGATCAGCGCGCAGTCCGAACGGGACAGCTCCAGCGCCCGGCGGGCGATCAGCGTGAGCGCGTCCTGGCTGGACGCGCCGCCCAGCAGCGCGGCGTTGACCTCGCCGGAGGCCTCCAGCCACCGCTCCCGCATCCGGGACTCCTCGAACAGCCGCGCGTTCTCCACCGCCACCCCGGCGGCCGCGGCCAACCCCTGCAACACCACCTCGTCATCGGCGGTGAACGGCACCGCGCCGCGCTTCTCGGTCAGGTAGAGGTTGCCGAAGATCTCCCCGCGCACCCGGATCGGCGCGCCGAGGAAGCTGCGCATCGGCGGGTGGTTGGCCGGGAAGCCGACCGACGCCGGGTGCTCGGTCAGGTCGTCCACCCTGATCGGCAGCGGGTTCTCGATCAGCACGCCGAGCAGGCCGCGGCCCTCCGGTAAGTGGCCCATCGTGCCCTTGGTCTCGTCATCGATACCGACCGTGACGAACTCCGACAGCCGCTCCTGCCGGTCCTGGCTGAGCACCCCGAGCGCGCCGTAGCGGGCGTCGACCAGCTCGACGGCGGTGTGCACGATGCGGTTGAGCGTGCCCTCGAGCTCCAGGCCGGCGCCGACGGCCACCACCGCGTCCAGCAGACCCTGTAGTCGGTCACGGGTCCGCACGATCTCCGCCAGCCGGCTCTGCAGGTCTCCGAGCAACCCGTCGAGGAGCTGGCCCTCGGGTTCCGGCGCATCTGGCATGGCAACCCCGACAGTCCAGGGAAACGATGTCTGCGGAAGGGACCCCTTCAGCACCTCGGCTATCGGAGATCCTCAACGCAGCGTTACCTCGGTTGCACAGTGTGCCCGGTAGTTGCGCTGCGGAGCCGCCGACCCGCCGTGCGTGCGAGCAATGCCACGCAGACGATCTCCCCGGCTACTGGCGGGCGTCCCGTCGATATGGAACGGTTCCCCGGTAACCGTCGTCCGGCTGACCAGGTGACCGAAATGGGTCGAAGGTCCCGGCGGACGAACGGTCGTTGTGCCCTGGCGCGGTAGCCGCGTCTCACGGAGGCTCCTCGCTCGGAGGCGGCATGCTCAGGAACGGGCAAAGGGAGGTGACCGGGTGCGCGCGGAGCCACGACGGCTGGCGGAGCTGACGCGCCCGGAGTCCCTCCGGCTGCTCGACGGGGTGCCCATCGGCCGGATCGTGTACACGGTGCGCGCGCTGCCCGCGATCGTGCCGGTGAGCCATGTGATCGACGACGGCATGGTCGTGGTGCGGACCCATGTCGGCGCGGGCGCCGAGTGCGCCGGCTCGGTGGTGGCCTACCAGGCCGACCAGATCGACGTGCACGCCAGGACCGGCTGGAGCGTCACGGTCACCGGGGTGGCCAGGCGCGTGCTCGACGCCGACGAGCTCGCCGACTACGAGGCGCGGCTGACCCCGCTGATCGAGGCGCACACGGTGGAGACCCTGCGCATCTATCCGGAGATCGTGACCGGGTACCGCCTGGTCAACGGCGTGGAACGCTAGGCACGCAGGCCGGAGAAGATCACCGCCAGCGTCCTGGTCCGCAGGTCGTCGCTCCAGTCGCCGTGCAGTGCGCCCTGGGTGGTGGCGGTGAGCAGCGCGAGCACCTCGTCCAGGTGGATGTCCGCGCGGACCGTGCCCGCGCGCTGGGCCAGCGTGAGCAGCACGCCGAGCGCGTCCGCCAGGCCGCGCAACGGTTCGGCCGCGCCGACCGGCGTGCCGCTCGCGGCCAGGGCGTCCACCACGGCGCGGTTGGCCGCCGCCTGCTCGACCACCCTGGTGAAGAACTCGAACAGCGCGCCGCCCCCGTCGGTGGCCGCCAGCGCATGCACGTCGGCGGTGAGCCGGTCCAGCAGGGCCTTCATGATCGCGGCGAGCAGGTCCTGTTTGGTCGGGAAGTGCCGGAACACCGTGCCGACAACGACTCCGGCCTCGACCGCGACGTCCTCTGTGGACGCGGACGTGCCACGCGCGGCGAAGACCAGCTCGGCGGCGGCCAGGATGCGTTCCCGGTTGCGCCGCGCGTCAGCCCGCAACGGCTTGCTTGACAAAATGAGTCTCCACTCATTATTTTCGTAAAATAAGTACTGACTCATCTTAAGGGGCGACCATGACCGACACCACCGCGTTCGCGAACCGGGTTGCCGACTACTTCCTCGGCCACGGCGAGAACCACGAGCTGTGGGCGGAGGATCTGGTGATCGAGTCGCCGTTCGCGCGCACCGATCGGCAGCGCCGGTACGTCGGCCGACAGAAGTTCCTTGACGCCACAAGGGAAAGCCGGGAGGCACTGCCGGTGCGGTTCGAGGAGTTCCGCGACGTCACGGTCCACGACGCCGGTGAGACACTGGTGATCGAGTACGAACTGGCCGGCACCGTGCTCACCACGGGAAAGAAGGCGTCCGCGCGCTTCATCGCGGTGGCGCGGGTGCGCGGCGAGCAGGTCACCCACTGGCGCGAGTACCCGGACACCCAGGCCATCACCGAGGCCCTCGGCGACAGCTGGCGCTAGGACTCCGGCAGGGTCGCCGGATCGGTTGCCAGTGCGCGCAACCGGGTCAGTGCCCCGACCCGCGCCAGGTCGTAGGCCGAGTCGTCGTCGTGCAGGACCGACTGGCCGTTGGCCGCGGACACCAACGCCGCCAGCTCGAACGCCAGCTGTCGACTGTCGCTTGTGGACACCAGTTGGCCGAGCTGGCGCGCATCCTCGGCGGCCTGGCGCAGCAACCGCGCCCAGTCGGCCAGTGCGGCGGCCACCGCGTCGCGCACTCGCCCCGGCCGCGAGTCGTACTCCGCCGACACCGCGAGGAAGAAGCACCCGCCGGGGAAGACCCGGTCGCACGAGTAGTCGATCCACCCGGTGCACAGCAGCCAGAGCCGCAGCACCCCCGGCGGGACCTCGAACGCCGGCCGCACCACCGCCTCGACGAACACCTCCCGCGCCGCCTCGACCGTGGCGAGCTGCAGCTCCTCCTTCGAGCCGAACCTGGCGAACACGCCGCTCTTGCTCACGTCGAGCTCCGTGGCCAGCCGGCCGATCGACAGCCCGTCGAGCCCGTCCACCGAGGCGATGGCCATCGCGTGCCCGAGCACGCTCGCCCGGGTCTGCGCACCGCGGCGCACTCGCCCATCCGTCACTCAAGACAAACTAGACGATCGTGCTTGATTCCTCCACATCTGTGGACAATACCTGTGGATGGCCACTAGTCTGCCCGCGAAACATTTAGCACGACCGTTCACAAAGGGGTAGCAGTCAGATGGACATGATCGCGTTTCACCGCAGAGCGACCGCGTCGACCACCTCGGTCATCGACCAGGTGCCCGCCGAGCGGCTCGACGCGCCGACACCGTGCGAGAGCTGGACGATCAGCGACATCATCGAGCACCTGGTCGGCAACAGCCACAACATGCTCGACCGACTCGACCAGAAGTCCACTGTGGACGATCTGGCCGGGCTGCACGAGGTGGTGCTCGCCGCCTACGACGATCCCGAGATCCTGGCACGGAAGTTCGAGCTGGCCGGCATCGAGGTCGACGGCAACAGCGTCATCGCGGTGAACGCCGCCGACGTGTTCATCCACGGCTGGGACATCGCCCGCGCCGCCGGCCTCGACGTCAGCTTCGACGAGGACCTGATCGCCATCGTCAAGGGCATCACCTCCCAGTTCCCCGACAGCGTGCGCGGACCGAACGCCGGCTTCGCCCACGCCCGCCCGATCAGCGACGACGCCTCGCCGCAGGACAAGCTGATCGCCTTCCTCGGCCGCGACCCCGAGTGGGCGCCCGCGCTGGCGAGCTGACCGACCACCACCGGCCGGCCGCGTCGGGCAGGATGACCACATGCGCGACATCGGCATCCTCCTGTTCGAGAACGTCGAGGAACTCGACGCGGTCGGCCCGTGGGAAGTGCTCGCCTACTGGTGCCAGCGCTTCCCCGAGGACGGTTGGGCGGTGCACACGCTGTCCCGCGACGGCGGCGTCGTGCGCTGTGCCAAGGGAATGGACATCCTCGCCCAACACTCCTTCGCCGACGCGCCGCCGAGCGAGATCCTCATCCACCCCGGCGGCCGGGGCACCCGCCCGCTGCTCACCGACGAGGACCACCTCGACTGGGTGCGCGCCCAACGGCGGACCGTGCCGCTGATGGCCAGCGTGTGCACCGGCTCGATGGTCTACGCGGCCGCCGGCCTGCTCACCGGCCGGCCGGCGACCAGCCACTGGTCGGTACTCGACGAGCTGCGCCGGCTCGACCCGACCATCGACGTCCGCGACGACGACCGGTTCGTCGACGACGGGGACGTGCTGACCTCGGCCGGTATCTCGGCGGGCATCGACATGGCGCTGCACATCGTCGCGCGCTTCAGCGGGACCGATCGCGCCCGTGCCGTTCGGCGCGGAATCCAGTACGACCCCCAGCCGCCGGTCTGAACCGGCGGTATAACCAGGATGTGCGCTACGTACGGCTGGGAACGTCGGGGCTGAAGGTGTCGCCGGTCTGCCTCGGCATGATGAGCTACGGCGATCCGCGACGACGCGCCTGGTATCTCGACGAACAGGCCGCCGAGCCGATCGTCGCCCGCGCCGTCGAGACCGGGGTCAACTTCTTCGACACCGCCGACATGTACTCCGACGGCCTCACCGAACAGATCACCGGCAACCTGCTCGGCCGGCTGTTCGCCAACCGCGACGACTACGTGCTGGCCACCAAGGTCTACTTCCCGACCGGCCCCGGCCCCAACGACAGGGGCCTGTCGCGCAAACACATCCTGGCCGCCATCGACGGCTCGCTGCGCCGGCTGGGCACCGACCACGTCGACCTGTACCAGGTGCACCGCTGGGACGACGAGACGCCGATCGAGGAGACCCTCGAGGCGCTGCACGACGTGGTGCGGGCCGGCAAGGCGCGCTACCTCGGCGCGTCGACCATGCCCGCGTGGAAGTTCGCCAAGGTCCAACACCTCGCGCGGGCCAACGGCTGGACCAGGCTGGTGTCCATGCAGCCCTACTACAACCTGCTCTACCGCGAGGAGGAGCGGGAGATGCTGCCGCTGTGCGTCGACGAGGGCGTCGGGGTCATCCCGTGGAGCCCGCTGGCCCGCGGCATGCTCGCCGGCACCCGCGACCGCGGCGGCGTGCGCAACACGACCCGTGCCGGCGTGGACTTCTTCGCCGACGAGCTCTACACCGACGACGACTTCGACGTGGTGGACGCGACCCGCGCGGTGGCCGCCGACCGGGGCGTGCCGCCCGCCCAGATCGCGCTGGCCTGGCTGCGGGGCCACCCGGCGGTCGCGGCGCCGATCATCGGCGCGACCAGGCCGGGGCACATCGACGACGCGGTCGCCTCGGCCGAGCTGACGCTGACCGCCGAGGAGCGGACCCGGCTGGCCGCGCCCTACCGGCCGCACGAGGTCATGCCGAAGAGCTGATCTCGTCCACGTGGCGGATGTTGGCCAGGTCGGACTCGTCGGCGCTCGGCGTGCCGGCGAACCAGCCGTCGAGGATCTCGGTCAGCTGCGGGGCGCTGGTCAGGCGCAACGACAGGGCGAGCACGTTCGCGTCGTTCCACTGGCGGGCGCCGTGCGCGGTCTGCGCGTCGACACACAGCGCGGCGCGCACCCCGGCGACCTTGTTGGCCGCGATGGACGCGCCCGTCCCGGTCCAGCAGGCCACGATCGCCTGCTCGGCTCGACCGGCCGCGACGTCGCGGGCGGCGGCCTCGCTCGCCCACGCCCAGTCGGCGCGCTCGGCGTCGTTGAGCGCGCCGTGCGGCAGTGGTTCGTGGCCCCGGCGGCGAAGCTCCTCGACGATGGCCTCGGCGACTCCGACCCGCTCGTCGGCGGCGACTGCGATCCTCATGTCGTCGAGGTTCCCACATCCGCCACACGATCGGGCGTTACCGGTGAGTTGCCCTGCCGTTGCCGACACCGGCCGGTCCACTGTGGAAGCATGAGAACCTTCCGCCTCGGCGGCATGCTGCTCGCCGTCGTTTCCCTGCTGTTCCTCGCGGCCACCTCTGCCACCGCCTCCCCGGCCCAGTCCGCGCCGACCGACAGGGAAGAGTCGTCCCTCACCCTGATGGTCTGGGGCCCCGACACCACGTCCGCCGGCGCCGAACTGCGCTGCAACCCGCCCGGCGGCGACCACCCCGACCCACTGACCGCCTGCGACGCGCTCACCGCCGCGAACGGCGACTTCACCCATCTGGCCAGCGGCGCGTTCTACGTCTGCACGATGGAACTACGCCAGGTCACGGCCATCGCCGTTGGCACCTGGGAAGGCCAGACCGTGCGCTGGCACCAGCAGTACAGCAACCCGTGCGTGCTGCGCGCGGAGACCGGCACGGTGTTCGACCTGGCTACGCAGCCAAGTCAGTGACGTGCAGGCCGCCGGCGTGCACGAAACCCAGATCGCCGGTGCGCAGGTAGTTGTCGGTCGACCCGCGTAGCCGCGCGCAGAACGTGCGCTCGCTCGCCTCCGGCTTGCCGAGGTAGCCCACCGCCACGTTCGGCCCGGAAACCCAGATCTCGCCCGCGGTTCCGTCCGGGCACCGGGTGGCGGTGAGCGGGTCGACGATGACGATGTCGAGTTCGTCGCCTGCCCGACCCCGGTCGAGCACCGGCTGGCCGGGCGAGCGTGGCCGTGCCGGACGCCCGGGAGCGAGACTGTCCGCGTCGAACGACGTGGCCGCGGGCGCCCGGCGACCGGTGACCAGGGCGGTCGCCTCGGTCAGCCAGTAGCAGGCGAACAGTGCCCGACGCCGGAAACCGTTACCCGCGAGGCGATTGGCGAACCGGTCCATTGTGGCCGGTGCCGCGTCGGTGAACGCCACGTCCCATGTGGACAGATCGAGGCCGGCGAGCTCGTCGGCCGACAGGTCCGCGCACCCATCGAGTGCCGCGTCCGGCCCACCGCTGATCCTGGCCTGCCGGTCGGCGATCAGCCGCAGCCAGCGCTCCGGCCGGGCGCGGAACTCGTGCGGGTCGAGCAGGGTTGCCGGGCTGCCGGTGAAGATCGGGTGCAGGATGCCGGCGGTCAGGCCCATGTCCTGGTGGGGCGGCGACCCGCTCACCACCCGCGCGTCCCGGTCCGCGCCGAACACGCTGGCGACCTGCCGGCAGCCGGCGAGCAGGTTCGCGTGCGACACCATCACCCCGTGCGGTTCCCGGGAGATCGGCGAATACCGCAGCAGTGCCAACGTGTCCGGCCCGATCTCCGGCCGGCGCCACGCGCTCGCCGGGGCCGCCATCAGGTCCGTTGTGGACAGTGTGGGCACCCCGCCGGGCAGGTCGGTCGCCGTACCGGGCGGCACGATCGCGGCGGCGGCCGCCGCGTCGGCGAGCACCGCGGCCCTGGCGGCCGACAACGGCCCGGCCAGCGGGGGCAGCGGTACGGCCACCGCGCCCGCGTACAGGCAGCCGAGCAGCACCGCGACGTAGTCCAACCCGGACGGGAGCAGGACCAGGATCCGTTGGCCGGCAAGGCCGTGACCGGTCAGCGTGGCGCCGATGGTGCGGGCGCGGGTGTCCAGGTCGGCGTAGCCGAGGAACGACGTCGTGCCCCGGTCGACATACTCGAAGCCGATATCGGCTGACTCGGCCGCCCGCTCACCGAGCACGTCGACGAATGTCGAGGCCATGCCGCTCCCTTCACCCCTGGTCGAGTTTCGCTCGGCCATGACATCGCGCCCGTCTCGAACCAGGCTCGAGACCCGCTCAGCTGACCTGGACGATGCGCACCGAGACCACCAGCGCTGTTTCATCTTTGACTTATATAAGGCTGGCCCGTTACCGTGGGTGGCGTGCATGCCTTCGACGTTCTCGGCGATCCGGTCCGCCGCCGGATCCTCGAACTCCTGGTCGACGGCGAACGGGCGGCCGGCGAGGTCGCGGCCGTGGTGCGGGCGGAGTTCGGCATCACCCAGCCCGCCGTGTCCCAGCACCTGAAGGTGCTCCGCGAGCACGGCTTCGCCAGCGTCCGCGCCGAGGGCACCCGCCGGCTGTACGCGGTCGACCCGGAACCGCTGCGCGAGGCCGACCAGTGGCTGGCGAACTTCCGCCGGTTCTGGACCCCGCACCTGGACGCGCTGGCCACCGAGATCGCCCGCGGCAAACGCGAACGGCGCACCCAGGGTGAGCACCCCGACCGCTAGCGCGGGGTCTGTCCCTGCCCGTCGATGACCGCCGTGGACACGGACTCGGAGAACTCGCGGGTGCCGACGAACTCCCCGGTGTCCACGTAGGCGTCGAACAGCCGCCCGAACTCGGCCACCGGATCGGGTCCGCCCAGATACGGGCGGTCCCGCTGCGCCGGCTCGTCGTCGGGCGGCTGTCCTGGGGTCAACGTCCGCACATCAGCTGTTACCCGATGACCCGTCGGGCGTTCACGGCTACCGCGAGAGCAGTTGCGCGCAGCGGATCAGGCCGAGGTGGGAGTAGGCCTGCGGGTGGTTGCCGAGCGAGCGTTCGGCGACCGGGTCGTACTCCTCGGGCAGCAGCCCGGTCGGCCCGGCGGCGTCGACGATCTGCGCGAACAGGTCCTCCGCCTCGGTGCGCCTGCCGGTCAGCAGGTACGCCTCGATCATCCACGCCGCGCACAGGTGGAAGCCGCCCTCGTTGCCGGGCAGCCCGTCGTCGCGGTGGTAGCGGTAGACCGTCGAGCCGCTGCGCAGCTCCGCCTCGGTCGCGGTGACCGTGGCGTGGAAGCGCTCGTCGCTCGGGTCGAGCAGGCCGACCATGCCGATCAGCAGCGTCGCGGCATCCAGGTCGGTGCCGTCGTAGGCGGTGGTGAACGAGCGGACCTCGTTGTTCCAGCCCTTGGTCAGCACGTCCTGCGCGATCTGGTCGCGCAGGCCCGGCCAGGTCGGGTCGACGTCCCGGTCGTAGGCCTCGGCCAGCTTGACCGCGCGGTCGATCGTGAGCCAGCACATGACCTTCGAGTACACGTGGTGGCGCGGTCGATGCCGCTCCTCCCAGATGCCGTGGTCTGGCTCGTGCCAGCGGCGGGCGACCGCCTCGGCCATCGCGCAGACCATCCGCCAGTCGTCGTCGGTGACCTTGCCGCGTGCCTCGGACAGCGCGGCCACCAGGTCGACGACCGGGCCGAACACGTCCAGCTGCACCTGCTGGTTGGCCAGGTTGCCGACGCGCACCGGCCGCGAACCGGCGTACCCCGGCAGGGTGTCGATCACAGCTTCGGCCGGCAGCGTGGTGCCGGCGATGGTGTACAGCGGGTGCAGCAGCTCCGGGCCGGGCAGGGTGGTGAGCACGCCGTGCAACCAGTTCAGGAAGCCCTCGGCCTCGCCCGTCGAGCCGACCGACACCAGCGCCTTCGCGGTCATCGCGCCGTCGCGCAGCCAGCAGTAGCGGTAGTCCCAGTTGCGGATGCCGCCGAGCTCCTCTGGCAGCGAGGTGGTGGCCGCCGCCATGATCGCGCCGGTCTCCGAGTGGCACAGGCCGCGCAGGGTGAGCGCGGAGCGGGCGACCAGGTCCTTCTCCACCGGCGGCAGGGTCAGCCCGTCGAGCCACTCGGTCCAGTACGCGGCCGAGCGGGCAGCGCGCTCGGGCTCCGGCACCTCGTGCGGGTCGAGGTCGTTGGTGCCACAGCGCAGTTCCAGCACGATCGGCCGCTCCGGCGTCGGGTGCACGACCGCGCGGGCGGTGTCGTGCATGCCGTCGGAGGTGACCTCCCAGGTGATGCCGGGGGCGCGCAACGCGACCGGGTCGGAGGTGCCGAGCACCCGCAGCCCCTCCGGTGACTGGATCAGGCGCACCTGGACCTGGGCGAACTCCGGGCGCGGCGCGAACTCCACGACCGCGGGGGCGTTGCCGGAGATGACCCGCACCAGGTCGGTGCGGTGCGGCAGGGAGTAATGGTCGAGGTAGTCGGTGACCAGCAGGCCCGACCACCGGGTCTCGACGGTCATCGAGCCGGACAGGTAGCGCTGGCCGAGCGGCAGCCCACCGCGTTCCGGGGTGATGGCGAAGTTGCCGGCGGACTGGCCGCCGAGCAGGTCGGCGAACACCGCGGCCGAGTCGGGCTCCGGGTGGCACAGCCAGGTCAGCCGGGCGTCGGGGGTGAGCAGGGCGACCGAGCGTTCGCTGGCGAGCATGGTCAGCCGCTCGATCGGCGGGGCCTGCTCGCCGTAGAGCCAGTTGCGCCGCTCCTCGAGGAGGAACGCGAGCACCATGGCGACCTCGGCCGGGTCGGCGATGTGGAACCCGGCGAGGGTCTCCCCCGGGCCGACCTTGATGCCGAGGTCCGGGCCGGACAGCCGGGCGAAGGCCTTCTCGTCGGTGACGTCGTCGCCGACGAACACGGCCGCGGTGGCGCCGACCTGGTGGCGCAGGATGTCCAGCGCCTTGCCCTTGTCGGTCTGCACCACGGCCAGCTCGATGACCTCCTTGCCCTCGGTCACCTGCACACCGCCCCAGGTGCACGGACCGGAGCGGACGGCCTCGTTGACCCGGTCGCCGACCGCCCGCTCGGCGCGCCGGGTGTGCACGGCGACGCTGGCCGGCTTGACCTCGAGGTGGACACCCACCTCGCCGGAGACGATCCGCTCCAGCTCGGTCTCCATGCGGCGGTGCAGATCGCGGGCGCTCTCATCGAGCGCGTGCACGAAGCCGATGTCAAACTCGGATCCGTGGCTACCGACCAGATGCACTTCGGAGGGCAGGCGGGACAGCGTGGCGAGGTCGCGCAGCGCCCGGCCGGAGATCACCGCGGTGGTGGTCTCGTGCAGCCCGGCAAGCGAACGCAACGCGCCGACCGACTCGTTCATCGGCCTGGCCTGTTCCGGGTTCTCGACGATCGGCGCCAGGGTGCCGTCGTAGTCGCAGGCGACCAGTAGCCGGGGCGTGCGGGCGATCTGGACGATCGCTCGGCGCAGCTCGGCGGAAAGGGCCTCAGCGGTCATGGCGCGTCCCTCGGCTTTCGCGCAGGGGTTCAACGGTCACGGACGTTCGACTCTCTCGCAAAGGGGTGGGTGCGCGAGCACATCACCGGAGGCTGGCACACTGCGGCAGAGCCGAACTGTATCGCCCGTCAAAGACGACGATCCGCGGCGGCTGCCGTCGCGATGTGCTCCCGTGTCCCCAACGGCAGGAACAGGTCATGACGACACCGCGCACGGTATCGCGGCCACGTAAACACCACGTCGATCTCATGCGGGTGGTGACCTTCGCCTGTGTGGTCCTGGTACACACGGTTGGCACCGTGGTGTTCCTGACCACCGTCCCCGGCGGCGGTCTCGCGTACCTCATGCATTACACGAGATACGCCTTCGTCGCCATCACCGGTTTCGTGCTCTTCCTCGGCTACTACCGCCGTGACGAGGGCATCCTGCCGTTCTACCGGCGACGTTTCGGCCTGGTGGTGCTGCCGTACCTGTTGTGGTCGGGGGTGTACCTGTCGCTGATCGTGGCGACCACCGAGTGGCGCGGGGTCCTGGGTACGGCCAAGTGGGTCGTGGAGAACGTCGTCTACGGCTCGAGCTGGTTCCACCTGTACTTCCTGTTGATCTCGATGCAGATCTACCTCCTGTTCCCGGTGTTGCGCTGGGTCGTGCGCCGGACCGAGGGCCACCACGGGAAGTTGTTCGCCGGGGCCTGGGTCGTGCAGTTGGGCTACATGGCGCTGGTGACCTGGGTGCCGGCGCTGCCGGGCTGGTTCGGCTGGATGCTCTGGGGCCGCAGCTTCACCCTGTTGCCGATGTACATCGGGTTCGCGGTCATCGGCGCGCTGGCCGCGGTGCACTACGAGCGGATGCACGCCTGGGTGCTGGCGCATCTGCGACTGCTCGCCATGATCGCGGCCGCCGGCCTCGCCGCCACCGGGGTGATCTTCTACGTGCGGGTCTACGAGCTGGGCACGCCGCCCCAGGCGGCGGCCATGGCCGTGCACCCGGTGCAGGTGGTACCCGCGTTGGCGATGATCGTGGGGCTGTACGTGGTCGGCTCGATGTGGTTGTCCCGCAGGAAGGACACCGACCTGCTGGCGAAGGTGGTCGACGCGGGTTCGGTGCGCGCGTTCGGGGTCTACGCGGTGCACCCGCTCGCCATCTGGCTGCTCGGCCAGTGGTTCACCCCGGAGCTGTTCGCGCTGATCCCGTACACCCTGATCCGGGTGCCGCTGCTGCTGCTCGCGGTGTACCTGCTCTCGCTGGTGATCGTCGAGGTGCTGCTGCGCTCGCCGTTGGCCAAGCAGCTCGTGGCCAGGGACCGGATGCCGATCCGGCCCCGCCGCCGGCTCGCCCCCACGAGCCAGCCGGCCGAGTCAGTCCAGCAGCACGGGTAACCGGTCGAGGCCGTAGACGATGGAGACCTTGCGGTAGTCGAGGTACTCGGCCGGGGTGGCCAGGCGCATCGTCGGGAAGCGGCGGACCAGCGCCGGGTAGGCGGCCCGCAGCTCCATCCTGGCCAGCTCGGCGCCGATGCAGCGGTGGACGCCGTGGGCGAAGGCCAGGTGCGAGGTGGCCGGCCTGGTCGGGTCGACGACCTCCAGGTTGTCGCCGAGCTTGGGGTCGCGGTTGGCGCCGGACAGGGAGACGATCATGACGTCGCCCTCCGAGATCCGCTTGCCGGCAAGTTCGAGATCCTCGCGGGCGAACCTCGGGAAGGCCACCTGGACCACCGTGAGGTAGCGCAGGAGCTCCTCGACGAAGTTGTGGATCGCGGCGTCGTCGTCGTGGACGAGCCTGAAGGCCTTGTCGTCCTGGAGCAGCACCAGCGCGCCGAGGGCCAGCATGCTGGCCGTGGTCTCGAAGCCACCGGTCAGCACGCCGTCGGCGAGGCCGGCCAGCTCGGAGTCGTCGACCTGGTCGCCGTGCTCCTTGATGATCATGCCGAGCAGCCCGTCGCCCGGCTGCTCGCGCTGCTTCTTGACCACGTCGCGCAGGTAGTCGAGCGACTCGCTGATCGCGCCGAGCGAGGCCGTCGCACCGCTGAACAGGTCGAAGCGGGCCATCGACAGGTGCTGGAAGTCGCGGCGCTCCTCGTAGGGGACGCCGAGCAGCTCGCAGATCACCAGCGACGGGATCGGCAGCGCGAAGTGCTCAACCAGGTCGACCGGGCCGTCGGCGGCGGCCATCACGTCCAGCTGCTGGTCGACGATGGCCTTGATGCCCGGGGTGAGCCGGGCGAGCCGGCGCATGGTGAACTCCGGCGTCAGCAGCTTGCGCAGCCGGGTGTGCTCCGGCGGGTCGGCGAAGCCGAGACCGCCAGGGCTGTGGCTCTCCGACGCGCCGTGCTTGCCGAGGTTGGCGAAGTCGTTGCTGTAGCCCTTCGAGTTGGCGAGGACGGCCTTGGCCTCCTCGTACCCGCTGACCAGCCAGACGTTCACCCCGAACGGGATGTTGATCTTGCTGACGGGTTCTCGGTCCCGCACCTCACCCAGCTCCGGCACCGGATCGAGACCGTCGCGCCGCAGGCTCATCAACGCCGAGTCCGGCAACATGGCCATCTTCGACAGATCGAACCCCTTGCGCTGTGCACGGGCCAGATACCAGCGGGTCACCAACCCGACAAGCCGATCCTTAAGCTTCATGACAACCCCCTAACTCCCGTAGTTCGCGAGACTAGACCGATTCCGACGCTACGAGCGTCGGGGGCAGGGCACTACGGGGTTTACCCCAATATCATCCTGATGTTTTCCGCATCCTCATCCTCGCGGCCTTCCCGTTCAGATAGCGCCGCTCCGGCAGGCTGACCGTGCGCCGCGCGGCCAGCTCGTAGTGCACGCGGGCCTGGTCGCGTTCGCCCGCCAACTCAAGCAGGTGCCCGCGAACCGCGTCGAGCCGGTGGTGCCCAACGATCCTCTTGTCCTGTGCCAGCTCGTCGAGCAGATCCAGCCCAGCCCGCGGACCGTGCACCATAGCGGTGGCCACCGCCCGGTTCAGCGTGACCATCGGGTTGGGCGCGATCCGGTCGAGGATCCCGTACAACACCAGGATCTGCGCCCAGTCGGTGTCCCGGTCGCCGCTCGACTCGGCGTGCACCGCCGCGATCGCGGCCTGCAGCAGGTACGGGCCGAGTCCCGCGGTCGCCAGCGTCCGCGCGACCAGCTCGGTACCCTCCGCGATCAGCTCCTGGTCCCAGCGGTCGCGGTCCTGTTCGGCCAACGGCACCAGCCCGCCGTCGGGCGCCACCCTGGCCGCCCGGCGGGCGTCGGTGAGCACCATCAGCGCGAGCAGGCCGGCCACCTCGCCGTCGGCCGGCAGCAGCCGGTGGACCTGCCTGGTCAGCCGGATCGCCTCGGTCGTCAGCTCGACCCGCTGCAGGTCGGGCCCGGAGGTCGCGGTGTAGCCCTCGTTGAAGATCAGGTACAGCACGTGCAGCACGACCGCGAGCCGCTCGGTGCGCTCCGGGCCGGCCGGCATGGTGAACGTGGCACCCGCCTGTCTGATCTTCTGCTTGGCGCGGCTGATCCGCTGGGCCATCGTCGACTCCGGCACCAGGAACGCGCCGGCGATCTCGTCGGTGGTCAGCCCGCCGACCGCGCGCAGGGTCAGCGCCAGCTGCGATGGCGCGGAGACCGCCGGATGGCAGCACAGGAACAGCAGGGTGAGGGTGTCGTCGGTGTCCTGGCGCGCGAACTCGTCGGCCGGGTCGGGCGACATCAGCTCGTGGTAGGGCCGCGTGACCGTCTCCTCCCGCCTGCGCCGGGCGGACTCGCTGCGCCACAGGTCGGTCAGCCGCCTGCCGGCGACCGTGACCAGCCAGCCGGCCGGCTCGCTCGGCACGCCATCGACCGGCCACTGGGTCGCCGCGGCGAGCAGCGCCTCCTGGACGGCGTCCTCGCAGGCGTCGAACTGGCCGTGCCGGCGGACGAGCACGGCGAGAACCCGCGGCGCGAGCTCGCGCAGCAGGTTCTCGACACGCTCCGTACTCATGGGCAACGCGGCGGTCAGCCCTCGAACCCGGCCGAGAACATCACCGGGCGCACCTCGACGGCCATCCCAGCCACCGATGTGTCCGGAATCATGCCGGCGAGCTCGACGGCCCGCCGCTGGTCCTCGCAGTCGACCAGATAGAAGCCGCCCATGTACTCCTTGGCCTCGAGAAACGGGCCGTCGGTCACCGCCGGCTGAGCGCCGGTGCCACGCAGAGTGGTCGAGTTGGCCGGATCGGCGAGCGCCTGAGTGCCGATGAACTCGCCGGACTCCTTGGTGACCCGCATGAACTCCTCGTGCCCGGTCATGATCATGTTGTGCTCCTCCTCGGTCAACGCCGCCAGCACAGCCGGGTTGACCTGCATGATCAGCAAGTACTTCATGTCACTCTCCTCGATGTGCGTATCCGGTTCGTGAGGAAGTCGGACCCGCCGGCCGGCACTCGACATCGTGCTCGCCCGCGACCGCCGGCAAACTGTGTCACCGCACACTTCGGCTCGGAACCGGCGGTGGCGGCGTGTTAGACACGCCCGGGTGTTTTCGAGCGTGAGTAGGTGATCTACATGCGGGTTCGTCGGCTGGAGCGGTTCGCGCACCGGCTGTTGGACCGGTTGCACGACCAGGTCGGCGCCGGCCTCGTCGCGGCCGGGCACACGCCTGGGCTGGCGGCCGAGGTCGACCAGCACACGGCGGCGGTACGCGACATTCTCAGCATCGGGGTCGAGGGCACGGGGGTGGCCGGCCCGGTACTGCTCGCCGGCTACGCCCAGGGTGTGCTCGACCACGTGCGGGAGCGGGGCGACCAGCTCCGGGTGCCCGACGACCGGGACGGCTGGGCCAGGGCCGACTGGATCAGCGTGCGGCTGGTCGCGGTGTGCGCGCTGGCCAAGGACCTGCGTACCGGTCTGCCGGTGCCCTCGGTCGACGGCCTGCCCTCACTGGCCTGACCCGGCAATGCCCTGAATGAGGCATTGGCGACGTTCAACGTCCCGAATGGGGCATTCAAGGCATTGGCCCTTGCCGGTACGGACAAGCGGCGACGGCCGGGGCTGATGCCGCCGGCCGTCGCCTGCTGTCTCGTCACCTCAGTGGGCGTGTCTGTCGTTGTCCCTGGTCAGCGATCACGCGGACGCAGGTTGGGCGGCTTGTCCGGCGGCGGTGGCATCCGCCCGGTGGTACCGGTGGAGCTGGTACCGGTGGAGCTGGTACCGGTGCTGCCGGTGGTAGTGCCGCCTGACGGCCTGCCCTCCGGTGCCGCGTGTGCCGCGTGGTGCTGGCCGGAACCGCCGCTCCTGGCCTGACCGGCACGCACCGAGGTGCGCTCACCGCTCTGCTGGGAACCCGAACCGGAGGTCGACCGGCGCGCGTCCTCGCGGCCACGTTGGTAGGCGTCGGTCGCCGCCGCCTTGGCCTGCGGGACCTCGTCCTCTGCCCGGTCGAGCCACCGGTCCCAGCGGCTCTGCATCGGGCGCACCAGACCACCACCGACACCGACGATCGCGATACCGGCGACGATGGCGAGCACGGTGATCAGCACCGGCATGGTGACCGCGGTGGCCACGCCGATCTGGTTCAGCGCCGCGATGATGCCGAGACCCCAGATGAACACCGAGGCCAGGGTGCCGAGCAGCGGCCCGTAGGACAGCCCGCCGAGCGCGTTGGTGATCAGGTCCTTGACCGCCTTGGCGATCGCACCCGCCACCACCACGATCACGATGGCGACCACGGCCAGCGGCAGCCACGCGACCACCGCGGTGAGCATCGCGCTGACCGGGTTCGGGCCGAAGACACTGAACGCGATCTGCAGCGCGATCAACAGGATCGCGTAGTAGACCAGCTTCGCGATGATGTCCGAGGCGTCGTACTTGCTCTTCTCCAGCATGCGTTTGATGCCACCGCGTTCGACCACGCGGTCGAAGCCGACTCGTTCGAGCACCTTGTCGACGAGTTTCGCGACGGCTTTCGCGATGATCCACCCGATGACCAGGACCACCAGGAACCCGATGAGCTTCGGAACGAACGTCGCGACGGAGTTCCAGGCGTCCGAGAACCCCTGACTGAGGTTTTGCCCGTAGTCCATAGCCGCGAGCGCGGGTGCTGACGACACAGTCACCGCCCCCTTTCCGGCGAGACCGGCACGACCCCAACGGACGTGCGCGTTGATCAGGACTTCCCCGGGGCCCGTAGGCCACACCTGATGTACCCCGAAAGGGGGATGACGCGCTGGTGGAGCCGCTGACAGGACTTGAACCCGCAACCGTTCGCTTACAAGGCGAGTGCTCTACCGATTGAGCTACAGCGGCCCGGCCACGCAAGGTGGCCGGTGCTCATCGTAGGTCACGTGGTCGACGCCACGTGCACACGCCATAACACTGAACCTGCCCAGGTCGATGCCCCCTGGGATAACGTCGAAACTCGCGCCGAGCTTGGAGGTGACAGCGGTGTGGTTCACGCAGCGGAACCGGTCCGCTCGTGTACACGACCAGCCAAGGTTTCTCCGCGAGAGACGAACCGACCAGCAGGTCCCCGCGGTCCAGGGTCCGGCGCCGCCGGACGAGGCGACCGTCCACTTCGTACTCGATCTGGCGGTGCGGATCGGCGAGGTGCAGATGTCCTCCGGCGCGGGCGCCTCCGACGCGACGGCCACCATCATCGCCGTGGCCAACGCGTACGGGTTGCCGCACTGCGAGGTCGACGTGATCTTCACGTCCATCACCGTGACCTGTCACCGCGGCGTCGACTACCCGCCGATCACCTCGCTGCGGGTGGTCCGCACGCGCAGCCTCGACTACACCCGGCTGGCGCTGGTCGAGCAGTTGGTCCGGGACATCACCCGCGGCCGGGTGCCGGTGCGGGCGGCGCACATCGAGCTCAACAAGCTGACCAACGCGCCCCACCCCTACCCACGCTGGCTGGCCACCGCGGCCTACGCCGGCATGGCCGCCGCGATCACCGTGATGATCGGCGGCGAGCCGGTCATGGCGCTGTTCGCGGCCTTGATCACCGCGGTGATCGACCGGGTCGGCAGGCTGCTCAACCGGCGCGCGCTGCCGTTCTTCTTCCAACAGGTCGTCGGTGGCGCGCTGGCCACCGGTGGCGCGCTCGCCCTGGTCGCGAGCGGCATCCTGCCCGACGAGGTGCGCCCGACGATGGCGGTCGCCGCGTCGATCACCGTGCTGCTGTCCGGGCTGTCGCTGGTCTCGACCGTGCAGGACGCCATCACCGGCTACAACGTCACCGCGGCCGGGCGCACCATAGAGGTCTCGATGATGACCGCCGGGCTGATCGCCGGGGTGGTGCTCGCGCTGAACGTCGCGGTCAGACTCGGCCTGCCGCCCCAGGCGCTGGCCGAGCCGGTCACCCCCTCGGCGCTGCTGCTGCCGCTGCAGACGGTGGCCGGCGCGGCTGCGGCCGGCTGCTTCGCCCTGGCCAGCTACGCCACCCCGCGCGCGGTGCTGGTCGCCGCGGTGGCCGGGGCCACCGGTGCCGGCGGCTACAGCCTGCTGACCCTCGGCGGCTTCGGCCAGATCGCGTCCTCGGCCATCGCGGCGACCGCGATCGGCTTCGCCGGCGGCCTGATCTCCCGGCGGCTGCGCATCCCGCCGCTGGTGGTCGCGGTGGCCGGCATGGTGCCGCTGCTGCCGGGGCTCACCACCTACCGGGCGCTGTTCGAGATGGCCGTCGAGCGGACGCTGACCGGACTGCCGACCCTGATGTTCGCCGCGTCGATCGCGCTGGCGCTGGCCGCGGGCGTGGTGCTCGGCGAGTACCTGGCGCAGCCGGTGCGCTACGGCCTCGGCCGGCTGGAGCGCCGGCTGTCCGGACCCCGGCTCGCCGGGCCGCTGCGGCCGACCAGGCGGCGGTTGGAGTAACCGTGCTTTCTAGTGATACCAACGGCCATATCACCCAATACCGTGCGAACTTGACTAATCTCGAACGTTGACGGGGTTTCGAGGGAGGCACGCGCGGCGTGACGACTGACAGCACGACCGACCTGCCCGACGGTGGCGACGCCGACTTCATCGTGGTCGCCAACCGGCTACCGGTCGACCTTGAGCGGTTGCCGGACGGGACCGAGCGGTGGAAACACAGTCCCGGCGGCCTGGTGAGCGCCCTGGAGCCGTTCCTGCGCGCGCACAGCGGCGCCTGGGTCGGCTGGCCGGGCGTGCCGGACGTCAAGGTGGAGAAGTTCGCCGACGACGGCATCTGGCTGCACCCGGTGACGCTGAGCAGCGACGAGGTCCGCGACTACTACGAGGGCTTCTCCAACGCCACGCTGTGGCCGCTCTACCACGACGTGGTCGCCACCCCGGTCTTCGACCGGGACTGGTGGGAGGCCTACGTGCGGGTGAACCGGCGCTTCGCCGAGGCGTGCGCCCAGATCGCCGCGCCGGGGGCGGTGATCTGGGTTCAGGACTACCAGCTCCAGCTGGTGCCGGCGATGCTCCGCGACCTGCGCCCGGACCTGCGTATCGGCTTCTTCCTGCACATCCCGTTCCCACCGACGGAGCTGTTCATGCAGCTCCCCTGGCGTGCGGAGATCATCCGTGGGCTGCTCGGCGCCGATCTGGTCGGCTTCCACCGGCCGGGTGGCGCGCAGAACTACCTGTGGCTGGCCCGCCGGCTGATCGGCCTCGAGCCAAGCCGAGGGGCCGTCGGGGTGCGTACCCGGCCCGGTGTGGTGCAGGTCGGCGACCGCTCGGTGCGTGTCGGCGCGTTCCCGATCTCGATCGACTCCCCCGGCCTGGACACCATGGCCAGAAGCCGGGAGGTCATCCAGCGGGCCAGACAGATCCGCGCCGACCTCGGCAACCCGCGCAAGATCATCCTGGGCGTGGACCGGCTGGACTACACCAAGGGCATCGACCTGCGGCTCTACGCGCTGCAGGAGTTGTTGGAGCAGGGCAGGGTCGACCCGGCCGAGGTCGTGATGGTCCAGCTGGCCACCCCGAGCCGGGAGCGGGTCGAGCACTACCAGCGGATGCGCGGCGAGATCGAGCAGGTGGTCAGCCGGATCAACGGCGAGTTCGCCAGGGTCGGCCGGCCGGTGGTGCACTACCTGCACCAGTCGATCAACCGCAAGGAGCTGGTGGCGTTCTTCTCCGCGGCCGACGTGATGCTGGTGACCCCGGTCCGCGACGGCATGAACCTGGTCTGCAAGGAGTACGTCGCCTGCCGCCACGACCTCGGCGGCGCGCTGGTGCTGTCCGAGTTCGCCGGCGCCGCGGCCGAGCTGACCAGCGCGTTCCTGGTCAACCCGCACGACCTGGACGGGGTGAAGAACGCCATGCACGCCGCGCTGACCCTCGACCCGGCCGAGGGCAGGCGGCGGATGCGCGCCCTGCGCCGCCAGGTGTTGACCCACGACGTCGACCGCTGGGCGAGGTCGTTCCTGGAGGCGCTCCAGCCGGCCAGCCAGCAGGACGCCGTCACGTAGCGACCGTCAGCTAGGAACCTCGGCCACCTCGTAGAGGGCGCGCAACGCCGCCCCGATGTTCGGCGTGACGATGGCCTGGATGCCCGGCGGGATGACCCCGGCGTCCGGGGGCACCAGCGCCCTGGTGAACCCCAGCCGGGCCGCCTCGGCCAGCCGGTTCTTGACCCCGGACACCCGCCGCACCTCCCCGGCGAGGCCGACCTCGCCGAGCACCACCAGGTCGGCCGGCAGCGCGATGTCCTTGGCCGCCGAGGCGACGGCGAGCGCGAGCGCCAGGTCGGCGGCCGGCTCGTGGATCCGCATCCCGCCGACGGTGGCGGTGAACACGTCGTGGTCGGCGAGCCGGATCCCGCCGCGACGCTCCAGCACCGCGAGCGCCATCGCGACCCTGGCCGAGTCCAGCCCGCTGACCGCCCGCCGGGGCGCGGGCAGCGCCGACTTGGACACCAGCGCCTGCACCTCGCCGGGCAGCGGCCGTTTGCCCTCGACCGCGACGGTGACCGCGGTGCCGGCGACCCCGGTCTCCCGTTTGTTGAGGAACAGGCCGGACGGGTCGGTCACGCCGAGGATGCCCTCGTCGACCAGCTCGAAGCAGCCGACCTCGTCGGCCGGGCCGAACCGGTTCTTCACCCCGCGCACCATGCGCAGCGAGGTGTGCCGGTCGCCCTCGAAGTGCAGCACGACGTCGACCAGGTGTTCCAGCACACGCGGGCCGGCGATGGCGCCGTCCTTGGTGACGTGCCCGACCAGCACGACCGGCAGCCCGCGCTCCTTGGCCAGCGCGACCAGCGCGGCGGTGACCGCGCGTACCTGGGTCACCCCGCCCGGGGTGCCGTCGACCTCGGCGGTCCCGAGCGTCTGCACCGAGTCGACCACCAGCAGGCCCGGTTTGACCGCGTCGACATGGCCGAAGACCGCGCCGATGTCGTTCTCGGCGGCCAGGTACATCGCGTCGTGCACGTTGCCGGTCCGTTCGGCGCGCAACCGCACCTGGCCGGCGGACTCCTCACCGGTCACGTACAGCGACGGGCTCGCGCCACCGTCCCTGGCCGCCCACTGGTAGGCCACCTCGAGCAGCAATGTCGACTTGCCGACTCCTGGTTCGCCGGCGAGCAGCACCACCGCGCCGGGCACCAGGCCGCCACCGAGGACCCGGTCGAGCTCGGAGACCCCGGTCAGGCTGGCCCTGGCGGTCTCGACATCGACCTCGGCGATCCGCCTGGCCGGCGTGGCCGGCGCGCCGGCGGCGATCTTGGCCATCACGGCCCGGTTGGGGACACCGACCTCTTCGAGCGTGCCCCAGGCCTGGCACTCCTGACACCGGCCGAACCACTTGGCGGACTCGTGTCCGCATTCGGCACAGCGGTATCCGGGCTTGTTCGCACGCGTGTTCTTGGCCACGGCGACAACCTACGGCCGGGCACCGACAGTCGGGGGGAGGCGGTCAGTGACCGCTGTCCTCCCCGTCGTCGGTCGGGTCCGGGCGCGAGGTCGTCGGCGTGGCGATCGGCAGGTTCACCGTGATCTGGCCGGCGTTGGCGAAGACGAACGTGACCGGGACGTTGCGACCCGGCGGCAGGTCCTGGACCAGCCCGGTGAGCACGATGCTCATCCGGCCGATCTCGGTCTCCAGCTCGGCGCTCTCGGTGGCCGACGGCGACTCGCTGGCCGACGGCGGCGCGGACGGGTCGGTGGCGTCGGTCTCCGAGGACTCCGAGGTCTCCGGCGTCGAGGTGTCCGACGGCGCCGACGACTCGGTGGTCTCGGTCGACTCGTCCGGCACGACCACGTGCAGCGACGTCCTGCCCGGCAACGATGGGTCGCCGATCAGCTCGACCTCCCTGGCCGCCGGGCTGGACACCGAGACCAGCTCGTCGGCCGCGTCGCCGGTGTTGACGATCGTGAGCACCAGCGGGGCGTCGTCGTCCTCGCGGTAGTCGCCGGACTCCGGGTAGGCGAGCAGCGTGTCGCGCAGGGCGATGTCGCCGACGTCGCCCCGGTTGCCGTTGACCGCGGGTTCGATCGAGTCGGTCTGGGTGACCTGTCCCGCCGAGCACCCGACGAGCAGGGCCGAGAGGGAAACGGCCACCGCCGGCACGATCCTGCGCAGCGTTCCGGTCGAACGACTCACCATCGCGGTCCTTCCTCGGGCATGCCTACTCACGCGGAAGAGTAGCGGGACGCACCGACACCTCGATCGAGTGGTCTCCCAGTCGCCCCAACCGAGTTCGCTTATTTCCCGTCCTAAGTAGATCAGCGGTGGCGCACAGCACATTCCTCAACAGAGATGGTCGAGCACGCCTGGAGCGGGTTTGTCAAGCCCTAGAACCAATGCTCACGCATGGGCTGACCTGCGGTAACAGATCACGGGTCGGATACACCCCCACGTCCGAGCGTGTTAAGATGGAGTCAGCGAAAGGGGCAGAGGACACATGGTTTTCAAGGTCGGAGAGACCGTCGTCTACCCGCACCACGGTGCCGCACTCATCGAAGCAATCGAGACCCGAGTGATCAAGGGCGAGGAAAAGAAGTACCTCGTCCTCAAGGTCGCTCAGGGTGACCTCACTGTACGCGTTCCCGCTGACAACGCCGAGATCGTCGGTGTTCGGGATGTCGTCGGCCAGGAAGGTCTCAACCGAGTCTTCGATGTTCTGCGTGCTCCTCACACCGAGGAGCCGACCAACTGGTCCCGGCGGTACAAGGCCAACCTCGAGAAACTCGCCTCCGGCGATGTGAACAAGGTGGCCGAAGTGGTGCGCGACCTCTGGCGGCGCGAGAAGGATCGCGGATTGTCCGCCGGCGAGAAGCGCATGCTCGCGAAGGCACGGCAGATCCTCGTCAGTGAGTTGGCGCTGGCCGAGGGCACGGATGAGGGCAAGGCCGAGGTCATCCTCGACGAGGTCCTCGCCACGGCATCCGTCTAGCCGCCCTGAGCAACAACCGAATCAAGTCCGACGACCCGGCGTTGTCGGCATCGACCGTCGCGCTCGTTCCCGCCGCTGGCAGGGGCGAGCGTCTCGGCGTCAAGGGCCCCACAGCACTGGTGCCGGTCAACGGGGTGCCCCTCGTCGTCCACGCCGTACGCCGCCTGCACGCCGCGGGTTGTGTGCGGCGTGTCGTCGTCGCTGCCCCGGCGTCGGCCACCGACGCTGTGCGCGCGGCCCTGGGCGAGGCCGGCCTGGACGCGCTCGTGGTATCCGGCGGCGCCGACCGTACCGAGTCCGTGCGCCGCGCGTTGGACGCCGCGCTCGGCGAGTCGCCGAGGACGACGGCCGTGCTCGTGCACGACCTCGCCAGAGCGTTCACCCCGCCCGAGCTGATCCGTGCGGTCGCCGCCGAGGTGGCCGCCGGCGCGCGGGCGGTCGTGCCGGTGCTCCCGGTCACGGACACCGTCAAGCGAGTGGACGCGGCCGAGAACGTCACCGCAACCGTGGACCGCACGGCCCTGCGCGTCGTGCAGGGCCCGCAGGGCTTCGCGGTCGAGGAGCTGCGCGGGCGGACCGATGCCGCGGTGTCGACCGTGCCCGGGCATCCTGCCGCCATGAAGATCACCACCGCGTTCGATCTGACCGTGGCCGGCGCCCTGTTCGGGGTGCCGGCATGACCCCCAGAGTCGGCATCGGCACCGACGTGCACCCGATCGAGCCCGGCCGGGAGTGCTGGCTGGCCGGGTTGCGCTGGGAGGACGTCGACGGCTGCGCCGGACACTCCGACGGCGACGTCGCCGCGCACGCACTGTGCGACGCGCTGCTGTCCGCGGCCGGTCTCGGCGACCTCGGCGCGGTGTTCGGCACCGGCGACCCACGCTGGGCCGGCGCGCACGGGGTAGCGCTGCTCACCGAGGTGCGGGCCAGGCTGGACGCCGCCGGCTACCGGGTCGGCAACGCCGCGGTCCAGGTCATCGGCAACGCGCCGCGGATCGGCACCCGGCGGACGGAGGCCGAGCGGACGCTGTCCGAGGCCGTCGGCGGGCCGGTGTCGGTGTCGGGCACGACCACCGACGGGCTCGGCCTGACCGGCCGGGGCGAGGGTGTCGCGGCGGTGGCCACCGCCTGTGTCCTACCACGCGGCTAGGCTCTCTGGGGCCGCGCCACCTCCGCGCCCGCCCGACGAGTCCTGACGAGGAAGACACCGTGAGCCTGCATCTGTACGACAGCGCGAGCCGTCGCGCGCGGGAGTTCACCACCGTGCGGCCTGGGGCGGCGTCGATCTACGTGTGTGGACCGACTCCGCAGGGTCCGCCGCACATCGGCCACGTGCGCAGCGCGCTGAACTACGACGTGCTCGGCCGCTGGCTGCGCCACGCCGGGCTCGAGGTCACGCTGGTGCGCAACGTCACCGACATCGACGACAAGATCCTGCGCAAGGCCGCCGAGCAGAACGTGCCGTGGTGGCAGTGGTCGGCGACCTTCGAGCGCGCGTTCGACGAGGCCTACGAGGTGCTCGGGGTGCTGCCGGCCTCGATCGCGCCGCGCGCCACCGGGCACGTCACGCAGATGGTCGAGCTGATGGGACGGCTGATCGACGACGGGCACGCCTACGCCGCGGCCGGTGACGTGTACTTCGCGGTCGGCACCTATGCCGAGTACGGCGCGCTGTCCGGCCAGAAACTCGACGAGGTCCAGCAGGGCGAGTCGGCGGGCGATGGCAAACGCGACCCGCGCGACTTCACGCTGTGGAAGCGCGCGCGCCCCGGTGAGCCCTCGTGGCCGACGCCGTGGGGGCCGGGTCGGCCGGGTTGGCACCTGGAGTGCTCGGCGATGGCGCTGACCTACCTCGGGGCCGAGTTCGATGTCCACGGCGGCGGGCTGGACCTGGTGTTCCCACATCACGAGAACGAGTTGGCGCAGTCGCGGGCGGCCGGCTACGGGTTCGCCCGGTTCTGGATGCACAACGGGCTGGTCGGGCTGGCCGGCGAGAAGATGTCGAAGTCGCTCGGCAACGTGGTGTCGATCCCGGCGCTGTGCGCGCGGTACCGGCCGCAGGAGCTGCGCTACCACCTGGTGGCGCCGCACTACCGGTCGACCATCGAGTTCTCCGAGGCCGCGCTCGACGAGTCGGTGCGTGCCTTCCAGCGGATCGAGTCGTTCGTGCACCGGGTGGCGCAGCGAGCCGGCGCGGTGGCTCCCGGCGAGGTCGGGGCCGAGTTCGCCGCGGCGATGGACGACGACCTCGGCACGCCGGCCGCGTTGGCGGTCGTGCACAACACCGTGCGCCACGGCTTCACCGCGCTGGACGCCGGCGGCGAAGTGACGGCCAGGGCGGCGGCCGCCGTCGTCCGCGCCCAGACCGCGGTGCTCGGCCTGGACCCGTTGTCGGACAAGTGGTCCTCGGCGTCGGTGGCGGACTCGAAGGCCGCCGCGGCGGTCGACTCGCTGGTCGGCGAGCAGCTGGCGGCCCGCCAGCTGGCCAGGGCGGAGCGCGACTTCGCCGCCGCCGACACGATCCGGGACCGGTTGCTGGCCGCCGGCATCACCGTCGAGGACACCCCCGACGGTCCACAATGGACATTTAAGGACAGCTGACGTGGCTGGAAACTCCAAGCGCCGGGGCGCGATCCGCAAGACCGGCACCAAGAAGGGCGCGGTCATCGGCTCCGGCGGACAGCGCGCGAAAAGCCTGGAGGGCAGGGGCCCGACCCCGAAGGCCACCATCCGCCCAGGCCATCCCGCACAGCGCCGCGCCGCCGCCCAGGCGAAGTCGGCCCAACGCCGCTCGAAGGACAAGCCGACGGCCGAGCTGGTCGCCGGCCGCAACCCGGTGGTGGAGTGCCTACGCGCCGACGTGCCCGCGACCGCGCTGTACGTGCAGCTGGGAGTGGACGCCGACGACCGGGTGACCGAGGCGGTACGGCTGGCCGCCGACCGCGGCATCTCGGTGCTCGAGGTCGGCAAGCCCGAGCTGGACCGGCTCACCGGCGGCGCGCTGCACCAGGGCCTGTCGCTGCAGATGCCGCCCTTCGAGTACGCCCACCCCGACGAGTTGCTCGAGGCGGCGGCCGAGTCGTCCGAGCCCGCGCTGCTGGTGGCACTGGACGGCGTGACCGACCCGAGAAACCTCGGCGCGGTGATCCGCTCGGCGGCCGCCTTCGGCGCCAACGGGGTGCTGTTGCCCCAACGACGCAGCGCCGGCGTGACCGCGGTGGCGTGGCGAACGTCAGCCGGCACGGCGGCCAAGATCCCGGTAGCACTGGCGACGAACCTCACGCGCACCCTCCGGGCCTACGCCGAGGAGGGCATGATGATCGTCGGCCTCGACGCCGACGGCACCGTCGACGTCGACGGCCTGGCGCTGGCGACCTCACCCCTGGTCGTGGTGATCGGCTCCGAGGGCCGCGGCCTGTCCCGCCTGGTCCGCGAGACCTGCGACGAGACGGTGTCGATCCCGATGGCGGCCGGGGTCGAGTCGCTGAACGCGTCGGTGGCCGCGGGCGTGGTACTGGCCGAGGTGGCACGGCGCCGGCGGGTGGCCGGGCGAGTGTAGGGGCCTTTATGGCTGAGACGACCGAACCACTCGGATAGGGTCCAGAGGTCCTTTTCGGGGGAGGTTGAGGTCACCGGATGTCGTTCGCCAGCCCGCTGTTCCTGTGGATCTTCATTCCACTGGTGCTGGCGCTCGTGCTGCTGGCCCCGCGTGGGTGGCGCAACGGCATCGTCGCGATCTCCAGCCTGACGTTCTACGCCGTGGGCGCCGGCCCAACGACGGTCCTGCTGTTCGTCTGCATGGTGGTCAACTTCCTGGCCGGCCAAGCACTGGAACCGGACGACTGGGCACTGGCCAAGCGACGCAAGCGCGGGCTGCTGATCGCGGTGATCGTGTTCGACGTGGCGACGCTGGTGGTGTGGAAGTACGCGGGCTTCCTGACCGAGCAGCTGGACGGGTTCGCCAACCTGTTCGGTGGCGACTTCCCGGTGGTGCACCTGCTGTTGCCGATCGGCATCTCGTTCTACACGTTCCACAACATCTCCTACGTCGTGGACATCTATCGCGGCGAGCGCCCGGCGCTGCGCCAGCCCGTGGCGTACGCGACGTACATCTCGATGTTTCCGCAGCTGATCGCCGGCCCGATCGTGCGGTACCGGGAGATCGCCGACCAGCTCCCGCAGGCACGCACGCACCGCCTCGACGACGTGGCCGCGGGGTTCCCGAGGTTCGCGCTGGGCCTGTGCAAGAAAGTGATCATCGCCGACTCCCTGAGCCCGGTGGTGGAGGCGTGCTTCACGACCCCGAACGACGAGATGACGTTCGCGGTGGCGTGGCTGGGGGCGTTGACGTACACGCTGCAGCTGTACTTCGACTTCTCCGGCTACTCGGACATGGCGATCGGCCTTGGCCGGATGCTGGGGTTCCGCCTGCCGGAGAACTTCGCCCGGCCGTACTCGTCGGTGACGGTGACGGAGTTCTGGCGGCGGTGGCACATGTCGCTGTCGAGGTGGTTCCGGGACTACGTGTACATCCCGTTGGGCGGCAACCGGCACGGGAGCGCGAAGACGTACCGGAACCTGTCGATCGTGTTCGTGCTGACGGGCTTCTGGCACGGGGCGAACTGGACGTATCTGGTGTGGGGCATTTATCACGGAGCGCTACTGATCATCGAACGCGGCTACCAGCTCGACGACGCGCCGACGTCCCGTGCGGGAGTGATCGGCCGCCGTGCGCTGACGTTCGTGCTCGTGGTGGTCGGCTGGGTGTTCTTCCGGTCGACGGACCTGGCGCAGGCGCTGACGATGATCGGGAACATGCTGCTACCGGACTTCACCGGAGTGACCGACGTCGTCGGAGAGGCGTTCACGAACCAGCGCGTGCTGATCCTGCTGGCGGCGTTGGTCATCGTGTTCATGCCAGCCCACCCAGTGACCGGACCGATGCTGGAGTCCTCCCAGAGCATTCCCGCGACCGTCCTACGCGTCACCGTGATGACCGCCGGCCTGTTCTACGCCGCCGTCCTCATCGCAGCCGGCACGTTCAGCCCATTCCTGTACTACCAGTTCTGATCGCAGGCCCGGCCCCTTCTCGGAGCCGGGCCTCTTTCATGCCTCTGACCTGGGTGAATACTGCTCGACGTTTCTCGCCGCTCCCCGACCTCTGACGGCCCGGAGACGGCCTGATCTTGTGCTGCCTAGACGTCCCCCGCTCCCTCGTAGAGGCCGTCACGTAGCGCCCGGGTATCGGTGTCAAGAGTGGTCGCTTGCGGCCATCGTGTCAGCGACGCGGAGCGCTCTTGATGCCGATGCCCCGGCGTTAGACGATTGAGGCCGAGGGAGCCGCGCCCGTGGCTCTGTGGCTCTGTGGTTCCTCGCGCCGCCGGTGGTGGCACTCCCGTCGCGGGCCGTGGACTGCGCCGCGCAGGCCGGCGGCGTGAGCGGAGCGGAAGCCGCCCGTGCCGCGATGGATGCAGACCACGCTTCCAACGCGACGGGCACAGCGCGCCGCCACCGGCGACGCGCCCTGATCCTATAGAGTCAAGTTCTGCACATCGCCTGAACGCCTGACAGCTACGCTTTGCCAAAGCTGGGCTGGATGGACAGCGACGCCTTTGACTAAGATACGTAATCGCTACGGTCGACCATGACCTCAGTCATCGGAACCAAGTGGTATTCCTCAACCCACTCCTCTCCTGACAATGGCGACCATGACGGAGAATTATGGAGAAAAAGTGAATACCGACCGCTATCGTTTATCTCGCCAATTTGCGCCTTAATCTCTACCAGTTGACCCTTTGCCGTCTCGCTCAGATCATTCAGGTCCACAAGGACACGACGCGCTTTTGCGGAGGTTCGGTCGTGTTGAATCCACTCGATGTCATCGCTAGCGCTAAATATTGCCAGGATACTAGCGTGATCAGCGTCCGGAACGCGTTCGATGTCATTAGCGTCTTGACGAAGCCTTCTCCAGCATTCGCGCCACCGCCCAAATGTTTCCTGCCATGGCGGCTCGTTCGGATCATCTAATATTGCGGTAAATCGCCTTGTCCACAACCCGCGCCTACTAATCTCTTCACGAGTGAGAAGCGCAAGACAGGTTCGTGGATATCGGGACACATTCCGCGCGTTTCCGAGAACGTCTACGAAATGATCCACAAGTCCATCCAAGCTCTTCAGTGCCAGCTCAGCCTCGTCATATGTTGGCAAATAGGCGCCGTGAACAGCCCGATTTCTGAGGTTTCCGACATTAACATGCCAGCCCTTCAGTAGTCCCGCTCGCGTCAAGTCCCATACTCCACCTAGTCGAATCTGGAATTCACGTTTGACTCTATTGGACAGCTTGCCATGCCAATTCGTGGCCGCAATCTCGGGCGTGAGTTTTTCTTCCCACATCAAATAAAGAAGCATCGTGTCTAAGAAAGATTCTGCAGATACGGCTGCAAATACAACTGTCGCACGCATGTCTCCGTTGCCGAAGAAGGCCGAGAGCGCCTCGCGCCGCAGGTCCCTGTACGCCAGCAATGGCG